>NZ_CP097152.1:0-300000 GCF_023370075.1 Deinococcus sp. QL22
CAGAGAACAGGGGTGGTCTAAGGATCAAACCACCCCTGCCACGCTCGTCCAGATGCCACTGGGAACCCCGTCGGGGTTCCCAGTGACGCAGTTCCTAAGCAAAGAGGGATCCAAATTTGATGCACCACTCGCGCAGGGTCTGATGACTGACTTCAATGCCGCGCTGGTGGAGCAATTCTTGGACGTCCCGATAGCTAAGGGGAAAACGGTGGCATAGCTTTTGCGGCATGCTGAATGATCGTCAGCGGGAAACGGTGGCGGTGGGGAGAAGCCATGCCCGCCTCTGTCGCCGCTTCGACCTCCTGTCCGGTTTGCCCGCTCAGGCTGTAGCAGTAGAGGTAGTCCGACGGTTGTGTTGCCTTACCCGGCGTCACGGCAGACGGAGAGCAGGGGTGGTCTGAGATTTAGACCATCCCTGTTGCGACTGTTGACCACGTCTGGAACGCATTCTTCTGATGATTTCTTCTGGTCAATGCGGGAACGCTGGTGCGGGTGTGATGGTGAAGATTCTCGATGCAGGCGTGTAAACGCAGGAATTCCTGCGCACGTTTTCGCTGCTTGAATCCTTGTTGTTGTCTTTCTTGACGCCGTGTGGGGCGGTGAGATTGCTCGACGATAGTGTGACAACGTGCCGTGGAGATCACGTACCGATGGTCGACGTTGACCAAGCTCGGGATCTCCCGGATCGCGGCTCCGGAGCTGCGAAGCTGCCCCGGTATGGATGACTTCTGGGACGTCGTCTTCTCCCAGGAGTCTGATCAGGAAGATCTGTGCAGCTCCTCAGCCGCGGTGCCGTTGAAGGAGGATATCGAGTACAAAGCCGTGTTCGTCTCGTCTACCGCACGCCATAACCAATGCCGGACACCAGCCACGTTCCTACAGACATCAATCAGGTACCACCGCGAACCCCGATGGGGTTCGCGGTGGCAAAGTTCTTCAGCGAAGAGGGAGCCGAACTTGATCCACCATTCGTGCAAGGTTTCGTGACTGACCTCAATACCGCGCTGGTGCAGCAATTCCTGGACGTCTCGGTAGCTCAGTGAAAAACGGTGATAGAGCCAGACGGCATGTTGGATGGTGGCTATCGGAAATCGGTGGCGATAGGGTTTGAGGTCGGTCACGGCGGGTCGGCCTCCCCAACATAGTTCAGGCAACACAGCCCTGGCACATGTTGCAGGGATTATGTGGGTCTTAGCACAGTAGGGCGCGCCAATCTTGAAGTGACCCCTTCTTGTTGGCGACCTTCTCGATGAGCTGGGTCTTGGCGACCTGAGTGTTCTCGCGTGCGGCTTCGGCGATGGGTGCCGCTTTGGCGGTGGCTTTCTTCGCGGGGGCTTTCGCTGCTTTTTTGGTCATGCGCGTCACTGTGTGCCCGCACGCGCAGAATTGCAAGCCGGGAACGACGCGGGGTGTTTCAACGATGACCCAACTTGCTGAGCTTGATCGATGACTTGGTCACGGGCTGACCGAAGTACGCCGCGCCGTTTGCGTTGATGCGGCGGATACAATCAATGAAACCGGCTGTCAGGCGGTCAGCTTCAGAGTCTGGATTTCAGGCGCTTATCCTTGGGGTTGACACCATAGACCGCACCCCAGGGCTCATACCTGCTTTTCAAGGTGTCTGTGCTGATGACTTTGCCCTTGATCTTGATGGTTCGCCGAATCACGCTGGTCATGCCCTGAGCGGGCGTATCAAGCAGGCGCCGCGAGCCCAAGGCCACATTGGGATCGGCCGTGTAACTCGGCTGTTTAGGCGCCTTGAAGCTGGTGATCGACGGCCTGCTGATGTTTACCGTCCGTCCGGTATTGGCCCCGAAGACATCGAAACGCACCGTCTTGGCTGCCGTGTTCCAAGTTGCCTGGATCATCAGGTAAGCACCCGTGTCGTTCTTCATCCGGAGGTTTTTGGCAGGAGCGTACACGGTCGCCTCGAAACCGACCGGGTCGTAATACTTCACGCGGTGACTGTGCTCGTGACGCTCGGTGATGGGCAGCCCAGCCTTGTAGAGTGCCCGGAAAATGGTGGCACTGACCTGGCAGATCCCACCACCGTCCTCTTTCTCCAGGGTTCCGCCCGTGATCACAAAGCCTTTGACAAAACCGGTGCTGGCGTCGATCCGCCCAACCTCCTCGTTGAAGTTGAACTCGTGGCCTGGCGCAATAAAGAAGTTGTCCAGCTTGCTGGCGCCGACCAGAACATTTCGCTCGCGGAATGACGGGCTACCGGCGTAACTGCTGCTGCCGGAGGCAACGTGCGACCGGACTCCACGCTTGGCGAGAACCGCTACACTGCGCTGCGGACGAAGCACCTTAAACGCCACTTGCGCCTGGCCCTTCCCGCTCCGGATGGCTTTAAGGAGGTTGGCTTTGGTGCGGTCACGGTCAAACAGCCAGCCGGTTTGATCCGTCGCGATCCAGCGTCCTCTGACATTCCGGAACACGGCCGGTTCAGGTTTGCGGGCGTTGACCTGCCTTTCGATCTGGTTCAGCATCGGCGTGAGGGTGGTACTGACCTTGCGGTATTTTTTGCTCGCCGCGATGCCTGAGGACGGTAAGGTCCAGGACTTGACGACCAGATGGCGGGTGACTTTGCCTTTGTGAATTTTCTGTTCACTGGCCTTAAGAATCAGCTTGAACGGCTGGGCTTGACTGGACTGAGCCGCCTGCGCTGGTGCCAGAAGGGCCAGCGTCAGGAGAGGCAGAAGAAAGCGCTTCATACTTCAGGCTAGGGGCGAGCATCTGACGAGGCGTGAGGGTGGACGGGCGGGACGGTTGTGTTGCCTTAATTGGGGGCCGGGTACGGGGAGGTCAGGGGTGGCCTGAATCTCAGGCCACCCCTGCCGCGACCGCTGACCACGTCTGGAACGCTTGTCTCTGATGATCTCGTCTGGTCTGGGCGGAAACGCTGGTGCGGGAATGAAGGTGGAGGTTCAGAGGTTCGCACATGTAGGCTCAGAAATTTCTGCGCACGTTTCCTCCGTTTGTATCCCTGCTGATGTCGCTCGTGGCACCGTGTCGGACGGTGAGATTGTCAGGTCAAGTGATGACAGCGGGCTGGGGAGATCACCTGCTGGTGGTCGACATCGACGAGGCTCGGAATCTCCCGGATCGCAGCTCCGTCACTCCGCAGCCCATCGGTATGAATGACCTCTGGGACACCGTATTCACCCAGGAGGCAAGTCAGGAAGGTTGTTGCGGCCTCGGGATCACGGTGCCGCTGGGGCGTGATGCCCTGCACGGCTCCGTGCTCGTCCACTGCTCTCCAGAGCCAATGTCGGACGCCATCGACGCTCGTACAGACATGCCTCATGCTAACGCTCTTAACTGCAACTGTAGTACTAACCTGGGGAACTCACGTGGGTTCCCTCCAGCAGCAGCTCAACACGGCCTGCAATTTCTTCCCACTCCACCGCCGTCTGACGTCCCGCCTCAAACTCCGTATTCAACTGCGCGTGCAGTCCCTGAAGGCGAGGATCATCCTTGTGGAATTTCACTTGAGTGTGCCCCTTGATGAGGAAGATCAACCCGGCCAACCCACTGTCCTTGGTCAGGCTGAGCTCTAACGGTCGCCCCAAGAGTTTTGGGACGTCGAAGGGCGCGTACATCGGCCAGAACTTGTTCAACCCGTCCGCGTGAATGCCTGCCCGAGTCCGGTGCGCGTCTTTGCCGTACAACGGGACTTGGCGGGAACCCCCTGACCCAGCCCTTCGTAGAGCTCGGCCAGCGCGTTGAGCTGAGTGAAATCAGGCGCCTGATCCACGAAATAGCCCATGCCCAAGAGTTGAAGCAAGACGCCTTCCAGAGGTGCATTGCCCGTTCGCTCGCCTTTTCCCAAGAGGGTGCCGTTGATGGCCCCGCAGCCGGCCATGACCGCCGCCAGGCAATTGGCCACGACCAGATGGGTGTCGTTGTGTGGATGGAATTCCAAGTCCTCACCTTGCACGCCCAGGGCCAGCACCTCACGCACCATGCCGGGAACACTGCGCGGCCACGCCACACCTTCGTAGGGTAACCCCAGCCCCATCGTGTCGCAGAGGCGGAATTTGGGTCGCCCGGCCTCGCCATACGGGGCGGCCAACTCCACCACGGCGTCTACAAACGGCAGCAGGAACTCCCGCGGCGCGCGGGTGGCGTCCTCCAGATGCAGGCGAGGCCTCAGGCCCGCGCCCAGCACGGCTTCGACAGCTTCCAAGTACGTTCGCGCCGCCTGAGACCGGCCTCCCGGGGTGAATTTATAGAAGGTGTGATAGTCGCTGGCACTCGCCAGCATGCCCGTTTCCCTCACGCCCAGCGCCCCCACCAGCGCCGCATCCTTACGGCTGGCACGGATCCAGGTGGTGGGTTCCACGGGCGCGCCGCCCCGGAAGCGTTCCAGCGCGGCTTCCAACATCTGACGGTCAGAGGCACGGTACACAAAGAACTCGGCTTGCCGGATGGCCCCGCTGGCCCCGGTGAACGCGCACATCAGGTCGTAAATCTGCACCCCTTGCGTGACTGTCAGCGGCAGGCCACCCTGCTGTCCATCGCGGTGGGTGGTTTCCGTTGTCCAGGCTTGGGCAGGCAAGGTGGCCGGACGCTGCGTCCACACGAACTGCGGGAAACGCTCTGCCGGGTAAGCCTCGGGAAAGAGCTGGGGAAGCGGCACATCCTCAATGCGTGTCATGGATTGACCTCCTGCCAGCATGCTGCTCGACTTGATCATGAAGGTCAATCTTGATTCCAGAATCAAGCTTAGAATGGAGCCATGTCCCACTCCCTCTCTGCGGCCGAAGCGACGGAACGTCTGGGCGTCAACCGGGCCACCCTCTATGCCTATGTCAGCCGCGGCCTGATCCGCTCCGAACCCACTCAGGGCAAAACGCGGGAGCGCCGCTATTCCGGAGAAGACGTGGACACTCTGGTTCGGCGCAAAGAAGAGCGCCGCGATCCCGAGAAGACGGTGCAAGGCGCGCTGAACTGGGGCGTCCCAGTGCTGGAATCGGCGCTGACGTTGATCACCGAAGGACGGCTCTATTACCGGGGATACGATGCAGTGCACCTCGCAGAGCAGTGCAGCTTCGAAGAGGTCGCGGCCCTGTTGTGGACGGGTGAATTGCGGGCCATCGCCCTGCCGCTGCGTGCCCACCTGGCCCTGATCCCCCAGAGTCCAGAGAGTGGCCTGCTGGAGTCTTTTGCCCAGGCCTTGACCCATGCAGGAGCACGTGACCTGCAGGCCAGCGATGCCCGCCCAGGAGCCCAGCCGGGCAACGCCGCGCGGGTCTTGTCGCTGCTGTTTGCGGTCGTGGAGCGACACCGTGGGATTCCCGGCGCGCCGGATCTGGCGCTGCATGAACGCTTGGGGCGTGCGTGGGGAGCGGCGCCCCTGCACACCGACCTGTTGCGCCGGGCTCTGATCCTGACGGCGGATCACGAACTCAACGTTTCGAGTTTCACGGCCCGCTGCATTGCCTCCAGTGGCGCGGGCCTGCACCACGCAGCGTTGGGAGGCTTGTGCGCCCTGCAAGGAGTGCGCCACGGTTTAGGAACCGAGTTGTGTTCTGAACTGCTGGACTTGGCGGAGCGACAAGGGGCTGCCCGCGCCCTCTCAAGCGTGATGAGGCGCTTTCGCCGCCCGCCCGGTTTTGGGCATCGGCTTTATCCTGAAGGCGACCCACGGGGCCAGGCTTTGCTGGATCAGGTGATGGCAACGTCTCCCGACCTGCCTGCCCTCCAGGTGGCGCACGACTTATGTGCGGAGGTGAAACGGGAACTGGGCGAACTCCCGAATGTGGATTTGGCCCTGGCGCTCGTGGCTAGGATCGTAGGTGGCCCTGCAGAGCGCAGCATCGCTCTCTTCGCGCTGGGGCGAACTGTGGGGTGGCTGGCGCACGCGATGGAGTCCGCAGCAGGGGGGCAATTGATCCGTCCCCGCGCGAAGTATGTGGGCGTCCCACCCCCTTGAGCAGCGCCTACTCCAGAATTCTGTGGAAGTCTGCCAACGCCCTGACGCGGTGATGGATCTGCTGTGGCTTGGTCGTGGTGCAGGCTACAGCAAGACTGGCTGTGGGGAGACCACTCTTTTGATGAAGCTGGTGTTCAAAACATAGTGTTGGACTATATCGATGAAGCCAAAAAAACGCCCCCGCCATCCAGCCGAAGCTGAGGCGGGGGCATCTGTTAGTGCAGTGTGCGCCGTGTGAAACCTTCAGCGCCTTTGGGCGGTAACCCCCTCACCAGTTCCGCCTGAACGATCGCGTCCACGTCCTCAGTCACTTGTTGCTGTGTTTTCTGTTCCCATTTCAGTGCCACAAAAGGCAACTTGACCCCCCAATCATCGCCGTGTTGACCTGATACGTCTTGACAGTCACGGTCACGACATCCGGCTTCTCTGCTGGCCAGCCTTCCACGTACACGGTACAATTCGCAGGAAGGTGCTCTTCAAGGTCTTGCTTGAGCTGTTCCAGGTGGACATGGAGTGTGTGGAAGGGCATGTCCCGCAGCCTAAGCGCAGGGGACTCATCGCTGTCTGACAGGGACGTCCAGGGGGTAGGCGAATGAGTCACCCTATTCTCCTTTGACAGGTATCAGGTCACGCGAGTGCAGCGGCGCAGGGTAAGGGGAAACCCCCTTCTCAACCGGAGCGAGGGCGGGGGCGTCGTAGGGAGCCAAATCCAGCTGTTCTTTGTCTGCTGCGCCACAAAGGTGCATCGCTCGTCGCACTCCAGCACCAGTTGCGCTGGTGCTGGAGTGCGTACACTTTTTTTGCGACAGGAAATTCAAGCTCGATGCTGTGTGGTACGGTCTTGATGAGGGTTTGGGGGTGGCGGCGAAACCAGCTCCGACTGACCCCAACAACGCGGCAAATCCCCCGGTGAGACAGCCGTTCGGAGAGCAACCGATCCACCAGGGTCACTGTTTCGGGAGCAACGGGTGTTCGGGTGTGATTCAGGGTGAACTGATGTCGGCATACGCGGCACAGATACCGTTGTTTGCCGATATGGGCGTGACCGTTTTTGACGATATAGACGCCCACACACGCTGGACACGTCAGACCGTTCATCCCTTATTTAACCCCGATCATTCCTAAGAATCCACCACCGAAGCTTCATGACGTCCTTCCGGTTTCTCCTGTTGTCGAGCGTCTTGGCCCTCACCGCCTGTGGTGCCCCGCCCACCTCTCTGCCGCAGGCATCCACCCCGGGGCTGTTTGAACTGGAGTTCAGTGAAGGCGACTCGCTCACTGCCACCGCCGTCCCGGGGCTCTTAGGGCAGGCCCTCACCGACCAAAATTGTGTGGTGTTGGGATCAAAACTCACCAAGAGCGCCGCAGATTACGGAACGAAGCGCTACATCCAGACCATCTACCCCCTCACTAACAACTGCACCATGGACCTTCAGAACCTGACCTTCGTCGCCGTGTATCGCCAGGGCACGACCCCCACCATCGGCGGGACGTCCATCACGTCCATGACGACCTTCGGAGGCACGCCCGCGGCGTCCAGTCTGGCCCCGCAGATTCTCCCGACCCAACCCTTTTACATCTCCGGCACCAAGCTCGTGCTGGACCAGAACATCGCCAACCTCCAGGTCTTCGATGACACCCCGGGCGGTGAACTCGACAGCCTGGAGCGCCAGGTGCAGCTGGATGACGCCACGTACGACCTGCTGCCTTATGGCTTTGTGTCCACCAGCAGCACGGGCAGCCGAACCATTCCCGCGGGGGAAACCGGCCAGGTGACGTTCGCGCTCTCGTTCCCCATCCAGCCGACCAAAGAACAAGACGTGTTCCGGTTCAAGTTGCTGATGACGGCCGCGACCAACAGCATCACCTCCGTGACGCAGAGCCTCACGGAACAGGACGCCGCGGGCAAGGCAGCGGTGGAAGCGCGAGCAGCCAAGATTCCAGGCGCGAGGATCCGCACGCTGCTGGGCCCTGACCTGACGCCCTCTGCCGTGGCGAAAGACAGCCTGGTGGTGTGCCGCGTCCGGACCGCCGGGTCACGTGAGACGCCCACCGCCACGCTGGTCAACACCCCGGGCACCCTTGCCCTCACGATGAACGTGCCGACTGTGCCGCTTGTCCTGGGGGGCGCACAGCCGCAGCCCAGTGTGATCTTCACGGTCAATGGCATCGCGTTCCCCACCCGGGCGAATTACAACTCGCTGACGCCCGGCGTCCTGAGTGTCACTCGCGATCTAGTTCGTCCGGTCGCGTCGATTCCCCTCGCCCGGCAGACAGGCACGGTACAGGGACGCGTGTGTGGGGTGACGGCCACGGCCTCCCTCCGCACCTCGCCGTACACGTCACTGAGCGCCGGGCCATACAACAGTCTGGTGGTAAAACCGGACGGAACGGTCGCGGCTTGGGGTCTCAACGACCGGGGACAGTCGACCGTGCCCGCTGGACTCACGGGGGTAGTGGCGGTCTCGGCGGGTGGGTACCACAGTCTGGCCTTGAGGCAGGACGGCACGGTTGTCTCCTGGGGCAATAACATGCTTGGCACTAGTGGGACGGTGCCTGCAGGCCTCAGCGGGGTCGTGACCATCTCTGCGGGCGGCGATCACAGCCTGGCCCTGAAGCAGGACGGCACCGTCGTCGCCTGGGGCGAAAACTATGTTGGCCAGTCGACGGTGCCCGCTGGGCTGAGTGAGGTCGTGGCCATCGCGGCGGGGCAGTTCTACAGTCTGGCGTTGAAGGCCGATGGTAACGTGGTCGCTTGGAAGCAGAGTGATTTTGGAGCGCCCAATGTGCCGCTGGATCTGACGAGGGTGAGCGGTATTGCTGCTGGGTCCGGTTTCGGCATGGCCACGAAGGAGGACGGAACAGTCGTGGTCTGGGGGGCGGAGAACGACTCGGCACTGCTTGGCGTGCCACCGGGACTCAGTGGTGTGGTGGCCGTGTCTGGGAATAAGGTGTCGGCGGATGATCCGTCTGGGCGCACGAGGGGCGTGATAATGGCGCTGAAGGCGGACGGCAGTCTCGTCATATGGGGCAATGGGGGACGACCCTGGAACGCGGACAATATGGTGGCCGTCTCGGTGGGAACCAAGCACTTCATGGCGTTGAAACCCGATGGGGCACTCTGGGTTTGGGGGGGAGACGATGAGTATGACCCCTATCAAACGGACTAC
Source organism: Deinococcus sp. QL22 (assembly GCF_023370075.1). Taxonomy (NCBI): domain Bacteria; kingdom Thermotogati; phylum Deinococcota; class Deinococci; order Deinococcales; family Deinococcaceae; genus Deinococcus; species Deinococcus sp. QL22. The sequence continues at coordinate 9,112 of NZ_CP097152.1, forward strand.
GGCCAGGGACGTCTGCCGGATGGTGTCACGGCGGCCGCGGTGCCCTGATCTCGCGCGGCGTCCCAGCGGGAAACCACTGCTCCCCTTGACCTGCTTGGATACCACTCAGGGGGAGAGGGTTCCTACACAGGAGAGGTCGGGCAGAGGCGTACGCCGTGCATAGCCGTCCCCGTGATTCTGGCCACTGAACAAGAAGCAAGCCGAGCGTTCAAACGGGCAGCCTGAAGTTCAGGCTGCCCGCTGCATCACGTTGTCCCCAATGGATGCGGGTTGGCGTTGAGAGACGCGCTGGGCCGTCCCCGCAGCAACACCCTGCTGGGCGCAGCGGTGAAGCATATGAACCTCCGCCCGCATTCCCGCCTGATCGTGTTCACCGACGAGCAGAGTCAGGACGTGGTGCCCAATCCAACCAGATGTCCGCTACTTGAAAGCAGGCGAGTAAACCAGCGGTATCGTTGTTCTCAGCGGGAAACTTTATAGTGAGGCCATGTCCTTCCAGCGCCCTGCTTCTGGCCTGACTTCCGCAGATAACCTGTCCGGTGCATGAAGCCGATTCCGACTGAGCGGGTTCTGGACGACCAGCGCAACGCCATCCTCGAGATGACCGTGCGGCATCAACCGCTGGAAGAGATTTTGCAGGCTGTCTCTGCGATGCTTGAAGGACAACTGTCTGGCTACGCCTGTTCCATCCTTCTGGTTCAGGACGGGCGACTGTGGGTCTCGGCTGGGGCCAGTTTACCGCCTGCATTCAATGCAGCCATCGACGGACTGCCCGTGGAAGTGGGGCAGGGCAGTTGCGGCACCGCCGCCGCTACCCAGCAACTTTTCATGATCGAAGATACCCTGACCCACCCGTTCACGGCGGCTTTCCGCGACCTTGTTCTGATCCACGGCCTGCGAACCTGCCTCTCCCTGCCTGTGCTCAACGGACAGCACCAGGTGCTGGGAACCATCGCGCTGTATGGTTGGGCACCCGGATCGTTCGCGTCAGCCACCATCGAAATTCTTGAACAAGCCCGGGCACTGGTCGCCACTGTCACCGAACACCACCACCTGACCGAGTCCCTGCGTGTCCAAGCCTTTTACGACGTCTTGACGGGCCTTCCCAACCGGCGACTGTTCGGTGAATTGCTGCAGGCCGCGGCTGCAGCGTCTTCAGTGGCGCTGCTGCTCCTCGATGTAGACGACTTCAAGGGCGTCAACGACACTTTAGGTCACCAAGCCGGGGATCAGACGTTGTGCCTGTTGGTCAAGCGGTTGCAAGGCTGCCTTGAACCGGAGGCCATCTTCGCTCGCCTCAGCGGCGACGAATTCACGGTTGCAGTTCCCGGAATGACGGAAGAGCAGGCAGTGAACCTGGCGAGGCAATTTCACGAGGCGCTGGTCGCTGCACCGTTTGTGGTTGAGGGGATGGCGTTTGATGTCCGGCTCTCGGTGGGCATCAGTATGGTGGCCAGCGGTGAAGCTGATCTCCAGATTGCGCAACGCCGGGCCGATACAGCGATGTACCACGCCAAGCGGCGCAAACTGGGGTACAGCGTCTTCCGGTCTGAAATGCTGCAGCAGGCTACCGACCGCCTGCACCTGGCTGTTCTCCTGCGTCAAGCGCTCGAGCGGCAACAGCTGGAGGTGCACTACCAAACGCAGCATGATCTTCAGACCCACCGGATCATCGGTTTGGAAGCCCTGGTTCGCTGGATTCACCCAGATCTCGGGACGGTGCCGCCCGGACAGTTCATCCCCGTCGCTGAAGAAACCGGGCTCATCGTGGACATCGGGCACTGGGTGCTACGGACAGCGTGTCAGCAGGGGCAGACTTGGCGGGAACTAGGCCACACGGATCTGCGGATCGCGGTCAACGTGTCGAGCGTCGAGTTTGAGCGGCCGGGGTTCGTGAAGATGGTGGCGCACTGCCTTCAGGAAACGGGGTTTCCCGCGCAATGTCTGGAGCTTGAACTCACCGAGCGGGTCGTGATGCACGACCTGGAGGAATCTACTCAGCGTATAGCTCACCTGCAGGAAATGGGGATCAGTATCGCTCTGGATGATTTCGGAGCCGGGTACTCCTCGCTGAATTATGTGGCTCGCTTGCCCCTGAGCACTCTGAAAATTGACCGGGCCTTTGTGCGTGACCTGCAGGCCAAGCCCTCGACTGAGCCGATCGTCAGGGCCATTCTGGCGCTGGCGGATACCCTGGGCTTGCGTGCTGTGGCCGAAGGCATTGAAACGGCAGAGCAACTGGTCATCCTTCAGGCCCTTGGGTGCCAGTTGGGACAGGGGTTTTTCTTTCATCGACCTGAGCCACCCCATCGCCTATGGCTTAAGCCTATCTAGAAGCTGTCCGTCAAGCGAACGTTGTTTGGTTGTTGGCGTCTGATGGCAGCAGTATCAGTGGGTGACCCGCCGTGCTTACCCAAGTGATATCGGTGAAGGGTTGTGTTGCCTTAACTTGCCGCGCAGCAGGTGGAGGGCAGGGGTGGCCTGATTCTCAGGCCACCCCTACCGCAACCATTCCCCATGTCTGGAATGCTTGCTTCTGATTGTTTCTTCTGGTGGGGGCGGAAACGCTGGCTCGGGAGTGAAGGTGAAGATTCTCAATTTGGGCGTGCAGACTCAGACATTTCTGCGCGCGTTTTCGCCGCCCCAATCCTTGCTGACTTCGCTCGTGTCGCAGTTCCTCTGCAAAGAGGGATCCGAACTTGATGCACCGCTCGCGGAGGGTCTCATGACTGACCAGGGTGCCACGGTAGTGGATCAGTTCTTGAACGTCCTGATCACTGAGCGGAAAGCGGTGGAGAGAGCCAAACCGCGTACCCGATGATGGCCAGCGGGAACCGATGACGATACGGTTTGGGTCAGTCCTGGAGAGTCAGCCTACCCGAACCCAGTGAAGGCAACACAACCGCCCCAAGGGCCATAATCAGCGCGACAATGTTCTTCTTAACCGGCACGAAGAAGCTTAACAGGGCACCGGCCACCAGAGAACTTCCACCCGCTAAGCCCCATAACACCGCGGTGAGCATGATGAGATGCTGGCTTTTTCCTGCTCTGGAAGTTGTAGCTTCTTAGAAATGACTGCAGTTCAATAACGCATGAACGGCCTGACGTGTCCAGCGTGCGAGGGCGTCTCCATCGTCAACAAGGGTCATGCCCATACTGGGACACAGCGGAATCTGTGCCGAGTTTGTCAGCATCAGTTCACCCTGAATGACACCTGAACACCCGTTGTTTCCGAAATCGTGACCTTTTAAGGCGACACAACCGCTGCGACTGCACCAGCTTCAACAGACAGCCCACAACCGCCATCAGATTAAGGAGCTCGCTACAGACAGAGCCGGGGTGATCTCATAGACTTCGCAAACCATTTTCATCTGCGTTGGTTCGTACTTCGGCTTCCAGCCGACGTCTGGCCCATTGCATCTATCTCCCACACCCTTCTTGAAGGGCGTGGTTGGAGGCCTTATGAAGCGTACCCTGCCCCTGCTGCTGACCCTCACTGCCCTGCTCGCTGCCTGCGGACAATCTCCCAATGCTGCCTTGCCGACGGCCGCCGCACCAGAAGCGGCTTCAGAAGCCGCGCTCGTCAGCCCTGCCGGCCAATTTGAAGAGGGTGAAGTGATTGTGCAGCTGGGCGCCGGTCTGAGCGCGCAGAGCTTGACCGCCCTGAGCACACTGGGGGTGCAGTCCCTCGAAACGCTGGCTGTGGTGGGCGGCGCTTCACTGCTGCGCGTGCAGATCACCGACGGCCAGAGTGTGCTGGCAAAAGTTCAAGCCCTGAACGCCAGCCCCTTGGTGCGCTTTGCCGAGCCGAACTGGATTTACCAGCATCAGGCGACCGCCAGCGACAATTATTTCACCGACGGCACCCTCTGGGGCATGGCCGGCGACGCCAGCACCCCCGCCAACGCGTTTGGCAGTCAGGCAGCCGAAGCCTGGACGAAGGGCAGCGTGGGCAATGACAGCGTGTACATTGGCATCATCGACGAGGGGTACCAGTTCGACCACCCAGACCTGACGGGGAACGCCTGGCTCAACCCCTTTGACCCGGCCGACGGCCGGGACAACGACGGCAATGGCTACATTGACGACACGCGCGGCTGGGACTTTGCCAATAGCGACAACACGGTCTACGATGGGGGCACGCGCGGCAGCCTCGACAGCCACGGCACCCACGTCGCCGGCACCATTGGCGGCACGGCCAACAATGGTGGCGTGGTGGGGGTCAATCACAATGTCACCATGATCAGCGGCAAGTTTTTGGGGCGCCGGGGCGGCAACACGGCTGATGCGATTAAGGCCGTGGACTACTTCACCGACCTGAAAAAGCGTCACGGACTCAATATCGTGGCGACCAACAACTCCTGGGGCGGTGGCGGCTACTCGCAGGCCATGTACGAAGCCATCGTGCGCGGCGCCAACGCGAACATTCTGTTCATCGCGGCGGCCGGCAACAGCGGCACCAACAACGACACCACGGCCAGCTACCCCAGCAACTATGACACCAGATCTGGCGCTGGCTTCGACGCTGTCATTGCCGTGGCCGCCATTGACAAGACCGGTGCCCTGGCGAGCTTCAGCCAGTACGGTAAGACTTCTGTCGACATTGGCGCGCCCGGCGTGGCGATCATGAGTAGCGTGCCGTACAACAAGTACAGCAGCTACAACGGCACCAGCATGGCAACTCCACATGTGGCTGGTGCGGCCGCTCTCTACGCCAGCACCCATCCTGGCGCTCCTGCTGCCAGCATCCGTGACGCGATCCTGAACAGCGCCGTGGCGACCAGCAGCCTGACTGGCAAGACCGTCACAGGTGGCCGCTTAAACGTCAGCGGCTTCTAAGGCAGTCCTGACCAGCGCGCGGCCCCAGAAGAAGGCCGCGCGCTATCATGTTCACCCCAGAATTGGAGTGCTGCGCCGCTCAGTGCCTCTCTCAACACTGCGCTCGACTTCGGCCATTGATAGGGGAGCAGCAAGCTGTTCCCCTATCACACTTGAGCATGACACTGCTTCCGACGTGGTTCACGGGGTTCTGCAAGGCTCCACTCCACTGTTCCCGGCACGCCTCTGGCCGCAGGTGCAACTCCTGGTCGTCGGGGCACTGTTGTCTCCTGGGAAACGGACGGTGACGGCGGCGTTGCGGGTGCTTGGCCTGGCAGACGATCCAAGATTCGGGACATTTCACCGCCTCTTGAGTCGGGCGCACTGGTCGAGTCTTCACGCCAGTCGGGTGCTGTTCGGTCTGCTCCTCACCGCCTTTGTCTCCTCAGAACCGCTGGTTCTCGGCCTGGACAACACCACCCTCCGACGTATCGGCGCGAAGATCAGTGCCACAGGCATCTCCCGTGGTCCGGCCAGATCCAGTCGCGGTCAGTTCGTCAAGGCCAGCGGTCTCCGCCGGCTGGGCCTGATGCTGCTCATGCCCAGCCCTTGGGCCAACCCCACTTGGGCACGGCCATTCCTGATGGCACTCGTGCCGTCACAGCGGGACAACGAAGAACGCGGTCACCGGCACCAGTCGCTGACCGACTGGGCCCGGCACATGCTCCGCGTCGTGCAGCGCTGGAGTCTAGGACGGCAACTGATCGTGGTGGCAGACATCGCCTCCGCGGTCATCCAGTGGCTCTCCGATCTCCAGCAGGGCCGTCCAATGACCGTCACCGCTAGGGCTTTGCCTGGATGCGGCGCTCTACACCCCAGCACCCGATTGAGCGGCTCGCCAGATGGGCTGACCCCGGCTCAAAGGCGACCGCCTTTCACCCCTGGCGTCCCTGGTTCATGATCCAAAGACGCGCTGGTACGGGGAGACCCACCGGGAGGTGGACATCGTTTCTCAACAAGTGTTTCCAGTCAAGAAAATGCGTCGTGTAGAACGTTCATTTCAGGATCAGTACGGAAAAAAGCACGGTCAGCACAGCAGACATTATATTGACTGTGCTAGACACGGGTCGCAGTCAGGGTGACAGAGAGCAGCGGAAACCTGAAGGGGAGCGTAGCGCATCAATAGCGTGGTAATAACGGACTGGTCGTGTTCAAACGCGCTGGCAGCGCGTTTTTCAAGATCATCCACTTTTGACGTACTGACTGCAGTTTTCTTGCGCTGACCCTGCTCTTTCGTCCGCCCAGACGTCTTGCCCAATCTTGTAGAAACTCTTGTTCTTAGACGGCTGTCTGGGATCACACTGGCCTCCCACCCCTTTCATTAGGTGTGGAAGCACAGCGGCAGTGGATCGATCTGGCCATGGCCAGAACAACCTCAGCGTTGCTGAGGTTGTTCTCACTCGTCACCCGGATGGCCCACGAACGCTGGAAGAGCCAGGACGTCTGGGTTCGTCGGGCCGCCTGATACGATCAGCCCCTGCCGACCTTCGTTGAGGCGCTCGCCAAAGTTCGGCGAGCCTTGTGGAAGGTGCCGACGTTTCGCACATCTGCGCCAGGACGCGAAATGATTCAAGTCCCACTTGAGTTCATCGAGCGCCTCACCGACGCGCTCTGCTCTGCCGCCTGACCTCTGCTATCGCCAAAGTCGAGCTCAGTTGTCAGAACAGTCGGCGGCCCTGTCAGGATGTCGTGTCCAGAATCAGCCGCAATGTCTGTGCGGGCATGTCCCAGTGCGGGAAGTGGCCGCTGTGGTCGAACCAATGCAGCCGGGCGTCAGGAAATAACTGCTGAGCCCTTGATGCCTGTACCGGCAGACACACCCGGTCCCACCGGCCCCAGCCGATCACCAGAGGGTGCGCCAACCGGCCCCGGGGGATCCCTTGCTGCACCTCGCCAAACGCCAGGTTGCGCAGCAGTTCGTCGGTGGAAGGTGAGGCGGCGAAGCTCCTCATTTCGGTCAGGGTGAGTTCCGGCGCCAAGGCCCAGGGATGCGAGGAGAACTGGGCGAACAGGGCGCTGCGGCCGACGGGAGAAGCCGTCAGGGCGGGCATGACAGGTTGAAGCGCACGGATCAGCCGGATGGACGCGGCCACCGTGCTGTAGAAAAAGCCCCGTTCCCAACCCCGCCAGAACCCGCCTGGATCAAGTGACACCACCGCTCCCAGGACGCCCCCGCGCCGCGCGAGTTCCAGCACCAACCGGGCGCCCATTGAGGTGCCCACTGCGTCGATGCCCAGGAGGTTCGCCCGCGTCAGAAAATCGGTCAGCGCGTCGGCGAGCGTGGCGATGCTCACTTCACCGGGCAGCGGGGGCGTGTGGCCGAAGCCGGGCAGATCGACGGCGATGACTTCACGCTGCGCCTCCAGCCCGGCCAGAATCGGCGCCCAGGTCTGCCAAGAACTGCCCAGCCCATGGATCAACAGCAGCGGCTTGCCCTGGCCGCGCCGGATGTGGTGGAGCGAAGAACCGGAGCGGCCCGGAGAGGCGGCGGATGTGGGTGAAGTCACCCCCTTACTTTCGGGGCGTGCCGTGTGGCTGCACGCCCGATCACGTAAAGACCACTTGAGCCTCCCGCCCTTGTTCGGCCTCTCGCTGGTAGAACTGCTCCAGCTCTCGTTCCAGCGCCGCAGAACGCTCCAGCAATTCTTTGGCCTTCTGCAGGACGTCGTCTTCGGCCATACGCCAGCCTAGCCAATCGCTGACCGTCAGGACTGTCGAGTGATCGGGTTTATACCTGAAGCTCTTCTTCACATCCTGCACTTGGGCCAGAGCCGCACTAATCGCCGTTGATAACAGCAATTTCAGAACCTGTCCACGGGAGGCGATACTGCAGAGATGGACTCAGCACCTGCCTGACGCAGCAAATTGGCCTTGGTGAGCTGACCCCTCTGCACCTCACCTGAGAAAGCAGATGGGCTTGCAATCGCGGCCAGAGATCTTGGAAGGGAACGCCACCAGGCCAGAGACCACCGAAACCATTTCGCTATCAAACAACATTTCGAATCCCCGCCACAGCCAAAGTTTTTTGCCACCCATCTCGATCCACACCTCATCCAAGAACCACCAGGGTTCCCGGTGTCGCAGTTCTTCGGTGAGGAGGGGGGCGAACTTGATGTTCCACTGGCGGAGCGTCTCGTGATTGAGAGCAATGCCGCGCGCTCGGAGGAGTTCTTGGACATCACGCTGACTGAGGGAGAAGCGGTGGTACAGCCAGAGCGCGTCCCGGATGATGCTCAGCGGAAACCGGTGGCGGTAAGTCTTACGGTCAGTCACGGACGATTAGCCTACCGCGCTTAAATTGTCAGAACCCTTTCAGGTTACAGACAGAGGAGCGTCAGCTTCTTTTGGCAGACTACACGCCTCAAACATCTCTCACTCCCGCCGATGGGCGATGACTTCATTCTTGGAGGTTCAAACATGAATAAACGTACTGCTCTGCTCATGATGGCCGCGCTCTCCCTGACGCCTGTGATCGCTCAGGTGGTTCCTGCTCCCACGACCGTGACCTTGCCTCATCAGATACCGAACCAGATTCGGGACGCCTGGGGCACGTTTCTCGCCGCAGGTGGGTCTGCCAGCCTGCTTGACGCACTGGGCGCCGTAATTGGCACCGTAAATCCTGACGGCACACTGACGCTGAGTGCTGGCAAGACCCTAAGTGACGTTAAGGCCGTTCGCCTGCAGCCGAAGACAGGCGAGGCGACCACAGTCAACGTAGCTCGTGACTTGAGTCGTCCCGGCGCCATTAAGATCGAATGGATGGGCCCGAACGGTCAGGTTCAGTCTTTGCCCTTACCTGCGGTAGTCAACCGTGCGACCCGCACTGCGGCTGTTACACCTCCGACCGCCCCACCTCATCACGAGGATAAGGGCGAGAAAAGCGAAAAGACCGACAAGTCGGACAGCAACCCGGGCAAGGGAAAAGGCAAGTCCTGAACGACTCTTTACTGAACAGCTGACCAAGATTATTGGTCAGCTGAGTACAGACCCTGCGCATGGGAAGAGGCGGATCACTCTTGTGCGTGCGATGGGTGTGAAGTAAGAAATGAGCACGTACCGCTACCCCACCTTCTTCAAGGGTGGGGCGTTCCCCTGTCGCCCCGCTCAGTGAGCGGGGCGCATCCCATGCGACCATTAAGACAAGGTAAAGAATGACCGCCAGAAACAGTGTGTTGAGTGGGCTTTATATCCCCAGGGACACGTTGTTCCTCGCAGCTTGGATCGGTTGACCTCAGCGATGAACCCTGCCTCTAATTCCTCGGCTAAGCTCAGTCAGCGGAGGATCAAGTGTTCACGAGTGCCTTAGACCGACCTGGGGCAGTTCAAGCGTACCCGGAAGCTGGGCATGGACGTGCTGTACGTTGCCTTCACGCCCGTGTTCCGCAGCACGGCCGGGTCGATCTCGACGAGCAGCTTGTCGGCTGGGGTCAGGCGGGTGGACTGGGCCGAATCGGCGTAATACTCCAGCGTAAACGTGTTCCCCGCCCCCTGTGCCAGCTTGCGGTACAGCAGCTGCTGACCATTCTCGCTGTCCAGCGTGCTGCCGTCTTGGAGCACGAGCTGGAGGGACTTGACTCCAGTATTCAGGGCGTCTGCCGTAGCCGTGCTGCCGTTCTTCCACTCCACACTGACGGCGTAACCGCGCTGCTGCCCATTGTACCGGCTGATGGGTTTCACCGAACGGACTGTCATGCGCCAGACGCCGTTGAAGAGCGTGTCGCCCAGACACCCCTCCAGCGAGGCGCGCTGATTGGCCCCGCCGGGCGACGTGGTGGGAGCCGCTCCCGTGCCCAGCGTGAGCGTGCTGCCTTTCAGGCTGCTTGGAATTCCCAGCAAGTTGATTGCCGAGAGTGGCACGTACGTCTGACCTTTCACGACGATGGCCTGTGCTGGAGCCACCTGACCATTCACGATCAATGAATAATTCTGGGCGGCGGCGACCGGAAAAAGTACGAGGGTGAGGAGGGCCGGGGCGGTCGGGAACAGGGCAAGTTTCATAGGAAGACTCCTTCAATGGGGCGGAACAGACTCACATCAATCCTGCCCCCGTGGATCAGCGTCCGGTCTGGATGTTCAGGGTGGCCTTGACGGGAACCAGTGCGCTGCCCGCGTCCGCTTCGCCTTCCAGTGCCCGCGCGACGCGCAGCACGTACCGCTGTTCGGAGAGGGCCTGTGCCAGTTCGATGCGTTCGCCCGCACCGCCTTGGAAGTTCTCGCCCTCCGCGATCAGGCTGCCCGCCTCGCTGTAGAGGGTGAGGTGCAGGCCCGCGCCCAGCAGTTCCACGCTGTTGAGGCCCAGGTCGCTGACCTTGTTGATCAGGAAGTGTTCGGTCGGCTCACGCAAGGTCAGCTCAACGGGTACGTTGGGGTGCAGGATGAGGTAAATCAGCTGCTTGACGCTTAACACTGGGTGTTGCTCGCCGGTCGAACCGAGCCACAGACTGTACTCCCCTGCCGCGCTTCCACTAACGGCCACCGTGATAAAGCCCTGCGGCACCACCAGCCGCGCCTGGTCGGCACAGTCCCCACTGGACGCGTCCAGACCGACCGGCGTGCCATCAGACGTGAAGGCCCGCAGGATCAGGGGACCGTCTGCGCCCTCAACGCGGGCGAGGCTTTTCATCGTGCCGGTGATGTTGTTGGTGTTGCCCCGGCTGTAAAAGGTATAGAAATCGACGTCCGTATTCACGTGCAGGCTAGAGCTGAGGTACCCCCCGTCGCCGATATACGACGCCTGGGCCCGGGTGTCGTTCCCGGTCTGGACGTTGGCCGCGTTGAACTCGTACTTGTCGGGCAGGATGGAGCGGCTGTTCACACTGAGTCCCAGGTCATAGGGCATGGGCTGGCCGCCTGCCAGGACGAACGAGAAGTCCCCGGCGGGCAGCCGGTACTTGACCTGACGGCCATTCACGACGCTGGCGTTCGCCAGTTCGATCGGGTCGCCGCAGCCCACCACCTTATTCAGGCCGTAGTTCGCAAAGCCGACCTTCCCCACGCCGTCGGCATGCCGGAAGTTCAGGGTGGCCTCGGTGGGGCCGGTAGTGGTGAAGCGGTAGCGGTCTACGTCGCTGCCCGCGTGGATGGTCAGGTCGTCGTGCTGCGCCGGAGTCAGGGCTGTGGCCGAGGCGGGTGCGTCGTTGGCCTCGAAGCGGTCGGGGGGCAGCCGGAAGTCGGCGGCCTTCTTCACCGCCTCGAAGGCGTTGAGGTAGCGCGTAACGCGCGGGTCAGGCGAGTCGGTCCAGGCCGTGTCCTGAAGGATGTCCCGCATCTGGCCGTAGTTCAGGGCCGGATTCATCGCTTTCATCATCGCGGCGACCCCGGCGACGTAAGGCGCTGAGGCGCTGGTGCCGTTGTGGATCACGGACTGGCCCCCGGAGCCGCCGTCGGGCATCGCCACGATGTCGGTGGGTGCCCACAGGTTGACTGGGCCGCCGTAGTTGGAGTAGGGCTTGGCGCTGTTGGTGTAGGCCTGTCCGGGACTGCCCAGCGCGCCCACACAGAACACGCCGCTGATGATGCAGGGCTCGTAACTCTCGTCCTCCACGTCGTCGCCGAGCTTATCCTTGCCGCCGTTGCCCGCCGAAGCGACCAGGAAGATGCCCGCGTCGTGCGCCCGGTCGAAGGCGTCGTAGTAGCCTGCCAGGTCCTTGCCCGCGTGGCACCACCACCCGCACGCGCCCCCGAAGCTCATGTTGATGACGTCGGCGCCCTGTCCCTTGGCCCAGTCGATGGCGTGCTTGACCGAGTAGGTGCTCAGGTCGCTGCGGAGCAGCATCGGATCGGCTACCTGTCCGCCGGTGCCTGCGGCGTGGGCGCCGTTGTTGAGGGTTCCCACCGCCACGCTGGCGCTGCCGTGGCCGTGGTAGAGACAGGGATTCCCCTCGCCGCAGTCCGCCGGATTGAGGCCCGAGGCGTTGCCCTCTCCGATGAAGTTGGCCTGAACCGGCAAAGGCGGCAAGTCGCCCTGACCATTCGCGTCCGGCAGGCTGGTGCCGTCCAGGTTCAGCCAGAAGCCTCCATCGATGATCGCCACGCGAACCCGGCGGCGAGGGGCGCTGATCCCGTGCGCGGCCACGAACTGCCAAGCCTGCACGACCTGCGGCTTGCTGACCGCGTTGCTGAATTCAGGACGGGAGAAGGCGTCGGCAGTGCCCGATACAGCGCCGCCCTCCTGAGTTTTCAGCAGCACGCCTTGCGGCTGATCGAGGAAGTTGGCGCTGACCTTCAGGCCGCCCACCGTCTCACGGGCGACCAGCGCCAGCAGCCGCGCGGCCTCCTCACTGGAAAACACGCTCTCACCTGGCGTACCCAGGGCATTAGCGTCAGCGGTAAAACTGTCCAAGCTGACCGCCGCAGGGTCGAGACGCAGCAGCACGGTGCGCTCGGCACCCTCGGTATAGCTGTCCAGCACTGCGGCGCCGGTGCGCGTTAGAAGGGCGTCGAGGTCGGCTTGGCTTCCCAGCAGCGCAATCAGTTCGTTGGCGACAAAGGCGCTCGTCAGGCCCGCTGCGTCGCGCACTGCCACCACCGGGCGGGGGCCGCCCCACCCCGTCACACTACCGGTGAAGGGCCTCACGGCGGAATCGATGCGGTAACTGAAGGGCCGCGCGTTCAGGCTGGCGGTCACCTTCGCTGTGGCGCTCCCCGCTGCATTCCGGGCGGTGAGGGTGTAGGTGGTCGTGGCCACCAGATTCACGTTCTGGCTGCCCAGGGTGGGCGGCGTGACGCTTCCCACGCCGCCGTCAATCTCCAGCGTGGTCGCCCCACTGACCTCCCAGGCCAGCGTGATGGAGCCGGGCGCGGTCAGGGCGGCGGGCGCGGCGGTAAAGCGGGTGATAGTGGGTTTCGCGCCTGGATCCGGCCCGGATGAGGGCGAGCCAGTGCACGCGGAGAGCAGGAGAGCCATCAGGGAAATTCGCGCCGTGTGGTTCATGCGGGGCACCATCCTGTGGAGGGAATGAGAGGGACTACCGTGAGACTCGCAAGTGTGAACAGGCTGGCGGCGAGCAAGGTCAGGGCGGTGCAGGGGAAGGTGTTGGAACTGTCAGCCTCCCGAATCTTTGGAGAGCGGCGGGGAAGGAACGCCGCCTCAACTGGGTGCTTCCCGAGCAGGGAGCGCGAAGGGGTGTCCGCAGGCCGCACAGAAGTGGGCATAGGGGGAGGAGATGAACCGCTGGCACACTGGGCAGCCTTCCAGCAGCCGTGTGCCGTCATTGACGCAGTACCGCTCGTCTGAACTGGCAGGCACTGCCCTGAGGCAGTGAGGGCACAGGCGGTAGCGCAGGCGCCCACCCACTGCGCTGTCTTCCGGGAAGCCGTCCATTGAACCGCCGTCCACGGGGAACCTCCTTGCAGTGGCCAGGGTGAGGAAAACTAAACACCCTCCATCTCAATCGATGCGGACGGATACAGGCACCAGCCGCCACAACTGACAATCGCCGTTCGCGTAGGTCGAACCGGGATTCAGGGCCAGGGTAGTCGTGCAGTGATCGGCATCAAGGTACTGGCCGTTCACCTTGAGCTGCAGGCGGCTCCAGCCGTTGCCCGCCGGGACCAGCCGCCACAACTGGCAGGCCCCGCCTGCATAAGTCGACCCCGGATTCAGACCGATCGGGGAAGAACAGTAATTGGCGTCCAGAAACTGCCCGCCCGACTTGAGCTGAAGGCGGAACCAGCCCCCGCCTGCGGGAATGAAGCGCCAAGCCTGACACGCGCCGCCCGCGTAGGTGGATCCCGGATTTAGCGTGACCCGGGTCGTGCAGTGCGCGGCGTCGAGGTAATGTCCGTTCGACTTGAGCTGAAGGCGGTAATACGCCGGTGACTGGGCGTTTGACTGGGCACTGGCCGCCAAAAAGGCGAGGGCGGCGAGGAGAACGGTGCGGCGTGGGGCGATGATACGAAGCATGATTGCTCCTGATTTCCCTGAGGGGGGAAGAGCCACGAACGCAGGGACGCCCGCAGGATGAGGAGAAGGGAGCGACGTGCTGACGCATGCCTGGGCCTTCCTCACTGAGGGGGCGGCACCTCCTTTCCCGTTCAGGGTGAGGGAAGTACCGTGAGACGCGCGTCAGAAAATCAGAGGATTGTGCCGGAAGGTGCCGCAAGGAAATCGGCCCAGTGCTCGGGCAAGCGCTCCCCCACATCCAGCAAGCGCTCGCGGGCTTGCCTATAGAGCCGGTTCAGGCTGCGGTGATCTTGGCCTGCACGCAGCGCCTTCAGCGTGAGATGCAGGGCCGTTTGGTCGTAAGGGTCCATGTCCAGCAGCAGGCGGCCCAGCCGGGTCGTCTCGTCCGGCCGGCCGGCGAGCAGCGCCTCCGCCCGCTCATACAGGGCGCGCGATAGGGCGTACCGCACGCCGTCATCGCGTGGCTGGGTGTCCACGCCGTCCAGCCACGGGCCGCGCCACAGCCGCACGTCGCCGCCCATCAGGAAGTCTTCGGCGTCGCTCGCTACGTCGCCCAACGCATAGCCGCGGGGGCCGGTCAGGATCAACCCGGCGCCGTAGGCCTCCCGCAGGTGAAACACCAGATCCCGCAGGGCTGCATCCGCCCGGGCCTCGTCGTGGCCGGGAGACAGCAGGTCGAGCAGGTCGAGTCGGGGCACCTCCGGGCGGCCCGCGAGCCGGGCCTCTAGCAGGTAGGTCAGCAGCTCACGGCGCTTGCCGCCCCGTACCGCTTGCATACGACCCGGGACGCCGCAACGCAGCGCTCCCAGCACCTCCAGCCGGAGACCCGGCTCGCCCGGATGGTGCTGGCTGGAGGTGCTGGGTGCTTCTGTTTGTTTCAGGGTCAGTTCGGGGAACAGCCGCTGGGCCAGGTCGACGCTCGCTCCGAGCCCCCACTGCTCGAACCACGCCAGCCGTGCACGGGCCCCGGGGAGGTCGCCGCGCAACTGGTCAAGTTCCAGGCCAGCGCGGTGCGCAGCAAGCAGGTCCCCCATCTCCCACGCCAGGGTATGAGCAAGGTCGAACGCCTCCAGCGCCTCCTGCGGGCGGTGCAGGGCGAGCAAAGCACTGCCGCGTGCAGCCTGGGCCGCCTGACGCATCTGAGGCATGTCCAGTTGCTCCGCCAGCGTGGCACCCTGATCGGCCAACGCCAGTGCGGACACAGGCTGACCGGCCCAGCGCTCAGCCAGGGCGGCGATCGGCAGGCTCTCGGCTAGGGAGCGCGGATCGTCAAACCCGCGGGCGTGGTTTAGGGCAGCCCGGGCGTAGCGGGCCGCCAGCACCGATCCATGGGGCGGCTGCCAGGCCAAGTACAGTGCGCTCAGAGCGCACTCGCAGTCCACCAGATAGCCGGTCACGTCTAGGCCCTCCAGAAAGGAGCGGGCCTCGTGCAGCAGCGTCTCGGCCTGCTGATAGTCGCCCGCCTCTCTGAGCACACTGCCTAACGCCACCTGAGCAATGGCGGAGGCGGTCGGGTCACCAAGTTCTTGGCAGACCGCCAGCGCCTCTTTCAGACAGCTGGTTTGCTCCGGGTAACGGCCCAGCGTCCCCAGGGCCATCGCACGGTTAAACAGCGCCGCGTCAATCAGGCGCAGATTGCCGGTGGGCCGCACGAGATCCAGTATCTCGCGTTCCAGCCGCTCCATCGCCACGAAGTCCGCCCGAACTTGGGCCACCACCGACTGTACCTTGAGGGCCATTACCCGCGCTCCGGGGTCGTTGGGGCGCGCCAGCAGGTCTTGGGCGGCGTCCTCAGCCTCCGCCGCCCGCCCGCAGTAGGCCAGCGACCGGCCCACCTGACACACTGTACCTGGGTCGGCGTACGCCAGGACACCGGGATGTTCGTCCAGCAGTTCAGTCAGTCGCGTGTTGTCCTGAGCGCGCAGCCTCAGCACGCGGGCCACAAAGGAGAGTCCCTCGCGCTCGGCGGAAGGGAGTTGCTCCAGCCGCTGCTCGGCGAGGCTGCCCTGCCCCTGAGCGGCGAGCAGCTCGGACAGCAGCCAGATTGCCTCGCTGCGTGACCCAGCCGCCTGGCCCGCCCGCTCGGCCAGCCGCGTCGCCTCCGGCACATCCACTTCTTTTAGTCCGTGCGCCGCCTCCAGTGCCCGCCGAGCGGCCACCGCACCGTCCACATAGCGCAGGCTGCGGGCCCGCAGCCTGGCTGCCCCCACCCGGTCGCCTACCGCGTCCCGCCCGGCCGCCGCCCTCAGCAACCAGTCCTGCGCGGCAGCTGGATCCAGTTCCGCTGCCTCCACGAAGGCGCTGGCCGCAGGCAGATCGTCCTGCAAGGCGGTGAGTGCTCGGCGGGCCAGTTGGCGGCGGCGCTCTGGGGGCAGCGTCCGGAGCACCGTCTCGCGGTAGAGCGGGTGGATAAACTCCCCAGCTGAGAAGATGGTCTGCCGCTCCAGCTCCCGTTCGGCCTCCGCCAGCTCCCCGGGCGTCAGGACGGTCAGCGCGGCGAGCAGCGTGCTGTCCGCGCCGACAGGCAATACTGCCTTGCCCTCCAGGATCTCGGCGAGTCGGGGCTCGGCGCTCACGTCCAGCAGCGCACGCTCAATCAGGGCCTCGACCATCACTGGCATCAGATTCCCGGGCGGGCTCCGCCACCGCCAGGACTGCCCGTCATTCCACAAGTGCCCCTGACGGGTCAGCAGACGAAAGTATTCAAGGGTGAAGAGTGGGTTGCCTGCTGCCCGCCCAAAGATCCAGACGAGGGCCTCCCCAGGCAGCGCCGCCCCAGCCTCAGCTTGAAGAAGCCCAGCCGCAGCGCGGGCATCCAGCGGCCCCTGGAGATACGCTTCAAACCCATCGGGCGGCGGGGTACGGCTGGTGACCAGCAGGCCCGCCCCTTTCGTCCGGGTCGTCCGCCGCGCCAGCGCCCTAATCAGGCTCAGCTGCTCTGGGTCTGCCTCATGCAAGTCTTCCAAGTGCAGGACAAACGGCGCCAGTCCCGCCAGCGCCGCGGCGAGGGCGTCCACGCTGCTGGCGTGTTCCATAGGTTCGCCCTGCCCGAGCCGTTCGAGTACCCGCTCAGCCCAGGACGGCAAGCGGGCGGGTCGTGGGAGGGCTCGGGCGAGTTCGGGCAGCGGCACGCGACTGTGCAGGCTCAGGTTGCGGCAAGACGTCCCGCGCAACAGCGCCTGGGCCGTGTACGTCTTCCCAATGCCCGGCCCACCCCACAGGCCCACGGTCAATCCACCGCGCCTCGCCGTCAGAGCACGCAAACGCCGGGCCAGCTCGGGAAGATCCTGGGTCATCCGCTAGCGACACCTCCGGGGTTGTGCTGAGTGAGGACTGAGGTCACAGACAGGAGCACAGTTGGCCTAGCATAAGTCTTGCAGCGCAAAGAGGTTCTGGGAGGGAGGTGAAGTCGGCGGATCCTGCAGCAGTCAGCTCCCAGTGCTCCCCCAAGGGGTAAAGGAACACCACCCCAGTGAGGGTTTCGGACAAGTCCTCACGCTCGGGAACGAGGGGTGCAGACTCGTGGAGTACGGTCCGTACGCCCAGCCATCACTGCGGTCTACGTGTTAGGAGACGGGGGCGGAAAAGTCACGCCGTACCGGGCGCAAATCTTAACCACCTGCTCCATGTCGGGGGGGCTGCCGGCAGGTCGCTCAACTCCTGCTCCATGGCCTCTGCACCGCCTGGGAAGACGGACAGCAGGGTTTTGGCGGGCGCGTTTCCCACCACCCGCCAGGTGTGCGGGATCATCTGGGGCAGGAAGACAGGGGTGCCTGCGAGGGCGGCCACCGATTGAGCCCCGACCTGAAATTCCATCTCTGCCCTTCAAGGACGTGGAAGACTTCGTGTCCACGCTCATGCACGTGTATGGGGATGCCGACTCCTGGTTTGTTGAGTTGCTCGACCAAGGTCAGGCGGCCATCCGTATCTGCAGCAGTCAATCTCACGGTCATAGGGTTACCGAGTACATTGAGGGGTCGTCCAACATCAAGGGTCAGGATTTTAGGTTCCATATGATCTCCTTGTCGGTCAGGGTCGTAGTGCCATTAATCACCTTGGGTGGAGGCGTGTCAAGTCGGGCCGCCGCCTTCATTTCTTTGCGTCTTGAAAAGTTGTGCCAGCACGGTGAAAACAAAAGAGGAGGCCTGTCCTCCGGGACGCGGAACATGCCAGCCGGGGGTTGTGTTGCCTGAACTTGGCCCGCAGCAAACTAAGCACGAGTGACCTTTGCGAATCTCTTGGCGTCTGGTTTCTCAGCCCCTGGCGTGGTTGGCGGGTAAGGTGTCCGGTACTAAACATCCGGCCAGTTGAGCTCCCCACTTTCGCAGAAGGTCTTATGTGCGTCATGCTGAAGGAAAAATGACCAGGACAGTCGCTCAGAAGATGGGGGTGAAAGCAGGTGCGGCAGCGTTCTTTGTCAATGCTCCTGTCGCAACGCTCAAGTCGATGCAGCTCCCTCCATTGGCCAGAAGCGAACACCTCGGAGATGGGGTATTCGACTACCTGCATTTCTTTACGACAGCGGCCGAGAAACTTGACGAACGCTTACCCAACCTCAAGCCACACCTGGCACCTGCAGGAACACTGTGGGTGTCCTGGCCAACAGGGAGAGGGCTGAGAAGCTCCCTTACGCTACCGGCTGTAAGCCAACACCCGCAGGTGAACGAGTGGATTGAGCGCTGTTCTTGGCAGTGTGGGTTATAACAGACTTCTCCTAGAATCAAAGGGACGCAGAGGGCGGCAGGTCACCACACTTTCAGATCGGCTGGGCGAACGCTTGAGCAATGTAAGTAGCTAATGTTGACCAAGTCCGGTAGAGGGTCGACTTGAAGGGAAAATGGGGTTCAAGACGGGCGTGGACTGTAGAGACGCAGCAGTGCGGCCAGGGATTTGGTTAACCCGTGCCACTGTCCGGCACGCACTTTTCTTCACGTCAGAACAGGTGAGGATCAAAGCGTGGCAGCCAAGATCACCGCCTCCTTGCCGTTGATGACCGTGGGAGACCCCTCACCTGTTCTAAGGATTGAAAGCGCGTTGCCTAGAGCCAAAGCGTCCAGCTCACTGAGCGGAACCAGCTGATCTGAAAAGTTCACCAACAGCACTCGCCGCTCTCCGGCATGGCGGCGCTCGACCCACAGCAGGTCACCATAACTGCCTGCCCGCAGGGTTTGCCGAGCACTTTGATTCAGCACCGGATCGTCTCGCCGCAAACGCAACAAATCTTGATACAGCCTTAGCGTTTGAACGTGCGGCGCCTGACTCAGTTCCCTCCAGTTCAGTTTGCTGTTCTGAAACGTGCTGCTCGCCTGTGGATCAGGCACGGCCGCCACCCCTTCGCCCTGACCGAAAGCCTCAAAGTCTGCAAACTCGGCCTTTCGACCCTCGGAGACCTGTCGACCCAATTCCCCCTGATGGTCGGAAAAGAACTGAAAGGGGGTCTGGGCCATCCATTCTTGACCTTGAAAGAGGAGAGGCGTCATGGGGAGAAACAGCAGGAGAACACTGGCCGCCCAAAAGCCTGCCTGTCCGACGCCGTCTTGCAGGCGCTCACCCCAGGCCCGGTTCCCGATTTGATCGTGATTTTGAATGCAGTACACAAAGTTAAACCCCTCCAAGGCATCGGCGCGTCGGCCGCGTGGATGGTGTTGTCCCGGCAACCAGTACTGGCCTTCATAGAGCCATCCCCGGTCAATACACCGTGCCAGTTCCGTTACGCTCGGCTGATACCCCGCGTAATAGCCGTCGCGCTGACCCGTCAGCAGCACGCGCACCTGATGATGGAAGTCGTCGGCCCACACGCCGTCCATTCCGTCATGCGTGACCAGATCAGGCAAGTTGCGGTCATCTTCACAAAACAGGAACAAGCGGTTGCCGATGGTGGAGCCATAGTCATGGACAACCCTGGCAAGTTCACGGAGCAGATGCTCTGCACTCGGATCGACGATGGCATGGGTGGCGTCCAGCCGGAACCCGTCGAAACGGTAGGTGTGCAACCAGTGCAGCGCAGAATCCAGCGTCAAACGCCGCATGAACGGCTGGGTGTAATCGGGTGCCGTGCCCCAGGGTGTGGGATGCGCCGAGGTGAAATATTCTGGACTGTAGGCACTTAAATAGTTGCCGTCGGGGCCGAAATGGTTGTACACCATATCCAGCAAGACCGTCAGGCCGTATCCATGCGCCTGATCGATAAAGGCCTGCAACTCTTCGGGCGTGCCGTAAGGGGCAAACGGAGCGAAATGAGCGACCCCGTCATAGCCCCACCCCCACCGGCCAGGAAAGCTGGAGAGAGGAAGCAGTTCCAGACAGGTGATCCCGAGATCACGGAGATGGGGCAGGCGTTCTGCGGCCGCACGGTAGGTGCCTTCCGGCGTAAAGGTACCAATATGCAGTTCGTAGATCACCAGTTCATCTGGACGGTGCTGCGGACGCGCATGTTGGAAGAGGTAGTTGCTTTCCACCACCGTACTTGGGCCATGAACGCCGTCCGGGAGCCAGCGGGCATACGGGTCTGGATAGAGCTGCCCATCCAACTCGAACTTGTACCGCGTCCCCGGCCCTAAATCAGGGAACGTGGCCTCAAACATCCCCTGTCCATGGGGAGCTAACATTCGACGTTCTTGCTCCTCAATGGGCTGATACAACACGACAGCAGCGTGCTGGGCGTGTGAGCTCCAGAGCCGGAACGTCAAACCTTGGTCAGAAAGAAACGCCCCTAACGGTGAGGCTGACAGCGAAACAGCACGTTCAGATACGTAAGGAATTGACATTCTTCAAGCTAGGACTTCACTCAAAGGCTTGCATTTGATCTTCCCCAAAGCGGCTCACCCGACTTGAAGCCCTTTGTTGATGTGGCTTAAGACGGCTTTATTCAAAAAACCATGCGAGGGATCCTGGCAAGTCGCCGCAGGGGTGAAGGTAGATTGACCAACCAGAAGTGGCCTAAACTGACGTCACGGCGGGCTGAGTGCAGGGGTGGCCTGCGATTCAGGCCACCCCTGCCGCGACGGTTGACCACGTCTGGAACGCTTGTATCTGATTGCTTCGTCTGTAAGCTGCGGAGACGCTCGTTCGGGTGTGATGGTGGAAATTTTCAATTCGGGCGTGTAGGCTCAGAAATTCCTGCGCTCGTTTCCGCCGCCTGAATCCAAGTTGCTGCCGTTCCTGACATCGTGGAGAACGGTGAGATTGCTCAATTATGTTGTTACAACGTGCCGTAGAGATGACCTGCTGGTGGTCGACGTTGACCAGACTGGGGAGTTCCCGGATTGCGGCCCCGTAACTCCCCAGTTGATCGGTATGAATGACTTCCGGAACCTCATATTCACCCAGGAGCCTGGTCAGGAAGGTCTTCGCCGCTTCCGTGTCACGGTGGCGCTGGAGCAGGATACCCTGCACGAAGCCGTGCTCGTCCACGGCTCTCCAGAGCCAGGGTTTGACACCATTGACGCTCGTACACACCTCAATCAGATGCCACCGTGAACCCCGACGGGGTTCACGGTGGCGCAGATCTTCAGCGAAGAGAGGTCCGAATGGGATGCACCACTCGTGCAGCATCTGAGAACTGACCTCAATGCCGCGCTGGAGAAGCAATTCTTGCACGTCTCGATACCTTAACGGGAAGCGGTGGTACAGCTTTCTGGGCGTGCTGAATGATCGTCACCCTGAAACGGTGGCGGTCGGGCTTGGCGTCGGTCACGGCGGGTCAGCCTACCCCAACCCGATTAAGGCAACGCAACCGTCTGGCGCCATTAAGGGAAACAAGGTTACTTTTCATAAGGGGTGGCGACAGAAGGATTTCTGCACCTTTGATTTAAGCCAGTTCCCCTGGAGGGTGCATCCAGCAACAGCTGAATGCTGCAGGCCTTGTGTGACGTGCCTGCAAGAGGCGGTCGTTAAGCTGTGATCATGCGGACAATGATGGCGAGTCCCGTGCCGCCTCACAGACGCACGCTGCTCCGCCACACACGATCGAATGGTTCAAGTCGAGCTCCTCTCAAGCGAGGGGTTCCAGGTCACCCCTCCAGCCGCCCAAGGCGCGAACCACCGCGACCTGTTGTTCACTCCTCTGGCCTCCGTGGGTCTGGTTCATCCTTGATCTCCAGAGCGTCAGCTCCCTCCTTCTTAACCATCATTCGAGGCTACCAATGAAAACGCCCACTCTGTTCCTGGTCACGGGCATGTTGACGCTCACCGCCTGCGGCTCCACGCCCTCTGTTGCGGCGCCCCCTGTTGGGCTTGTGCCGGTGGTGACCTCGCCCAGTCAAGGGGAACCCAGGCTCGGAATGGTGGAGATCGAATTCAATGGCGGTGGTGACCAACCCCTCAATGCCAAGGCGGTGCAGCGCTTAGCGGCTCAGACCCTCACGGACCGTACCTGTGTCGTCGTTGGGTCGGCCCTCTCGAGGAGCAGTGCTGACCTCGCTGGCAAGCGGTACCTGCAGGCGACGTTCCCCGTGACCAATACTTGCAGCACGGATCTCCAGAACCTGACGTTCGTGGCGGTTCGGCGCTTCGGAGGCACCGCGACGCTGGACGGTTCGGCCATCACGTCCATGAAAACCTTCGGAGGCACCGACGCGGCGGTTGGTCTGGCCAGCCAGATTCTCCCCACACAGCCGGTGTATCTCTCTATCGACACCTTGAGTGTGGATCAAAAGGCTGCCAACCTTCAGGTCTTCGACGACACCGCGGGCGGTGAACTCGACGCGTTGCAGGCGCAGGTGGATGCCAGCGGCACGAGCTATGACCTGTTGCCGTATGGCTTTGTGGCTACCAGTGGTGGCGGCCGGGTCATTCCTGCTGGTGGGACGGGGAAGGTGACGTTTGCCGTTTCGTTGCCGCTTCAGGCGGACGCAGCGCAGGACGTGTTCAGGTTTGGCTTGCTGGTGAGTCTGGCGACGAACACCATCACGTCCGTCACGCAGGGCCTCGAAGAGCAGGACGCGGCGGGCAAAGCAGCCGTCGAGGCGCGGGCTGCGGCCTTGCCTGGCGCAGAAATTCACACGCTGCTGGGACCAGCGATCACGCCCGCGACCAGCGCGACCAACGGCGTCCCCGTATGCCAGGTGAGAACGGCTGGATCGCGGAGTGCTCCGACCACCACGCTCGTGAACGCCCAAGTGAGCTTCAGCGGAAGCGCTCCGAAACTGCCGTCCATCCTGGGTGGCGCGCATCTCCAGCCGCGCGCGGCCTTCATCTTCAACGGCATGGTCTTCCCAAGGCCGGCCACATGGACCTCACGCACGCCAGAAACCTTGGGTGTGACCAACAATCTGGTGCATCCCGTCACCTCCTTCCCCTTGCAACGGCAGACCGGAACGGTTCAGGGCAGCATCCGTGTCTATTGTCAAACGGACACGCTCCCGCCGCTCACGATCCCGCTGCGCACCTCACCCTTTATGTCCCTGGACGCAGGCAGGTCTTACAGCGTGGCGCTGCAAGCAGACGGAACGGTTACCGCCTGGGGGAAGAACGATGCTGGCCAGACGAGTGTACCGGCAGGGCTGAGCGGTGTGGTCGCTGTCTCGGCGGGTGGCGATCACACGCTGGCGCTGCAAGCAGACGGGACGGTCATCGCCTGGGGGAAGAACGAATGGGGCCAGACGGATGTGCCAGCGGGGCTGAGCGGTGTGGTTGCTGTCGCCGCGGGCAGATATCACAGTGTGGCCCTGAAAGCAGATGGGACAGTCGTCGCCTGGGGGTTTCCCTTAGATGGGCAGACGGATGTACCGGCGGGGCTGAGCGATGTGGTTGCTGTCGCAGCAGGTTACCGGCACAGTATGGCGCTGAAAGCAGACGGCACGGTCATCTCCTGGGGGGAGTACTACAGTTTTGTGCCAGCAGGGCTGAAGGGTGTGGTCGCCATCGCCGCAGGGGATGATCACAGTATGGCGCTGAAAGCGGACGGCACGGTCGTCGCCTGGGGGAGTAACGCCAATGGCCAGACGAGTGTGCCCACGAGGCTGCGTGGTGTGGCCGCCATCGCCGCAGACAGCGATCACAGTATGGTGCTGATCTCAGATGAAACGATCGCAGATGGATCGGTCGACGGCTGGGGCCGCGGCAGTGCCGCGGCTGATTTGTTCTTTCTGCGGCGCGGTGTTGCCATCTCGTCAGGGACAGACCACGATCTGGTGCTGCAAGCCGACGGAACAGTCGGCGCCTCGGGGCGTAACATCTATGGCCAGACGACAGTGCCCGCGGGGTTGAAGGTGCTGCTGCCCTGAACGCCGCCCAGCACACCTACGCGCAAGCCGCAATTCAATATGCCAAGGCAGGCGCATGATTGCCCTCGCGATTCACCCAGACGGGCGCAAAGAGCCGCTAGAACTGCCGGAAGGCGATGCCCGTCTGGACGCCTTGCAGGGCGCGGTCGGTGGCTGGATCGCGTACTTTCCGGAAGGGTTTCACGAGCCGTATCGATTCGAGGTTGTGCACCTGGACGACTGGTGCGGCCAGCCCGTCAACCATGAAGCGGGGCGCATGATTGGCTTGCCATCAACTTCTGCGCCGTTGCAGGGGTCAGTGGTGATCGTGCCGCTTCCAGACGGCCAGAACAACCGCGCCAAGCGCGAGCACCAGCGCCGCTATTTCGGGATGCTGGACGCCGTAGATACCGGCTTTTGCACGGCGGTAGAGGCAGGCATCGGGGTATTGACCCGGGTAGACGCGGCCTAGCACCACACAGTGCCACAGGGGGGGGGCAGGACTGAGATGCCCATATTTGGCCCGTCACGCAGACCTAGACGAGCGCGATAGACACAGATGTGGGAAGGGTAGCCACACGCTCAACCTGACTCAGGCCGGTGGCTTTGAGATTGAAGCCTCTGCTTCTGAGCGCTGAGGGTCACCGATCGACCGTGACATCTCCTCTGACATGACCCGAGTGGATGGGTGGTTATCATCACTTCTCGCAATGAAGAAGCTCCCCGTCTCATTTGATGGGGAGCCATGATTAGAGAAGACTTTAGCCGTTGCAACTGCCTTCGGGAAGAGCCATGGGGCTCACGGTGATATTGCCGGCTGCATCCACTGTGACGTCAAAGTTCAGCTCGAGGCCGAAGTTGTCGGTTGACCCTTGGCTGATCAACCGGGCATTCACCGATCCAGTGGCCGAAGCGGGCAGTACCGTCGAGGAGAAGTCTAGGTTGGCTTTGCCGTTCAGCTGCGCGCGGTACAGTCGCCCCGCCTCAGGCGTTCCACCAAAGTTCTGCACATTCACGTGCACCTTGGCAGCTGTGCCTGAGGTGTCTGTCTTGACCTGCCCGACGATATGGACAGTTCCGCTGAGGGTCACGGCGTCTGAGGGCGCACAAGGGTTGGGAACAGTCAGCGTCACCGGCACCTGAAGATTGACGTGGGTCGGGGCCGCCGAGGCAAGGTTGAAGGTACCGAGAGCAATGAGTGCAAGGCGCTTGTTCATGAACTTCCTCCCTCTAACAGGGAATGGAGCGTGCGTACACGTAAATTGTGATTGGAATTTCGAAAAGAAGCCTACCCTTCCCCTTGATTGGTCAGATGACACAAGAGGCAATCTGTACCTCTCTATCCCCTCCATCTGGACATCAGCTCCGCCATTTGCCTGAACGAGGCCCGTAATGCCCTCTTCTTGGCAGCAAGACGTGGAGTGCCCCCCAAAAACTGGACGGCGTGAAGTAGAGACGAAAGCTCGCCATCCCAGCCCTGATTTGTCAGGCTGGAAGGCGAGGAGATGTTATGAAACAGAAGCAATTCACGGAAGACCAGATCCGGGAAGTTGCTGCAGGACGCCAAGAAAGGTCAACAGCCCATAGAAGAGTTGTGCCGGGACTTCGGATGCAGCCCAGCGTCGTACTACACGTGGAAAAAGAAGTACGGCGATACCACACCGGATGAAGCTAAGCGGCTGCGCCACTTGGAGAAGGAAAATGCGCGGTTATTGCGGATCGTCGGCCAGCAGCGCCTCGAAATCGAGGCGGTCAAGGAGGTCTTGGCAAAAAAGCGATAACGACCACTGAGAAGCGTGCTTTGGTGCGAGAACTGGTCACGCAGCGGGTCAAGCCCGAACGGGCTTGCTTCTTGGTAGGTCTGCCTAAATCATCGTGGCACTATCGGCCCAAACCGCGCCAGGACCATGAAGTTCGTCGTCGGATTCGCGAACTGGCGGGGCAACATCCGCGACGTGGTTCTCGATTCATCCACGCGCTGCTCGTCAAAGAAGGCAACAAGGTCAACAGGAAGAAAGTGAGACGAATCTGGCGGGAGGAGCAGCTGACGATCAAGAAGAACCCCAGCCGGAAAATGCGCACTGGCAACACCATCCCTATGAAAGCGGAGTGCCCCAATCACGTCTGGACCTACGACTTCATTTTCGACCAAACCCTTGGAGGCACCACCCTCAAAATCTTGACACTTACGGACGAGTTCACCCGGCAATCTCTGGCCATCCGCGTCGCAGAGGCTTTCACGTCCATAGACGTGAAAGCCGTCCTGGACGAAGTCATCAAAGAAAGAGGTGCCCCCAACTTTCTGCGCAGCGACAATGGATCGGAGTTCATTGCTCGTGATTTGGGCATTTGGTTGGCCGTGCAAGACATCAGTACCCGGTTCATAGAACCGGGGAAACCCTGGCAGAACGGTTTTGCCGAGAGCTTCCATTCCCGCTTGCGAGAAGAATGTTTAAGCCAAGAAGTGTTCTATTCGGCCCAACATGCAGGCGTCCTCATTGAAGGCTGGCGAGCGTTTTATAACGCCCATAGGCCACATTCTTCACTGTCCTACCAAACGCCAGACGAGTTCGCCGCCACCTGGCTGGCTCAATCGGCTTCACATCCTGTACCCTGTATCTGAGCCGAGTCTCTACTCGCAGTCGTCCAAACATTGGGGCCAGCCCAGACGCCCGCGCCGAAGCGGGCAGAGGGGCGGATTATCGTCTCTTCTGCTCGTTCCTCGCGGCCCGGTAGAGCAGCGTCACGGACAGCAGCACGACGCTGATGAGCAGGCACAGCACCGTCCATTGCACGGCGCCACTGCTCATGCCTGCACGAGCCGCTCCACTTCTTCTTTGATCACGTCGGCATGGCAGGCCAGCGGCGCACACCAACAAATGAGCAGCAAGCTCTCCCCTGCCCGCACGCGCTCGACCAGCGCTTTTATTGATAATGGCGTAAATCTGAGTGGGAGGGCAAAAGCGCGCCTTGTACTCCACGTGTCCTATCGGAGCGCCTTCATCTGTAACCAACCTCAATTTCTACCGTTATCAATAGTTATGCTTCTCAAAATCAATAAGGGAGGCTGGAGTGCCCCCCAAAAACTGGACGGCGTGAAGTAGAGACGAAAGCTCGCCATTCCAGCCCTGATTTGTCAGGTTGGAAGGCGAGGAGATGTTATGAAACAGAAGCAATTCACGGAAGACCAGATCCGGGAAGTTGCTGCAGGACGCCAAGAAAGGTCAACAGCCCATAGAAGAGTTGTGCCGGGACTTCGGATGCAGCCCAGCGTCGTACTACACGTGGAAAAAGAAGTACGGCGATACCACACCGGATGAAGCTAAGCGGCTGCGCCACTTGGAGAAGGAAAATGCGCGGTTATTGCGGATCGTCGGCCAGCAGCGCCTCGAAATCGAGGCGGTCAAGGAGGTGTTGGCAAAAAAGCGATAACGACCACTGAGAAGCGTGCCATGGTGCGAGACCTCGTCACGCAGCGGGTCAAGCCCGTTCGGGCTTGCTTCTGGCGGGTCTTCCCAAATCCTCGTGGCACTACCGGCCCAAACCGCGTCAGGACCATGAAGTTCGTCGTCGGATTCGCGAACTGGCGGGGCAACATCCGCGTCGTGGTTATCGATTCATCCACGCGCTGCTCGTCAAAGAAGGCAACCAGATCAACCGGAAGCGGGTCAGACGGATCTGGCGGGAGCAGCTGACGATCAAGAAAAAGCCCAGCCGGAAGATCCGCACCGGCAACACCATCCCCATGAAAGCGGAGTGCCCCAATCACGTCTGGACATACGACTTCATTTTCGACCAAACCCTCGGAGGCACCACCCTCAAAATCCTGACGTTGACGGATGAATTCACCCGCCAATCGCTCGCCATTCGCGTCGCGCAGGCTTTCACGTCCATGGACGTGAAAGCCGTCTTAGACGAAGTCATCAAAGAAAGAGGTGCCCCAACCTTTCTGCGCAGTGACAATGGATCGGAGTTCATTGCTCGTGATTTGGGCATTTGGTTGGCCGTGCAGGAGGTCAGCACCCGGTTCATAGAACCGGGGAAACCCTGGCAGAACGGTTTTGCCGAGAGCTTCCATTCCCGCTTGCGAGAAGAATGTTTAAGCCAAGAAGTGTTCTATTCGGCCCAACATGCAGGCGTCCTCATTGAAGGCTGGCGAGCGTTTTATAACGCCCATAGGCCACATTCTTCACTGTCCTACCAAACGCCAGACGAGTTCGCCGCCACCTGGCTGGCTCAATCGGCTTCACATCCTGTACCCTGTATCTGAGCCGAGTCTCTACTCGCAGTCGTCCAAACATTGGGGCCAGCCCAAGGCGGGGGAGCAGGTCTCCCCAAACGCCAAGGCGCCCCCGCCATGATCGGCCGAGCTTTGTCGGTAACAAGCAGCCCTTGAGCGAGAGCTTGGCCGTGCCGGAGATTGGACTGGAGAGCGTCTTGAATCTCTGGATTCGTCCGGCCGACGGCCTGCCGGGCGAGTGCCTGATCATCACGCGGCAGCACGCGCATTTCTTGGGCCGGGTGTTGGAAGCGGTCTAGCCGTCGAGAAGACTGGTGGAATTGGCTTGTTCTTGCTGGTCAAGGGTGGGAATGGCCAGGGCGGCTGGGACTATACCCAACCGCCACCTCTGCGCCCTCTTGGCAGAGCAGCGTGAACGTGAGCAGACGTCGGTGCAGGGCATGAACTGGGATGAAGACTGACCTCACGCGCTTGCGAGGTCAGTCTTGGATGATGACCCCATGTGCGCTCATACCCCCGTTCAAGTGATTGAGTTTCTCGAAGAACATCTGGAACGCCACTATCCCGGACTTTACAAAGTGGCGTCTAGGCCAGCGGGTGGTTCTAACACGGGCGTGACTGAGTATTGCGTGGCGACGGTCGCTGAAGCGGGTGCCCATGGTGCAGTGTTTCAGTACAACGACGTGATGGCCCAAGACCACGGCATAGAAGCTGCCGCCCAAGACCTCTGTGCCGTAGTCGACCGGGTCATTGCTCAAGGCTTGCCTGAACAACGCTTGGGGGAATACATCGGCTACGACGCTTCCTGATTTCGAGCATTTTACCTTGAATCCACCTCCCTTGGGTGTGGATTTTTGTTGTCTCACACGTTACTTTAGCTTAAGGGCATGACCCGCGAGGCGCGAGGAGCGGACGTCATCGTCATCTGCCCGGAGACATGTCGGGGCAGCGGAATTGATTCAGCTCGATATTTTAGACAAGATTATTGATCCTGGACGCAAACAACTGGTGGTCACGCAAGCGCTGCGGCAGGTGGTGGCCTCCACCCTCGACCAACAGCGGGCCATCCCATTGGCCCAGGTGGGCACCCCCTCGCCCAAGAGCACCAGACCGAGCGCAGAAAGATTATTTTTTCTGGACGACTGCAGCTTGAAACGGCCCATCACCTGCGCCTTAAGATTCAACAGACCCTAGCTCTGGTGCACGAAACTTCGCTGGAGCAGGTGCAAGATCTCGAAGACATCATCCAAGCCGCGGTGGGACGCGCCCACTCCCTGCAACAGATTACTCAACTGGAACAGGTGGGCGCTCAGGCGGCGCACCGCTTGCAGCACGTGGGGCATGAACGCGGAGAACAGGAGTTGATGCAGCTGGAACGTCAGGCGGCCGAGACACTGGAGCACATCCGGAGTCTGGAATGGGCAGGGCAGAGCCATGCCGTTCAAAAACAGGCGCTGAGAGAGGAAGCACAGGGGGCACAAGAGCAGATGGTTGAGCTGGAGGCGACGAACGCGGCAACTCAGCGGGAGATCACCCGTTTAGAAGATGAACGGGGGTGACGCAGGGCCAGTGGCAGGCGTTAGGCCAGGCAACGGGAGAGCTCCCGCAGGACTTGAGGGAATTGTGCCGGCTCCTGGCGGAGCCAAAACAGTAACTGGATCCTGCCTTGGCCACACGTGTAGGTCTTGGGGCGGGCAGCGGTCTAGCCGTCAAGAGGACTGGCGTGGTCGGCCTGTTCTTGCTGGTCGAGGGTGGGAATGGCGAGGGCGGCCAGCAGGAGTGCCGCGACTGCTGTCGCGGTCATGGCCCAGAGGTTACCGGTAAAGAGGAGGAGCAACGTCACCACGCTCAGGGCGCAGGCGCTGCCCATCAACACAGCGGGGAGCACGTTCATGCCCTCAGTGTGGAGCCCGGAGGCAGAAAAGGCTCTTCAGTGGATCCCAAGAATCTCTTCAGTCGGCCTCAAGAATATGGGGGTGGGGGGAGCTAGAGCCACCCGCCGAGCGACAAACCGCGCATTTTCTAGGCCGGGTGTTGGAAGCCGTATAGAAGGGGAGGTTCCACGGCTCCTGATATAAGTTTGAGCCGAGTGCATGCAGTGTTTAAAACTTCAGTCTTGTGGAGCTCTAGGCCTTGGAAGAACAAGCTCATGCCCTGTCGTTGAAGGCGCATCACCACCCCCTCGCCCAGTTCAGGCCTCCATCATAAACGCAGCATTTAATACAATCTTAGACTCGTCCCGAAACGAGTGAAGCTTTCCTTCCTCCCTCCCATCCTGCTGATGGTGAGCTTAAATACCCTCAGATGGATGCCTTCTCCTCGGATTCGCGCACCTCGGTTTTTTGCTCAAGACCAGCAGCGCACCCTCAGACAAGTCGCTGAAGTCCTCGCGCAGCTTGCCCCGCACCCTGACGAGGCTGAGCTGGCGGTTTGGCTGCGACATCTCTACCTGGAATCTGTCCAGCATCCAGCTCAATTGCACACTGTCTACGTCACAGCCCAGGCTCTCAGTCAAGCGCTCCGACAGCCGCGGCCCTTCTCGGCTTAACCCCTGACCCGATGGAAGACCGTAGAAGTTCAGGCCGATTCCGTGCTCCTTCAGAGTGCCGGGCGCGTTTAGAGTGTCCAACCGACACCAAAAGCCAATTCAGATGTTGGCCGTTATCAATAGTCCAGATTGTCGATGTCCAGGGTGCTGCCCTCACAGCGGTCGCCGTCGCCCAGCAGGAAGGCGACGGCGACCGCTTTCGGCGTATCGAACCCCGAGGGTACCTTGCCGTCCAGGTAACCCTCGACATAGGCGTCGATCATGGCCGGGAGCAAGCTTGGATCGAAAAAGGCCGCAATCTCCTGGATGATGCGGTCTTCGGCGAGGCGCTGAACCGCGGCGAGGTACAGAGGGTTTGATTCGGGGCGTGGAGCGGGCACAGCGCCAGAGTAGGGCGAGGTGGGGCCAGCGGTGAGCAGAGTTGAGGCAGAAGATGCTCACGAAATGGGGGTTCTTCCCCCTCAATTTTTGGCACTCGCGTCTATTGGTGGCCGAGAGCGTAGAGAACGTGCAGGTAGGCGGTCGGCAGGTGACCTAGGGCAAATCAATCAACCTGAGCGTCCTCGAAACGTGGCTCCGGCAATATCCGACGCCGGCGCATCAGCTGGCTCACCTGCGGAGGGTCGCGCTGCCGATCCTGAGACGGGCGGCGTGAAGGTGGGTCGTCTGCTTGTGGCATCGGGCCTATTCATGCCGCTGCGGCCCTCGAAGCGGCGCAATTGAAGACGTCAGGTGCCTTCGTGGTCGTGATGCCTGCCAATCCTCAGCCAGAACCAGCAGTGGTGCAGGAGCCTGAGCCCAGGCCTGTGCCGGTCTTGTCCCGTCAACAACGGCGAGCACAAGAACGCCGGTGCAGGGGGCGTGGATGACTATGCCGACCGTGCAGCAGCTGGCCACTGAAGCCCGCGCAGGGAATGCCGCCAACGGTTGGGGCACGACCTTCCGCTTTGCAGATGTTCCGAATTACCTTGCCCTCATTCATTCCGAGGTGACGGAAGCCGTCACAGCGGATACCACGAGTCAGACGATCCGTGAACTGGGGACGTCATCGTCCGGGCTCTAGATTCGGCCGAACTGCTCTCTGCGGACGGGGTAGGCCGTCTCTACCCGCTGGGAGCCATGCTGGAGGACTCGGCGTGGCCACCCCAAGAGATGAGCCCCCGACGTTTGCCCCTATTTCTGAGCCTGCTGCAGCTGCACACCCTCACGAGCGGGCGCTGGAGGTGTTCCAGAAGGTCTCGAACGAGTCAGCGGCCACCCTAGTGATCATCGGGATGCTCTGGGACATCACGGCGTACGCGTGGGCGTGCAGGGTCGCTGTAAAGGAGGATGTTCTGCCTTCGGCCGTGGTGCTGGGCATCATTGAAGCCAACAAGGCACGGGGCTATCGCCGCCGCCCACCGTGGCGATAGTCGTGATCGGCCTGCTCTGGCTGGCCTTAGGGCCTATTTTAACCCCTCGGTATACCCGCCCTAGAAAACGCTTTTCCTCTCCATTAAAGCGTGTGGCTGTTCTCACCTTTGAAGTCGCATGGGACGAAACGCCGCACGGATGTCTGCTGCGAGCAGTTCGGGTTCCTCAAGGGCAGCGAAGTGCCCGCCCCGGGGCATGGGCGTCCAGCGCTGCACGTTGTACACGCGCTCCACCCAGCTTCTGGGCGGCATGGGCAATTCACGTGGAAAGAGGGCCACACTCAGCGGAGGCTGCACGCGCTTGCCAGAGCCAAAATGAAGTGGTTGCTGGCGGTTTTCGCGGTAGAGCCGCACAGAGGAACCCAGGGTATTGGTCAACCAGTACAGCGCGATGTTGGTCAACACCGTGTCCGTGGACACCCCCAGCCCCTCACCGTCTGTCCAGGCGTGAAACTTCTCGGCGATCCAAGCGGCCAAGCCGGTGGGTGAATCACTCAGGCCGTATGCGAGTGTCTGCGGGCGAGTCCCCTGAAGATGCCCATAGCCATTCTCTTCCTCACTCCAGGACGCACTCCGCTCCAAAAAAGCCTGTTCTTCAAGGGACACGGGGGGCTCTCCTTGGCCCAGCGGTGGCCTGAATGAACCGGGAATGTAATTGAGATGGAGGCCAAGTACCCGCTCTGGGTAGTCGAACCCCAGCCACGTCGAGACCCCAGCCCCAATGTCGCCGCCCTGTGCTCCGAAGCGTGTATAGCCGAGACCTGTCATCAGGGCGGCCCATGCACGAGCGATTTGACGGCTGCTCATGCCGGGCCGCGCCGCTGGATCCGAGAAGCCGAACCCAGGCAACGACGGCACGACCACATGAAAGGCGTCAGCGGGGTCAGCGCCGTGCGCTCCTGGGTCAGTCAGCAAGGGCACCAGCCGTTCCATCTCAATGAAGGAGCCGGGCCAGCCGTGCGTGAGCACCAGCGGCAGGGGCTGTGGCCCTGTGCCGGGCTGATGAATAAAGTGAATCTCCAGCCCGTCGATTCGGGCGCGGTACTGGGGGAGTTGGTTGAGTCTCGCTTCCTGTACCCGCCAGTCAAAGGTCTCCTGCCAGTGCAACATCAACTGCTGCATGAAGTCGAAGTCGGCCCCGTCATCCCAGCGCCGAGGTGAGGGTGTCGGCCAGCGGGTGTGCCGCAACCGGCGACTCAGCTCGGCCAGTTGCTCGTCTGGAATGGCGATGGTGTAGGGGCGGATGTCCATATAGCGTTGACCTTAGCACTGCGGACCTGCTGCTCCAGTCTCTGGGCAGTCTGCTCAATGCCAATGTGCGCGGCGAGGACGTGGCCTGCCGCTACGGCGGTGAAGAGTTCGCCCTGCTGCTTCCTGGTGCCGACCTGAAACAGACGGCGACCCGTGCCGAACAGATCCGTCAAGCGGTTGGAGACCTGAAAATCAGCTCTCAGGGGCACCCGATCGGGATGATCACCGTGTCCATGGGAGTGGCCGCCTCTCCCCTGCATGGGACTCACCTGACTCAGCTGATGCGCAGCGCTGATTTCGCTCTGTAAGCCGCCAAACGGGAGGGCCGCAACTGCGTCAAGCTGGCCCAGAACGACTGAGCGTGAGCAGGGCAGCTGAGCCGACCGGAAGCGCTCATAGGGGTGGAGCCTCCGGCACCTCAGAGCATCAAGCCCGACAACGCACCTCAGCTCTCAGCGGCAGTCGCGAATGACGAACGTGTGCTTTCCTGCATGCTTGGCGTCATACATGGCCCGGTCTGCTGCCGCCAGCACCTCTTCGGCACCCATCCCTACGGACGGGAGCACAAAGCCCAGACTCGCCTGCACCCGCACCTGAACCCCCTGAAGCTGAACAGGACGTTGCAGCGCTTCGAGGAGTTGCTGCGCGAGGGAGTCCAAGGCACAGTCTGTCATGGCCCGCACCAGCACCACGAACTCGTCCCCTGCCAGACGGGCCACTACGTCCTCTTCCCGGACACACTGCCGTAGCCTGATGCTCACCTGCCGCAACAATTCATCTCCCGCCTTGTGACCGAAGGCGTCATTCACCGCCTTGAAATCATCAAGGTCAGCAAACCCTACCGCAAAGAGGCCGCCGGATCCCAGACCACGGACGGCCACCTGTAAGGCCTGCATGAAGTACGCGCGGTTCCTCAGCCCGGTCAATTCATCCGTGTGCACCCTATTTTCCAGGGTGCGCTGGAGCTGCACGCGTTGCGTCACGTCCGTCTGGATTCCCACAAAGTGCGTGAGATGGCCCTGCCTATCATGAACAGGGGCGAGGTTCAGCGCGTTCCAGAACGACGTTCCATCCTTGCGGTAATTCAGAATGACCACATCGATCCCTTCGCCGGCGTTCAGGGCCTGCCAGAGGCGCGCACGGGTCTCAGGATCAGTGTCCGCACCTTGCAGGAAGCGGCAGTTGCGTCCCAGAACCTCGCTGGGCTGATAACCCGTCATCTGCTCGAACGCTGGATTGCAGTACATGATCGGGTAGTCACCCTGGCTGCTGGTGATAATGATGCCGTTGGTCGCAGACGTCACCGCCCGCAGCAGCACTTCGGAGAATTCACCGTGATCTTCGAGCACGCCTGCCATTCTGCATCGTCTCGGCCACCGGTGTCACCTGTGAAAGTCAGTCTTCAGATGCTCGTTCCCCTGTCTTTCCTTAAGCGCGTCCCTCCAAAGGCCTTTCCTGCCGCTTCCTGCTGCCCCACTCGTCCTCTCCTGACGCAAAACCAATCCATTTCCTGTTGTTCACTTCGGGTAGACCCCAAGTGGATCAAGCGGCCTGGTGGGTCCACATTGTGACAATTACGCAGGACGGCCTGTGCGAAGCTGCCTTTCAGAGGGGCTGCTCTTTTTTCCGGTTCCGTGCCGAGAAGCACACCAATCAAATCCCATTCAGAGAGGCTCCCTTGATGTCAGAGCTGCCCATGCTTTTGTCCGATGTTCAGCTCTTAAGCCAGGTTGTCGGGTCTTCTGTTGTCGGCACCGTGATTACTGATGCTCTCCAAGACGACCAGCCGATGGTATATGTCAATCCGGCCTTCGAGCGCATGAGCGGCTACTTGGCTGCCGAGCTCCTCGGGCGGAACTGCCGCCTCCTGCAGGGGCACGACCGCGATCAGCCTGGCGTGCGTGAGATCCGGCAGGCGATCGAGCAGCAGCAGAGTGTGACGGTCACCCTGCGCAATTACCGCCAGGACGGCAGGCTGTTCTACAACGAGTTGACTCTCAGCCCACTCCGGAGCGCGGCCGGAACCGTCACACACTTCGTGGAATTCCACAACGATGTGACCGCGCGCGAGGAAGCGAGGCAGCACGAGGCTCAGCTTCAGCAGCAGCTGGCCTCAACTCTCGGGCGAATGACCGATGGCTTCGTCTCGTTGGACCGAGACCTGAACTTCATCTACCTCAATGCTGCGGCAGCCAGCATCTCCGGACATCGTCCTGAAGACCTGACAGGTTACAACCTGCTGACGACATTCCCAGACCTTGCCGATAGCGCTGTGTTCCAAGCCATTGGGCGGGCCACGGACACGGGCACTGTTCAGAGCGCCGTGAGCCATCTGGAGCCATTCGGCACGGTTGAAGCAACTGCCTACCCGGCCGAAGACGGCATCTCGGTCTTCATCCGGGATATCACTGGACACCATCAGATGCAACAAGAGCTGCGGGTCAGCGAGGAACGCTTCTCAAAAGTCTTCCAGGCCAGTCCCATGCCTATCGTCATTACTCGCTGGAGTGATCAGCGGTTGATCGATGTCAACGAGGCGTTCCTGCACCAGGTCGGCTGCCTCCGGGAAGAGGTCATTGGCCGAACTTTTCAAGAGTCCGGCTTATGGGATGACAACCCTGACCACGACAGGCTCTCCAGCGCCTTGCAGGAAGGGAATTCGGTGCGGAGTCACGAGGTTCACCTGCGCACCAGCTCCGGCAAGGCACTTGACCTGGTGATCTCGATGGTGAGCGTCGAACTGGATGGGGAACTTTGTATGGTGAGCCTTGCCCGCGACATCACCTCGGAGAAGGCCGCTCAGGAGGTCCTAGTCGAGAGCGCGCAGAGTTACCGGCGCATTGCCACCGAGTTGCAACGGACGCTGGACCTGTCGCTGGATATGATCACGTCTTTTGACGCTGAGGGGCGCTTCGTCACAGTGAACGCGGCCTGTCAGCAGATTCTCGGCTACGCCCCTGAAGAACTGCTGGGCCGCCGCTACCTGGATTTCGTTCACCCGGATGACCGGGCCATGACGGAGTGGGAGGACGACAACATCACGGCCGGAAAGGCCACGGTAGTCTTCCAGAATCGGTACCTCCACCGCAGTGGTGCGGTGGTGTGGATTGAGTGGGCCGCAGTCGTCTTGCCAGGAGACCCGGTGATGTACTGCGTGGCTCGCGACATCACTGAGCGCCGGGCCGCTGAGCAGGATCTGGCGTTCTTGGCCGCCATCGTTGAGGCCAGCCATGACTCCATCGTCGGGATGGAGCTTGACGACACCATCCGCTCATGGAATGCCGGGGCCGAGCGGTTGTACGGCTATCCGGCAGCTGAAGCGATCGGTCAGCCCATCACTCTGATTATTCCAAGTGAACTGCACGCTGAGAGTGTCGACGTTTTCCGGAGGGTCGCGCAGGGGGAACGGATTGACGCGTTCGAGTCCATTCGCATGGGCAAGGACGGTCACCCAAGATCAGTGCTTGTGACGGTCTCCGCGGTCCTCGACGTTGCTGGCGAGGTGGTGGGTCTGTCCAAGATCACACGCGACATCAGTGCCCGTCTCGCTGCTGAGGAGCAAATCCAGACCCTTAACAAGGATCTTCGTCAACAACTGCGCCATGTCACCGGCCTGCGGACGATCGATCAGGCCATCGCCTCCAGCGGCGACCTCTCCATGACCCTGGGCCTGATCCTGGATAACGTCGCGCAAGAACTCGGTGCGGACGCGGTGACCCTGCTGCTGCTCGACCCTCATACCCTGAACCTGGAGTATGCCGGCACCCGGGGGTTCGCTACGCCGCTTCAAGGATTGGCGGTGCGCGTCGGCAATGGTCTGGCGGGTGAAGTCGCGCTCAGCCGAAAAGCTCTGAACGTGCCTGAGTTGCAACATGCACCGATCTCGCCCGCCTGGCGCGAAGTGCTGAGCCGGGAGCGGCTCATGACCTATTACGGCGCGCCGCTGCTGGCGAAAGGGAAGGTGGTGGGTGTCATCGAGGTCCTGCACCAGGAGCCGTTTGACCCATCTGTGCGCTGGCTGGAGACCTTCGAGATGCTGACCGGTCAGGCGGCGATCGCGGTGGACAACGCGCGGCTGTTCGCCGAGTTGGAGCGCAAGAATCTTGAATTAAGGCTGGCGTACGACGAGACCATTGAGGGCTGGGCGAGAGCGCTCGATCTGCGCGACAAGGAAACCGAAGGGCACTCCCGGCGCGTGACGGAGACGACGGTCGAGCTGTGCCGACACCTCGGGCTCTCCTCGGACCAACTGGTGGAGGTGCGCCGGGGCGCGTTGTTGCACGACATCGGGAAGATGGCGATTCCAGATGCGATTCTTCTGAAGCCAGGACAGCTGACTGAGGAAGAGTGGGTGTTGATGAAGGAGCATCCAGGCCACGCCGTGAAGTTGCTCTCACCGATCAAGTTCCTGCGCCCAGCCTTGGACATTCCGCAGTACCACCATGAGAAGTGGGATGGGACGGGCTACCCGGTCGGCCTTCAGGGCGAGGCGATCCCTTTAACGGCCCGGGCGTTCGCAGTGGTGGATGTGTTTGATGCGCTCACGAGTGACCGCCCTTACCGCGCTGCCTGGACACGGGAGAGGGCCCTGAAGCACATTCAAAATGGTGCTGGCACCCACTTCGATCCGAGGGTCGTTGAAGCCTTCTTCCAGCTGTTCGGGGCTAAATCCTCAACCTGGCCAGCGTTGAACCAGAAGGCACCGCTCCAGCCCTGACTCTGAGATCCGGCGGCCGCAAGTCCTGCTGGATTTGGTCGTGTACATCAAGAGGGTGAGGCAATGTCCTGAAATGTCTTCCATACCCGACGAGCCCGCGCCGCCCAGTTCGTGGCGGTGTGTCTCCGGTTCATCATGTTCAACACAAGGTTGGGCTCGCCGTGGCCTTTGAACAGGCTGCTCTTCCAGCCACCTGACCGTAGAAGTTGACCGGTTCCGCCGCTCGCAGGCCATGACGGCGACTTTCACGCAGGCATGTGGCTGACGTCAATTCCATCGAGCTCTATGAATGCTTCCCTGCGTCACCACACTGGTTCTTTCCGTGACGCTTGGGCTGGTACATCGCGGCGTCTGCGACCTGCAGCACAGCCTGAGCATTCAAGTCAGAGGTCGTGACGCCCACGCTTGAGGTCACCCAGACCTCTCTTCATAAGGTGGCGCACACGCAGCCACCAGCCGCTCTCCCAGAACACCCGCCTGGGTCGGACTGGAAATGCCTCGCCACAAGACCATGAACTCGTCTCCCACGAGGCGGGCCACCACATCCCCGGAGCGTACGATCCTGGACAGCCGCCGCGCCACTTCTTGCGGCAGGATGTCACCTGCGGCATATCCCAGAGCGTCATCAACCGCCTTGAAACCGTCGAGGTCGACAAATCCGACGGCGAACGCTGTGTCATGAGTGTGAAGCTGGCCGAGGGCCTTCTGGAGTTGGGGATGAAGTGAACGCGGTTCGGAAGGCCCGTCAGCGGATCGTGTTCCAGTTCGCGCTGCATGCCCTGCCGGATTTGAATGTTTTCTTTCACATCGGTGAATGAAGCCACCGTCTGGCTGTCCACTGGAAAAGCGTTGACCTGCAACCACCGCTGTACGTTGAGCTGAGGCTACCCTGCTGACGGCCTGACACAATTTATGAGGGAGAGCGAAATCTGAGCACCCAGCCGCCTTCTAAAGCGTCCACAGAACTGACATGCGATTTCTTGCGACGTCCGGGAGGCGCCGGATCGGCGCCTCCTTGGAGCGTCAGGCGGTTGAGTACTGCCTGCCCCCGGCTCAGCGCGAAGTGGACGCCGCGTAAACCAAGTTTCAAATAGCTCAGGGCGCGGTTCCAATGGGGATCAATGGTTCTGCGCACACCCTGCTGCACGAGCTGGAGTCCTTCGGAGACGAGCAGGAGCGTGGCCACAGAGATCACCAGGATCAGGCGTTCGAGGCTGGCGGCATCACGCAGTTTGGAGTCCTCCAGACCGAAGAGGCCACTCTTATCATCCAAGAATCCTTCCTCTATTTGGAAGCGCTCGCCGTACTCAGCAAACGTTGCACGACTGGTGGGTTCATCGCTCACCACCTGCCACTGCTCTGGGCCGTCCGTGGACGGCCCAGAGCCACGCACCGGCCCAAATCGGTGTCCGGTGATCGTGACGTTGTGGAAGCAGCGCGTTTCGCGCGCTGCGAGTTTGATTTCCCGATGGTGCAGACCCGTTGCCCGTCTGGAGCGGCCAGAATCAGGCTCGATTTGATGCGGATGCGGAAGTGCCATCCGCAGACGCGGAGCCAGCCCATCAAGGCCGTGTCGCAAAAACCCCGATCCGCCAGGAGTCGAACATCGTGCAGCCCAAGAAAATCCAGCAGGCCTTTGACCTCGGCGAGGACAGGCAGGAGTTGTTCGGTGCCGACCTGAGCACTGGCATGCTCTAGGACGCGGGAGACGAGCGGTACCGCGCGTCCCCGGTAGAGGACGGCCACCCGGATCAGACAGAAGCGTCCGAACAGGATGCTGGTGTCCAGCGCCAGCGTCAGGGAATGCGGGCCCCAATCCCGCAAGGCTCGGGTAATCAGGGGGCCATACACACTGCCAGGGGCGATGGCTGGATTCTCCAGCCACCGTCGGCAGCGACGTTCGGTGCTCTGGGCGACCGTGGCCTGGGAGTGGATGTGCGGCAGCCAGGAGGGAATGGAAACGCTCTGGGACAGCACCAAGCCGCTGACCATCCAGGCCAGCGTACGGGCGTTGCGGACGTCGTTCCACAGGGCGGGGTGGAGGTGGGGCAGGATCGCTTGGTACAGTCGGGGGGCGTCCCCGGTGGCATTTTCGGTCTTCACAAACAGAAAGTGTCCCCTACCGGGGACGCTTTCTCATAAATTGTGTCAGGCCATCAGGGCTACCCTGTCTGGAGCACTAGGGACATGGGCAGCTCGCCGTGCGAGATCGGCTCACCATCTAAACCCTGGACTTGCCGTCTCAACGTCACGAAGTGCTCATGGGTCAGCTTGTTGTCCGGAGCGCCCAGCAACTGCGCAGACCGGGGATTAAAGCTCCGCAGCTGAAAAGCATCACCCATTACCAGGACACCTTCGTGAAGTCCTCCGACCATCACCTGAAGCCACGCATGCGCGAACTGACGCTTCAGCGTCAGGGCAAGCAGGGCCGTCGCTTCCTGGAGGACCGACTTGTCAGGAAGAGGGTGCGATCCTGTTGAAGGGCGCATCGGGGGCCGTCGTCCCAAGCTCCCCACGCTGGCGGGCGAGGAGCTGATCCGCAGCGTGCGGGAAGAACGGTACTCCATGGCCAAAGCCGCTCGACTGTTCGGGGTACATCCTTCGGCAGCGACGTGGCTGATGGCCCAGGTCTGACTGGACACGTTCTGAGCTGCTCACGCCCCGTTGAAACCGCAGACGTCCACTGACCGGCGCTGAGCAGAGACGTTCCCTTGGTCCTTCCAGCCCGCCACGGGGAGGGTTGGACA
The DNA here is from genome assembly GCF_023370075.1 of Deinococcus sp. QL22. Classification (NCBI taxonomy): domain Bacteria; kingdom Thermotogati; phylum Deinococcota; class Deinococci; order Deinococcales; family Deinococcaceae; genus Deinococcus; species Deinococcus sp. QL22. Next base: position 50,015 of record NZ_CP097152.1, read on the forward strand.
CAGGCGGGGTGCAGCCCCCTGCCCCCGCAACCAAGCCTTGGCCTTTCTCGATGAGAGAAACCTGCAACAGCCCTTGGGCTAGCCTCTGGGGGTGTCCGTGCCCCGCTTCCTCTCCCGACACGGCCGTTATCTCAAAGAAACCCAGCGGCAGCTGTACCAGACCGTCGCCGCCCTGTCCATGACGGTTCAACTGGTGATCGCAGGGATAGACGCCATCCGTCCGGTCGGTCAGTGGCCGCTGGAACCGTTGATCGGCGCCGCCATCTGCGGCGTCACCGCCGCACTGCTGCGCTACACCCAGCTCCCCTGGCGCTGGATGGAGTACGGCATTCTCGCTGCCGCCAGCCTGAGTGTGACTGGACAGCTCGCGCTGGCCGTGCCACCTGCGCCGTCTCCGCGGCTGCTGTTCACAGGCGTGTTCCTGTTCCTGGCCGGTTTTACCGTCCTGCAGGCCCGCTGGGCCAGCCTGTACGCTCTGAGCGTATTCACTGCTTTTGGCGCGGTCACCTTGCTGCGGGGCGGAGACCTGACCCTGCTGGCCGAACTCGGCCTGAGCGGGATCCTCAGTGCGCACCTGTCTATCTATGGACGTCAGCTCTCCGCAGAGCGCGCCGAGGTGGCGGTGATGCAGCGGCTGGCCCACACCGACGCCCTGACCGGTCTGGAGAACCGCCGGGCCATGACGGCCCATCTTGAGACGGCTCTGGCGGCCACACCCGGAGCACTGGTGACGGTGCTGCTTCTGGACATCGACCACTTCAAGGAGGTCAACGATCGGTGGGGCCACGCGGTGGGGGATCAGGTGCTCAAAGTGGTGGCGGAGCGGCTGAAGGTCACGGTCGGCACCCAGGGGCAGGTGGCCCGCTGGGGCGGCGAAGAGTTTCTGATCACGCTGTCCCGCTTAGATCCAGTCCCCTTGAGGGCGCTGGCCGAGGAGTTGAGGCAGGCGATGGTGCCGCCGGCTCCAGGGGTTCCGCCCGTGACCTTCAGCATCGGGGTGGCCGGGCGGGACGAGGTATCGACCCTGGACGAGTGGTTGCAGCTGGCCGACGCCCGGCTGTACCAGGCCAAGCAGACGGGCCGCAACAGGGTCGAAGGACTGCCTGTCGATCCCCCGCTGGAGCCCAAAGCGTGACTGAGGAGGTCAGTACAGCGCTGCGGGCACCAGTCGGACAATGACCGCTGGGCCGCCGTACCTGAAGAACGTGTCCGAGGCGGAAGTGGACAGATCCAGCCTGCGGGTTCAAGGCGCTGCGCAAGGCCCTGGTCAAGCAGATGCCCACCGACCTTGCGGAGATCACCCGCACCGACAACCTCAGCCGCGAACTCTGGCTCAAATTCATCGTGGACGAAATTCGGAACGTCACGTTGGTGGCCCGGTTGGAAGCGGCTACCAGCAACGACAACATGATCATGCTAGCCGTGCGCAGCCTCGACGGCCTGATCGGGGCGATGAAGCCCCCCAAGGTTGTCGTACTCAGCGTGTCTGCCGGTAAGAAAGTGCTGGGGCCAGTGGATCTCTCGCACCTCGATTCGCACCTGCTGGAAGGGGCACGGTGGGCGGCAAGCTGGGCAAGGGCGTCGTCAGGGTTTAGCTCACAGCGGCAGAGTGCTCCAGATGCCATAACCTCGTCTTCGGGCAGCGGCCACTCCCAGCTGTAAGCGGCGGCCACAGCCTGGTCGAGGCGGGCGTAGGCCGTGACCAGTGCGGAGACGGGGTGCACTGTCGTGTCTCGCGCCGCCTCACGACGTCGTTCTCTCGTCCGGTCATAGATGGCTTGAGCACGCGGCTAGGACGCGACGTTCACACGCATCTGAATCGCCATGAGCTTGCTGTTGAGTTCGATGACCTCCACGCGGGCGGCGCGTTCCTCCACCCGGTTGTTGCCCAGCCAGACGGCGGCCCGGAACCGGGCCTCGGCCAACACAATCTGGCGCTGCAGATCAGTTTCGACCCCCGCAAGGTGAACAGCGTCGCACGGCAAACTGTTGAGCCAGTGTTGCCAGTCTCCGGCCCTCATGCCCGGCCTGCTGCGAAAAGGACTGTGGAGGTCAAGATGAAGAGATTCATACAGAGCAACGTACCGTGAGAGCGCCCGGAGAGAGCGCCAGAACACTAAATTCAGGCTTCAGTCATCGGTGGCCCCCCACGTTCTGAGCATCACATGAAGATCGAGCGAGGACAATCGTAAGTCCGCCCGTGAATGCAGAAACGCCCCCGCCATCCAGCCGAAGCTGGGGCGTCTATTGGTGGAGTGTACGGCGGGTGAATCCTTCGAAACCTTTGGGCGGTAACCCCTTCACCAGTTCCGCCTGAATGAGCGCGTCCACGTCCTCTGTCACCTGTTGCTGTGTTTTCTGTTTCCATTTCAGCGCCACAAAAGGCAACTCGACCCCCGCCAGCGTCGCCGTGTTGACCTCATACGTCTTTACAGTGACGGTGACGACATCTGGTTCCCTGGCTGGCCAAGCTTGCACGTACACGGTACAGTCCGCGGGCAGGCGCTCTTCAAGGTCTTGCTTGAGCTGTTCCAGGTGGACAGGGTGTGTTTGGGAGGGCATGTTCCGCAGCCTAAGCGCAGGGGAATCACCGCTGTCTGACGGGGACGTCGGGGGGCAGCTAAAGGAATCGGCCAATGCCCCACGCAGCTTCAGATTGGGCCCTTCACGTGACAGCCAGGCCCTCGGTCTTGGCGGGAGTTGGCGTCCAAGAAGTCGGCGAGTTCGATTGAGCTGAGGTCACGCAGGTGCATTGGCGGTGGATAAAGGGAAGAGCCCCCCTTACAACCAGAGCTAGGGTGGGGGCATGGTCGAGCTCTCACTCACCACGGCAGCCCACGCCACGTTCAGCGTCAGCCACCGCAGCGTCTGGACGAGGGTGAGCGTTTGCCTCTACGCCAAAAGCCGCCCAGCCCGTATGCTCGGCAAATGCTCCTCTGCCTCTTCTGATGTTGACCTGACGTTAAAATTAAATATAAAAGTTTGCTCCTTCATGTATGGAGTTTTAATGAAAAATTGGCTTTCATGTGTAAGAGAGTTGTAAGAGGAATTGGTGTAGACGCCGGGTGAGGCTGCATGAAGAAGCTTCCTGCGTCCCAGCCAAAGCAGGGGCGGGATGGCGTGCAGATTAACTGCGAGGCTGTCGGGTCTGATGAAGCTGAGCGGGTGCTGAAGCCACCAAGCGGGCCTCCACCAGCCTCAATTGACTGTTCAATTCAGCCAGCGCAATGAGAGCCTCCCGGTGAGCACGGCTGTTGCCGCCTGTCGCCAAGACGTCCGCCAAACGATCCTCCACCCGTTTCACCTGGTGTTGCAGATCCGCCTTAACCCGTTCAAGTTCGAGCGGATCAATAGGGAGGTGCATCGCCCAGGCCTGCCACGCTGCGCCGTTCATCGCGTACCGCGTGCCAGCAGAGGGATGCTTAAAGGTGTGAGAAATCTCATGTGTCCCAGCGTAAGAGTTGGAAGCTGACCCTAGACATCGACCTTCCTGAAGAGCAGCTCAATGAAGAAACCCCCGCCCACAGCCGAAGCTGAGACGGGCAGAGGAAGGGACTTTGAAACGGTTTTTATCCCTCAATTTCTTCGGGTACTGGAGAGGGCGTCAGACCAAGAAAGTGAAGCACCAGTCGGGCCGCATGAGGTGCCCAGGCTTCCAGCCGCTTTTGGGCCTCGACCCGCTGCTCTTGAGTTCCTGATGTATCCATTGCCCATAAATCTGTTTGGAGATTGCCAACCATCATTCGGAATGCTTCTTCGTTGAGCCCAGCAGCCTCAGCCAACAAAAATATGGGTCGATTCATGGTTGCACCTTACTTCTCCACACGGGAGAGCGTGACGAGGCTTTCCTCATGGAATGGATCAAGCGCATGGGTATCTCAATCGGTCTGCTCTCCCTTCGCCTTCGCGCAAACCTCCCAGCAAAAAAGGGTTGATCCTCTCAGGGAAAGAGAGTGATCAGCCGGCAAGAACCGCGACTCCATATCGTGGGCGTGCACCGCTTCACGGTGCTCCTGATCCTCGCCATGGCCGCTGTCGCCACCCTGGCCGCCCTAGTGCTCGAGTCCACTGCACCGTCTCAGCCTTCATTCGATCTGGTGATGTACCGAGTGATTCTCGTGAGTCTCCTCGGGCTTGCCCTTCTTCTGGTGGTGCTCAGTAGATGACAACTTCACTTTTTAGTCGTGCTGAACGGCATAAAAGGAGATTTCCTACCTGTCCCTCGACAGGGACAGGTAGAGGCGGTGTGTTGAGGTGCGATGCCACACATACCCGCTTCCCATCAGGCGACCGAACTCACTGCCCCGGCAAAAGCTGCGTTCCCGCTCTCCGAATTGACATCCTACAGCGTGCTGTCGATGTCATCCTCTCCATCATCACGGCGCAGAGCGTCAACCACCGAGACCTCGGCCCTCACCTTCTTGGTTCCAGCTCGCCGGAAGCTAAAAAACGGCGCGTTCCATGCGCCGTGCACGATGAGTAACTTACCGCGCAGGTGTTCCTGGCCCTGCTGTTGGTGCATTTGCCCCCAGGGAAAATCCTGATGAGTCTGGACCGGACGACTTGGGAGCACGGGGAATCCCCCCTCAACCTGCTCGTTTTGGGTGCAGTGGTCCATGGGTTCACCATCCCACTCTGTTGGGTGGCCCTAGATCATACGGGCAATAGTCATACCCGGGCGCGGATGTGGGTGGTCTGCAAACTGATGGAGGCTCTTCCAGCGTCGCGCTGGAAGAGCCTGGTCGCCGACCGGGAATTCATTGGCGCCGAATGGTTCCGTTTTCTTCGGCGGAAGGGCATTCGTCGAGCGGTTCGGATCCGCAAGGATACGGTGCTGGACGAACTCTCAGCAGACACTGGGTTCCAAGACCTTCGCCCCGGGCAATTTCGGATGATCGCGGAGAACACGGAGGTCTTCGGGGAACGCATGCGAGTCGTGGCCGCCAGGTCACCCGCGGGTGATCTCGTCATCATCGCAACAGATTTTGGCGTGTGGGAGACATGGAAACTGTACAAGCTCCGCTGGACAATCGAGTCCACCTTCAGCTCGTTGAAAGACAGAGGGTTCGATCTGGAGCGAACGGGAATGACCGGCTCCAAACGATTGGAGCGCCTGTTCGGGCTGGTCACCCTGGCCTGGCTGAGCTGCCTGCGGGTCGGGGTCTGGCGCCATGAAGCGAGACCAATCCGAGTCCTGCCTCATGGCCGGAGGGCCATGAGCGTGGTGCGGTACGGCTCAGAGTATCTTCGCCACGTGCTGCGCTGGATTCCAGACGAACTTGCCGAAATCCTTCAAGTCTTGGTCAGCCTTTTTTCCTCACTGAGACAATCAAAAAGTGAAGTTGTCGGCTACTGAAATGCGCCACGACACGCCACCGCGTTTGACGTAAAAGATGGCATCAACGATGTCACGGCGAGCGATATGAGCAGGACGCCCGCCAAGTCGTGGGGCAGGGATCAGTGGGCCAAGAATGGCCCACTCTTCATCGCTGGTGTCGCTGGGATAGAGGGGTCGTTACATCATTGAAAAAACAGTATCCTACGGGCCATTCCTCATCCACTACGCTTTCCAGACAGTCTCTTAGCCTTGACGCTTCTGAACAGGATATTGAATTTCTGTCGTTGAATCCGCCAGGTCATTCGGGTTGTGCTCGAGATAGATTTCCCGGAACGGTCCTGTGATCTCATAGCGGTGCTGCTCTATCCACTGGAGCAGCGCGGTATGCCCTTGCGTAAACTCCTGAAACTCTCCATGGTGAACCACTGCAGCTACTTCAGCTTGTGGGAGCGTGTACACGTTTACCCGGTTCGAAGACGGGATGGAGCGGTCGATGGGGAGCATGGCTTCGGCATCCTCATCTGCCAAGGTGGATGCTGAGGTGTACCAGAGCGCCAGGTGTGGCGCATGCTTCTTCGCACCGTGGCGATCCGCATGCTCAAACACTTCTTGGAAGGCAGGGTTCAGGTAGGCCGGAACCTGATCATTCGTTGGAATGCTGATGCGGCGAGCGGCCACCAGCATGGACGGCACTGTCTTGAGGACGATTTCAAACGTGGGCATACTGTTCTCCTGTTCGATCCATCTCAAGCGGACCTCGAGACGTTCCAGACGGCGCTGTTCTTCGGCGAGCCTCCCGGCGGCTTCGACTTGTCGGAGCTTGAACATGCCCCGTAACTGCTCAGGGGAAACGTCGTCTTGGAGCACTTCGAGGATCTGTTCGAGAGAGAAACCGAGGTCTTTGAGGGCGAGGATGCGATTCAACCGAGGAAGCTGGGCGACAGAGTAATTGGAATGAACCCAAAGTACCGGGCCAGCAGTCAAGTCACTTCTAGGCGCAATGATACCGAGTGGCGAACTCGGCAGGTGGGACATACCCCAAACTGGAATGCAGACGTTCCTGGTTATACAGCCGACCGATGAAGTGGTTGATCTGGCAATGTGCGTCGTCGAAATCAAGATAGTCCTGCAGATCGACTTCTTCTGTTTTCAGGGTTTTGTAAAAGCTTTCCATGCGGGCGTTGTCGTATGGGTTTCCCTTTCTGGACATGCTCGGGATTAACCCAGCCTCCCGAAGCCGATCGACATAGACGCGACTTGCATATTGAGACCCTTGGTCAGAATGGTGCAGTAAGCCTGGCTTGGGCAGCGCGCCCCAAGCGCGTTGTTGAGTGCTTTCAAGGCCAGCGCCGCGTCAATGCACCTGGACATGGCCCAGCCCACGATTTCTCGGGTGAAGCTGTCCAACACGCAGGCCAGGTACACAAAACCACCTTTCACCCGAACATAGGTCAGATCAACTTGCCAGACTTGGTTGGGGTGAGTCGGAACCACGGTCGGCAGCAAATTTTCAAAACGACGTTCGCTGTGCGTCGAGTCCGTGGTGGCCTGAAACCGTCGTTTGGGACGACATAACAACCCCTGTGCCCTCATGACCCGTAAGACGCGCTTGTGGTTGGTTCGATGTCCCCGACGGGCCAACTCATGGGTCACGCGTCGGTAGCCGTAACCATTCCACTTCAACACGATGGCTTCAATCTCTTTCGTGAGATCCAAATCTGGATTCACCCTTGTCCGAGTCTGTTGACCCAGATACCAAGACCGACTGACCGCATGCAACTCACACAAGCGACGTACCGACACCGTCGGATGCGCGCAGCGCGCATCCGTGATCATTTGGTGCCGCTTTTCAAGCGGTACGTCGCTAACGATTTTTTCAGGATCGTATTCTCCAGAGCGAGCTGACCGCAATACCGTTCCAGCTCGGCAATGCGAAGTTCGTCGCTGCGATCCGTGGTAGCCCCATCCGTAAACGCAGCTTCACCACGTGCTTCGACCTCTTTGCGCCATCGGTACATCAGACCCGGTGCCAGGGAGTGGGTGCGACTGAGCTGGGCGGTCGTCTGTTGGCCGCTGTTGATCTGGCTGACGACCTCAAGTTTGAATTCGCGGCTGTGGTTCCGTCCGGGCATACGATCTCCTTCGCGATGCAATCAGCGTATCCGCTGACTGGGGCGAAGTGTCTTGGTCTATGGTCCTGTCAGAGGGTGTCACTCCAAATACCGGTAGTTGCTGTCCTGATCGACGTTGAGAGGACTCAGGAGTCCGCGTTCGTCGTAATGACGAAGAGTGACGACAGTGACTTGGCTGAGGCGGGCGAAATCTCCGATTTTGATCATGGTGGGTCCCTGTGCGCACAGATGCCTCTATGGTGGACTCTCCTGTCGCCAGAGAGTCAAGGGGCTCCCTGCCAAACTTTTCAACTGGACTACCGATCGAAGAGAAGAGCAGAGCGGTGATCGAGCGCGAGGTGACCCTCGTCCTGAGCAGGCAACACCTCAGCAGGCGAACGAGAGGCGCGGTACTGCGGAGTGGCGCTGATCTCTCGGAGTGACGGAAGGATGGGGGCATCAGTTGTAGCGTTGCCCAGAGCAGTTTTAGCCCACCACCCAAGCACGCCTCCCCTGCTCGCCTTGCACCTCTGCCTCGGCGGGCGTAGGAGCTGCCCTCCATGCCCAAAGACGACACCCCACCACACCCATCCCCCGGGCCTGACCACATCCGAATCTTAAGCAGCAACGGTGGGTGAACTCTGGCGCAAGAGCTGAAACCGGCGCTGAGCCATGCCCGTCACCCAAACCCGTGCGGGCAAACCTGAACGGTGCCAGCCCTGATGATGGGTTTCGAGATTTCGCAACACCGCTTCAACCGCTTCTTCCCGGCCGACCCCCTGGGCTTGCTGCGCCAGTGCGAACAGCAAGGGGGCAAAGAGCTGAACACAGATCTGCAGGGCGTCAGACTCCCCTCGCCCGAAGCCCTGTAGGGCTTCCTCAGCGGACAAGGTCAGGGAGATGAGTTCACCTGTGCAGTGTGAAACAGAGACGATCTTCTCGGGAGTGTCGTTCTTAGGCAAGAGCTCATTCAGTGGGGAGAACGTCGGAAACTTATCACTGTTGGCTCGTTTTAAGGTTTTTTTGTTGCTGTTTCGCTCTATTGTTCCAACGCCTTGTGCTGGCCCGCGTCTCGGCGGGTGGAGGAGCTGCCCATGTCCCCAAAGAAAACATCGCCACCTATCACCCAACCCATCCCCCGGATCTCGCCACCAGCGATGGCCTCAAGCAAGAAGGCCTGCACCCTGCGGAAAACCAGCGGGTCGCCGCTCTGTTTAGGCTCCGGACAGGGAATCGCGAACTGCTCACCGGTCTCTTCCGCCGCTCGGACGCCGTGCCCGTGCAGGTCAAAGCGCAGCTGGCATGAAGCCCCAGCCCCCGACCTGCTGGGCAGGCATGACCGCGAGCGCCAGAGTGAGTTGCGGGTCGGACGCCGGAACCACCCGACAGACGGAATCGTGAAGCTGTACCTCGAAGAGCGCGTGGTGCAGGCCGAAACCACCGAAGCCTTTGCGCTTGCCCAGGAGCGGGCACGTGTCCGGCAAGACGCTGCAGAGCAGGCTGTGCAGACGCGACAGGCCAACCAGGCGGCGCAGGTAGCCCGCTATGAGGTCCTTCCCGCGCCGGTGCTCCAGCGGCACGAACATCAGGCCACAATGACTGGGGAGCAGCTTTGGCGGCACCACCTCAGTGCGTTTTACGAGTGGCAGATGGAGCATGGGCAGCTGCTCAACGATCTCCTCAAAACCCTCCGCCACGACGCCGAAAACTGGGCGTATGAGCGGCACCGCCAAGCATTTCTTGCCCTGTACGGTGAGCGAGCGTGGCGCTGAGCTGGCCATTCCCGAATGTGCGGCGTGAACCGTTTTCGGACGCGGAGTTGATTGCCATTTTTGATGGGGCGCCCAGCGGGTTTGAACTGGTGTTCCAGATTTATGGATCTGGCTTCGAGCTGCAGCCTTGGTATGCCGAGCGCCTGCGGTTTGCTTACCGAACCAATCGGCCGATTCCATTGGGGCGCCGTCTGGCCTGGATTTCGGAGTGGAGCCTTCAGCCCACCGGTGCAAGAGGCGTCAACCTGTTGTTCACGCCGCGCTGGCTGAGTGAGGCAGAGGCGCGGGCGCTAAGTTGGCGACGCTATTGACCTCGGCTGAAATTTACGACGGAAGGTAGCTGTGAAGAAGTCGTTTTGGCAGCCGGATATACCGGACGCGCTGCCAACCAACCCGAAGGCGTGCCTTCAATGCCTTCAAGGTTCGCGCACAGAAATTGCCTAAACTATGGCGCTTGATGTAGGCCCAGACGAGTTCAATTGGATTGAGCTCCGGTGCATACGGCGGGAGATAAGACACGGACAGCCGTGGTTCACCCGCAACGAAGGCCGTCACGGCCTTCGTTTTATGAATGCTGGCATTGTCCAACACCACCACGAGATCGCCTGGAACGTGATTCAAGAGGTGCTGAAAGAAGCGAATCACCCCTGCGCCTGTGAAGGCCCCATGCTGAGTCTGCTGCAGAAACTGGCCTGCGCTGGTAATCGCGCCCAGGGTGGACACCTTGTCCCAACTGGCTTTGCCGAAGACCACGGGGGTTTTCCCTCGTGGAGCCCACGTGTGCTTCACGGTGCCTTTCAGACTGAACCCCACTTCGTCGAGAAATACCAGCGTCGTACCAGCAGCTACTTTTTTTTCAACTCGGGCACCGTGGTTTGGATCCAGGTCGCCACGGCATCTGGGTTCTGCTCCAGTGCGCGTTTGTCGGGCTTCTGACGTGAGAAGCCGAGCTGGTGCAAGATTCTCCGGACGTGATCGCGATGATGCCAGATGTTGAACTGACGACCGATGACGTCCCTGACCCGAAGCGTCGTCCAACTCACGTCCGGAAAGCCGTGAACCTGCGCCCCCTCGTTAAGGAGCCGCTTGAGGGTCTCCCGCTGCTCCGGGGAGAGCGCCGGCGCTCTCCCCGGAGTAACGGTGGCCTGCAGGGCGTCTGACCCCTGCTGCCGCAGGCGTTGTCTCCAGGTGCGGAGGGTACTCATCGAGACCCCCAGGAACTCAGCAAGCTCCCTAGAACTGTGCTGCTGGGCCTCGAGCAGCTGGAGGAAGTGCAGTCGACGTTCTTCAAGTTGAGCTCGCGTGAGGTGCGAGGGCTGCCAATGGTCGGTCACCCACACAGTGTACCGTCCCTCATTTCAGCCGAGATCAATAACACCCTTCCACGGGGGGATGCAGCCCTTATCGGAGGATCTCCAACAACGCTTTCACTTCAGAAGGTCTTGACTGATTCCCAATTCTGGTTTCACCCATCCTCCACCCCCTAGACTCCCGCCCATGCCCTCAACGTGGGTCTTCCCTCAGATGCAAGCCTTTCGCCCCAATTGGTGGGCAGGTTTCTGGGTCATCCTGGGGATAACCGGACTCCTCATGCTCCTGATATCGGCTCGCTTAGACGGCGAACTTGTTCTGGCAGCTGATGTTGGCCCGGTGATGCTCAGCATCGCCTGCTTCTACCTGCTGACCCTCCTGCTCACCACTTTCTTGGTCGGGCTTACCTTGCGGTTATCGTCTCTGGCGCCTTGGGCCCTGCTGATCGGTGTGCTGAGTCTGGATCTCCTGACTGCCGCCAACTTGGCCACTGTGCTGTGGGGAACCCGACCGCTTTCGGGGTGGACCACCCTCGGCTTGATTGGAGTGGGCAGTCTTGGCATCTGGATCTTTGGTCGGTTGGTTTGGGAGCAGTGGAGTCACCAGCAACGGCTGACTCAGGAACGCGCCGAACGCGACGTCTTGACAGGGCTGCTCAACCGGCAAGGCTTTCTGCGGCAGTATGCGCTGCAGTCACACCCTTCAGGCAGTCTGGCCGTCTTGGATGTCAATCAGCTCAAAGCCATCAATGATCAGCACGGGCACAGCATGGGTGATCAACAGATTTTGCGTTTGGCTCAGGCCATGGAGGCGCAGTTACCGCCGCAGAGTCTCCTGGCCCGTTGGGGGGGCGACGAGTTCCTGGTGTACTTTCCTTCCCAGACGCCGGCCGTCAGTCGGCAGCAGTTGGAACACCTTCAGCACGTGCTGCCTTCTCTGGTCTCCGCACAGGCCATGTTTACCTTTGGCCTGACAGGCTCGGCTCCGGGGCAGACCTTCGAACAGGAATTTGTCCTGGCAGACCACCAACTGTATTTGGCTAAGGAAGGCGCAGAGGCCTCCTCCCCTGGAGAAGATCTGTATGAGTTTGGGCAGCGCCTCGAAGCCCTGAGTACGCCTGGAGCAGTCCTTCAAGAAGGTCTTTCTCTCATTCGGGGGGGGCTGCAGTTCGATCTGGCCGCTTACTTGGAACTGGAGCAGGAGTCGTGGGTGGTCCGGCATGTAGACCGAGCGCTAGATGAGACGGCTCCATCCTTGCTGGGTCAAATCTTTCCAATGAATGAGTTGGGTCGGCAAGCGGTTGCTCACCGCAAGACGGTTGTTACAGTCGATTATCTCAAGGATCCAGAACAGGTATCCAAGGTTTTGCAGGCCAGGATCAAGAGTTTGCTGCTGACGCCTGTCCAAGTCGGTGGGGAGGTGGTCGGTCTGATGGCCTTGGCTCATCTTTCGACCTGGAAAACCATTCCCTTCAGCACGCAGCGGATGGTGGAACTGGCCGCGTCCCGTCTGGGACGCAGTCTGGAAGTGCTTGAGGCTGTGGACAACGCGCGGCGCACATTAGAAGGTGGGTTGTTGGGATTGGGAGTCGCCCTGGAAGCTCGGGATTTGGAAACCCACGGCCACACAGAACGTGTCCTCAACATGGCCGTTCAATTGGGCCAGCAGCTCGGGTTCACGCCTGCCGAGTTGGATGAGCTGCGCCAGGGCGCGTATCTGCATGACATCGGCAAGCTCTCCATACCAGATCACATTCTGCTCAAGCCAGGCAGACTGACTCCGGAGGAATGGGCCATCATGCAAACGCATGTGGCGCGAGGAGTCGCGATCGTGGAGTGCATTCCCAATCTGGCTGCAGGAGCGTTGGATGTTGTTCGGTATCACCATGAGCGCTGGGACGGGACTGGTTATCCAGCAGGCTTGGCTGGAAAGGCGATTCCGCTGTCTGCCCGGATCTTTGCGGTGTGTGATGTCTATGATGCCCTGATCAGTGAGCGACCGTACAAGCGGGCATGGACCATTCAGAAGGCGCGGGCAGAGATTGCTTCGCAGGTGAACCGGCACTTTTGCCCGGATGTGATCGCTGCTTTCTTGAGTTTGGTTGAAGAACAGAACGTTGAAGTGATTTAAGGCCAAGACCTGTTCCATGACCCTATGAACGGAGAAACGTGCTGCGGTTTGGGAAAATCACGGGTTTGCGTATGGAGCTTGTTTTGGAGTGCTTACCCTGATGGCACGTGTCCACCGAGCCTTCACAACACTTGCCTGCCGACAACAAACCGGCTTCGACGTCTCTGCAAGACCGTCAGGGCTTACAGGAAGGAGCGGGCCAGCAGTCGTTCGATCCTGCCGCCGTTCGCGCCTCGCAAGCGGCACTTTAAGTCGGCGGGCTGCACGGCAATTGGTCATGGAATTGGGCACAGACCTGGCTCAGGGGTATTACCTGGGCCGCCCGGTGCCCCAGCCGGTCGGTCTCACGCCGCAGGCGATTGGCCACTGGGCAAGCTCGTAATCAGTCCTGAGGTCTCACAGGATGAACCTAAAAAGCGCCCCTGCCGGCCAGCCGAAGCTGGAGCGGGGGCGTCTGTTATTGATCTCGGCTGAAGTTTACGACGGAAGGTAGCTATGAAGCAGCTGTTTTGGCAGCCGGATATATCGAACGCGCTGCCAACCGACCCGGAGTCGTGCCTTCAACACCTTCAAGGTTTGCGCGCAGAAATTGCCTAAAATATTGCGCTTCACGTAGGCCCAGACGAGTTCAATAGGATTCAGTTCCGGAGCGTATGGCGGCAGATACGACAAGGACAGCCGTGTTTCAGCAGCAACGAAGGCCGTGACGGCCTTCGTTTTATGGATGCTGGCATTGTCCAACACCACCAGGAGATCGCCTGGAATGTGCGTCAAGAGGTGTTGAAAGAAGCGATTACCTGGGGCCTGTGAAGGCCCCCTGCTGCGTGTGCTGCAGAAACTGGCCGGCACTGGTGATCGCCCCTAGGGTGGACACCTTGTCCCAACTGGCTTTGGCGAAGACCACCGGAGTCTGCCCACGCAGAGCCCACGTCTGCTTCACGGTGCCTTTCAAACTGAACCCCACTTCGTCGAGAAAGACTAAAGTCGCGCCCGCAGCTACTTTTTTTTCAGTTCCGGAACCGTGGTTTGGATCCAAGTCGCCACGGCTTCTGGGTTCTGTTCCAGAGCGCGTTTATCGGGTTTCTGACGAGAAAAACCTAGCTGGTGCAAGATTCTGCGGACGTGATCGCGATGATGCCAGATGTTGAACTGACGACCGATGACGTCCCTGACCCGGAGCGTCGTCCAACTCACGTCCGGGAAGCCGTGAACCTGCGCCCCTTCGTTGAGGAGGCGCTTCAGCGTCTCCCGTTGCTCTGGGAGAGCGCCGGCGCTCTCCCGTAGTGACGGTGGCCTGCAGGGCGTCTGACCCCTGCTGCCGCAGGCGTTGTCTCCAAGTGCGGAGGGTACTCATCGAGACCCCTAGGAACTCAGCCAGCTCTTTGGAACTATGCTGCTGGGTCTCGAGCAGCTGGAGGAAGTGCAGTCGACGTTCTTCAAGTTGAGCTCGCGTAAGGTGCGAGGGTCGCCAATGGTCGGTCACCCACACAATCTATCGTCTTTTACTTCAGCCGAGATCAATAGTGGAGGGTACGGCGGGTGAAGCCATCAGGGCCTTTGGGTGGTAACCCCCTCACCAGTTCCGCCTGAACGATCGTGTCCACGTCCTCTGTCACCTGTTGCTGTGTTTTCTGTTTCCATTTCAGTGCCACAAAAGGTAACTCGACCCCCCCAATCATCACCGTGTTGACCTGGTACGTCTTGACGGTGACGGTCACGACCCCCGGCTTCTCTGCTGGCCAGCCTTCCACGTACACGGTACAGTTTGGGGGAAGGTGCTCTTCAAGGTCTTGCTTGAGCTGTTCCAGGTGGACATGGAGTGTTTGGGAGGACATGTTCCGCAGCCTAGGCGCAGAGGAGTCACTGCTGTCTGACGGGGACGTTGGGGACAACTGAAGCAGTCGGCCAATGCCTCGCGCCGCTCCAGATCCGGCCCTGCCTGACTCAGGAAGGCCCTCGGCCTTGACGGGAGTTGGCGTTTAATGGTGAGCAACTTCGACGGAGGCAAGCTCAAGTCTGCCTTCTCCGTTCTGGTGGGTGCGGGGCTGCGCTGTGGACAGGTCAAGACATTCCTGTGTCTCCGGTTGAAGGTCGCCTTGGGCGTCCTCGCACACAATCTGAAATTCACCGACCTCGGTGACTGATCGCTGAGCTGTCAACCCCTTATGTAGTACGTCTGGGTCCATTCCTGATCAGAATGGAGATTGCCAGGCCAGTCCGAGCCGCCAAGTCCGCGTCAACCCCAGGTCCAGCAAGACCGTCGAATAGTCCGGACCGGCTCGGGCGCTCTTCTCGAAAACTGAACGCTATCCAAGGCCACCAAGCCTGCACCATAAGAGCCAGTGCCGAGAGAGTCCGACCTGCTCCACCCCTTTCTCCAGGAGGTTGTTATGTTTGCCCTCGGCCTGGACATCGGAAAAGACTCTCTCTACGCACATTTACGGCTCAACGACGACCTGGAACAGTCACTCCCTAACCTCCCGAACACGCCCACTGGATTCAAGGGCCTGCTGCAGTGGGCCCAACACCACGGTGTGACGCCAACGGAGCTGCACGTGGTGATGGAGGCCACCGGCGTGTACTGGGAGCAGTGCGCGAACGTCCTGTTCAGTGCGGGCTGTACCGTCAGCGTGGTGAATCCCACCAGCATCAAATACTTCGCCCGCGCCACACTCAAACGGGGCAAGACCGACCGCATGGACGCAGCGGTCATTGCCCTGTATGGCGCCATGATGCGGCCGAAACCTTGGTCACCGCCCAGTACAGCGCTGCAGGAACTCAAGCAACTCGTCCGTGAACGCACGGCGTTGTGCGAAGCGCTGACACAGGATCAGAACCGATTGCACGCCTTAGAACGCCGGCAGCATGAAAGCCAGATCGTCGTGGCGTTGCTGAACACGCGCATTGCCCTGCTGAAGCAACAGATCTTGGAGCTCGAAACGGCCATCCGCAGCCTCATCCACGCGAATGACGCGTTGCGTGAGCCCTTTGAGTTGCTGACCAGCGTTCCTGGATTCGGCTTGCTCACGGCAGCATCGGTGTTGGCAGAAACGGAGGGTTTTGCGGTGTTGGAAACCGGCAAGCAAAGATCAGCTCATGCTGGCATTGCTCCCTCTCCATTTCAGTCGGGTACGAGTGTGAAAGGCCGAGGGCGCATTTCAAAAACGGGCAATGCTCACCTGAGGCGTTCGGCGTACCTTGCGGCCTGGAGTGTCACGCGAAACAAAGGGCACCTGGGTGACTTCTATCGTCGTCTGCGAGCCAATGGAAAGCCACCCAAGGTGGCTTTGATCGCGCTTGGGCATAAATTGTTACGGACAGGACTGGCCGTCGTGAGATCAGGGCAGCCATTGGGCGAAACGTACGTGAAACCAGCTTCACACCAGGTGTGAAGTGGTTCGGCGAACGGGCGACCACTGTAGACAACCTCCAAAAACTACGCTATCTATTCCCGGTGATTACTCTGAAGCTGGCCTGGCCAGGACGGCCCTCAATTCGCCCAAGGCTTGCCGCATCAGCTGACCGAATTCCGGCGAACCGGGTTCGTCGATCCAGCGCCCAAAGGCGGCCATGAATATGGCCATACCTGCATCAGCCGTCAAGCTGGCGGTGGTGTCTGGTGAGCCACGGCCCCGCAGCGCCCCTGCCAACGCCGCAGACATGGACGCGAGTTTCATCAATTCACGCTCTTGGAGCTCCGGATTGGCGGCCAAGAGGCGCTGCCGTTGGCGGGCGTATTCGCGGCGTTCGGGGACAAACACATCTGCCGACCCGAGAGCGAGGGTCACGGCCTCAATTGCCGTGAGGGAAAGCGGTGCCTCACTGACCCGCTTCATCACGCTCTCTTGCAAAGCGCCCGCGCCCCCGAACAACACTTCACGCTTATCGGTGAAGTGGCGAAAAAAGGTTCGCTCGGTCAGTCCGGCGCGGGCTGCGATGTCGGACACCGTGGTCTGCTCGAAACCGCGCTCGCTATACAGTTCCAGCGCCGCTTGCTCCAAGCGGCCACGCGCATTGGGATTCCACCGACTCATATCCTCTACTTTAACTGTTGTCAGCGACTGACATCGTGTGCTACTTTGATGTCAGTCGCTGACATTGGGTTGTTCAGGATGTCGGCGACTGGGGGAGAACCTATGCGTGTTTTTGTGACTGGTGCGTCAGGCTTTATTGGCTCTGCTGTGGTTCCCGAACTGATCGCCGCCGGACATCAAGTCACGGGGCTGGCCCGCTCAGACAGTTCAGCTCAGGCGCTGATCGCCGCCGGGGCCGCCGTCCACCGTGGCGCTCTCGATGATCTCAGCAGTCTGCGCGCCGGCGCGGCAGCGTCCGACAGCGTGCTTCACCTGGCTTACATCCACGATTTCTCGCAGTACGCCACGGCGGGACAGACCGACCAGCGGGCCATTGAGGCACTTGGTGAAGCATTAAAGGGCAGCGACCGCCCACTGGTGATCACGTCCGGAACCGGGGTGTTGTCGCCGGGCCGGGTCGGAACCGAACGGGACGCGCCGGATGCCGGGTCCGCCGCCGCGCCCCGCATCGCCGGTGAGCAGACGGCACTTTCCCTCGCCTCCCAGGGTGTCCGTTCATCGGTCGTGCGGCTTTCTCCAGCGGTTCATGATGAAACCAAGACCGGTTTTGTCGGTGCTCTGGTCGACATTGCCCGTGAGAAGGGCGTTTCTGGTTACATCGGTGACGGCTCCAACCGCTGGCCCACCGTCCACCGACTCGACGCCGCGCGGCTCTTCCGCCTGGCGCTGGAGAGGGCTCCGGCAGGATCGGTGCTGCACGGGGTAGGTAACGAGGGCGTCCCCGTTCGTGCCATCGCCGAGGTGATCGGACGGCACCTGAATCTGCCCGTGGTTTCTCTTTCTGCTGAGGAGGCAGGCGACCATTTCGGCTGGCTGGCAGGCTTCCTGGCCGCCAACGTCCCGACTTCAAGCACCCTGACCCGTGAGCTGCTGAACTGGCAACCCAGGCATCCCGGACTGATTGAAGATCTGAGTGGGGGTCACTACTTCGATCCCTCAGCCGCCCGCTCTCCTCTGCTGATGTGAACGACGCCAGTGCAGTTCTGTTGCTTTCACCGGATTGGGGGAGGCTGCCCTACCGTGACTGACCGAAAACAACTTACAGCCACCGTTTTTCGATGACAGCCATCCAGCACGGAGCTTGGCTCTCCCATCGCTTCCCCTCAGCGACCGGGACGTCCAGGAATTGCTGCACCAGTGCGGCATCAAGGTCAGCCCCGAGACGCTCCGCGAATGGTGGATCAAATTCGAACCCTTCTTCGCTAAGGAACTGCGCCACCGGGAACCCCGCCCCTGTTCCCGGTGGCATCTGATTGAGGTGTGTCCAAGCGTCAATGGCGTCCGACACTGGTTATGGAGAGCAGTGGATGAGCACGACTTCGTGCAGGGCATCCCCCTCCAGCGTCACTGCAATACCGAGGCCGCGAAGACGTGCCTGATCCGACTGGTGAATGTATTCACCGGCAATAGGGGTTGTCCTGAGCGGCAGAAAAGTGAGATCGGGACGGCCCAGAGCACCGTCCCTCTCGCATTTTCTGCCGCTCCCTGTCGCTGTCACCACGCTCAGTCGCTGGATCCTGCCTCACATTCCACCTAAACTGCTCATTCACACGAGAACATCTCGGACGCGGACCTCCTGGCAGTGGCGCTTCTTCAGAAGCTGCACAAGGTCTTGTATTTCAGCCGCTGGTGGCGCTTTCTCAAACTCAATCACTTCCCGGACTTCCCCTCTGAGCCTCAGGCCCGGCTCCGGCTTGCCCGGTTCACCCCCGTCGTTGAGCAGCTGGCCACTGAAGTCCAGGAACTGGACTTCGTCGCCGTGGATTCGCAGCCCCTGCCAGTGTCTACGTTCAAGCGCGCCCCTCGGTGCAAATTTCGTGGTGCCCGACATAGGTTCAGCACCGCTGAACCGGTTTACGGCTTCAAGCTGCACGCTTGGTGCACCCTGAACGGCAAAATTGCCAGGTTTGCCATTCGCCCAGCGAATCAGCACGATTTCACCGTCCTATGCGAGATGAACCGAGACTGGCCCTCCTATGGAGGCCCAAAACAGATCGGGGATCAGGGCGATCCATCCGGAACCGGCCTGACGCCACCGAAGGTCAATGCCAGACAGGTCGATTCGCGCTAGAAACCAGAGGACGGTGCTGCCAGGAAGTCCGTGGAGTCCGCGTTCTCCATGCTGGTCGGAGCTGGACTGCGCTGGGGTCAGGTCAAGACGTCTCTCAGCCTGCGGCTCAAGGCTGCACTGACCGTCCTGGCACACCACTTGAAATTCTGCGATCTCAGCACCTGATGGTCTTCCGAGCTACCCGTACTCCCGGTGATTGAAGTCCCCTTGGCTGATCAAGAGCCCGAGCCGTATGGGCGTGTGATGACTTCTAAACCATGCCCAGCAGCATCCTTGAACTACACGCCGCGTCCACCGTGGTGGGTATTCATCTGCCCAGGTTGCGTGCCCTGTGGATCTAACCCATGTTCGAGGCCAGTCGCCTGTATTCGCGTGTAACTCTGGTCGAAGGTGTCGTCGTCCACGAGAAACGCAACGCGCTGCATTTGAATCTCCTCCACCCTGGGCTCTGCACACTGGAGATGCACACCCTCGGTGAGGCTCACGCTGGTCAAAGGCCCCCAAGAGGTCGGTTCGGGCAAGCCGAACAGGTGCGCGAAGAAGGACGCAGAGGCCTGCCGGTCACGGGCGGCGAGGAGGACATGATTGAATTGAACGCTCATTCGAGCCACTCCTGGCGTGGCATCACCCTGTCTCAAGCAGCCGGACATCAGCGCACAACGCTCTTCCTGAGCCTACTGGGTGTGCGCCTGCAGCGCAAGTTTGGCCCTAGACACAGCTCGAGGCTCCAAATTGACCGCAACGAGTCACGTGCCTGATTCAGGAGCAAGCGGCACCAGCGGCTGAAATACGCGACCTTGTGCAGGGGTGGGAGGATCGCGACCCCGATGAGATCAACATCGCTTCTCATCGGGGAAGTGGATGCGCTTCGGTGGAGTGTGAGGCAGGGTTCAGCAACTGAGCAAGGGGACAGCGACCTTGAGGGTTAGAAAAGTGAGGTCGGGACGGCCCAGAGCACCGTCCCTTTCGCATTTTCCGCCGCTCAGGTCAACCCCTATTCCCGGTGAATTCCATGTCCCAGAGGTCATTCACACCGATGCGCTGCCCGCAGCGAACAACACACATGGTTCAGGCCTCGATAGACGAGGGCACTGTGAATTCCCTCGATGCGGAAGCGGCTGCACGGCTGCTGATGACCGGGTTCCGTGTGACCCCGTCTGGAGTCGTTCAGCACCCCCATGTAAGGTACGCACGCACGATTCTATCGGGCCGTCGGTGTCGGTATTCACCTCGCCGTGATAGATCACGATGCTCGGGCCGGTGGCCTGAGAAACTGCCAGCGCATGGAGTTGCCCCGGTTCTTGCCAAATAACGTTGTTCAGCTCATGAACGTACACCCGGCCCCGAACAGCAGTTCGGGGCCCTGCCGTTGCTGCACGGCCTGGGCATACGGAGGGTGGGCGACCTAGGGCAAATACCCGCGGTTAGTCTTATAACTGTTATAGTCCTAACCGTATGGATGATCTGTTGACCTCCCGCCTCTGTACCGCCCTGATGCGGATTGGCACCAAGATGGCCACCGGCTTCGACCAGCACTTCGCCGCTCTGGGGCTCACCCAGGCCCAGTTCCGTTTTCTGCTCGCCGTCTGGGAGGAGGGTGAACCAGACGGGATCATGCCCTCTGTCCTCGCCGAGCACCTGCTGGTCGAGCGCGCCACCGTCTCCGTCCTCTCCACCCTCCTGGTGAACCGTGGCCTGATCGAACGCCGCCCCGGCGAAAACCGCCGTTCCCACAGGCTCGCCCTGACAGCCCAAGGAGGTGCCCTGCTTCAGCAGGCTGTTCCGCGCGCGATCCACTTGGCCGACTACACGCTCGCCACGATCGAGCCCGCGCAACTCCTGGCCTTAAGCGACCAGCTCAACCTGATCGAAGCCAGGTTGCGGGACTACACCCCGCCGGAGGAATGATCATGCCTGAACTTCTGCACCCCCTTGTGCGCACCGCGCACATCCTTTTCGGCATGGGCGGCTTCCTGCTCGGGGCTTTCGCCCTGTTCCTGCCCAAGTTCGGGCCGCACTCCCGCTGGCATCGCTGGATTGGCCGAGGGTACGGCCTGAGCATGCTGGGCATGAGCGTGCTGTCCATCCCGCTCTCCATTCGGCAGGGCGACTGGCTCTTGTTGGTGATCGGCGTGCTGACCTTGTTTTGGGTGGTGGGTGGCTGGTGGGCGCTCCGACGTTGGTTGCAGGCCCGGGCCACAGGGCAACTGGAGGTAGCGCGCCTGTGGCTGGGCCGACACATCACCCTGATGGGGTCGTCATACATCGCGGCCTGGACAGCCTTTTTGGTCAACGTTCAGCCGCTCGGTGGCAGCGCACTGCTCTTCACGCTCTACATCGCCGTGCCGTCTATCGTTGGGAGCGTGGCCATCGCCCGGGCCATGATCCGGCAGGGTCGCGTGTCCGGGCAGCCCTTCACCAGGCTTCAGAAAGGGGGCTAAGCGCATGACCAAAGAAACTCTCTTTGGTGCTTGGCCTCTTGTTCTTCGGCGTCCTGGGCACGCGCCTGTGGAGCTCTGGCTTCACGCACGCACTGACCTTGGCGTTGTGGGCAGAAGTGGTGGTATGCCTTGTGGGCTTCACGCTCCTGTTCCTGCTGCCGAAGCGTAGACAGGCCATCACACATGGAACAGGAGGAACAACATGAAACCAGAGAACCGTCGGCACGCAGGCATCATCTTGCTCGTCCTTCCCACCGTCATCTACGGCGGCGTCAGCCTTTTGACGCTTCTGACAGCTGGAGCTGACTACGCGAACAGTCCCCTGCGGCAAGACCTGTGGCGGGCTGGTCACGCCCACGCCGCCGTCCTGCTGATCTTTTCCCTTCTGGCCCTCCTGCTGGCCGAACATGCCCAACTCTCGCCCTTCTGGGAACGCCTCGCCACCACCCTGATTCCCGCTTCGGCCATCCTGTTGCCCGCTGCCTTCTTCCTGTCTGTCGCCTCGCCCACCGCGACGAAGCCCAACGGCCTGATCTCCCTGGCCTACGTCGGCGCCGTTGCGCTCGTGGTCGGTGTGCTGATCCTGGGCATCGGGTTGATGCGTCAGCCAGCAGCGAAGTGATGAACGCTCCAGGGAAAGTCGCGTTGGGCGTTCTGTTCGTCGGAGTGTTGGTGCTGGGTGTCGGTGTCTGGCGTGCGGCCCGCCTCGCCGTGACTTATCCGCAGTTCTGGCAGGAGTAGGTGGCCCGGCCGGTGGCCCTGGATGCTCTCCGTTTGATCGCGTTGGGAGACTCGACGATTCAGGCGGTTGGAGCGTCACAACCACTTATGGGCTTTGTCGGTCTCATCGCCGCGCACATGGCGCGGCAGACTGGGCGGCCCGTCCACATCCGCAACGTGAGCGTGGGAGGGGCGACGGTGGGCGGGATGCTCCGCACGCAGCTTCCCCAGGTAAACGTCAAGGCGGCAGACCTGATCGTCGTGTCGAGTGCCAACGATCTGGAGCAGCGCGTCCCGCTCGAACAGTATCGGCGGGAGTCGACGGGATTCTGTTGCCTTAACTGTGCCGCACTGCTTGTACTCATGATCCACCCGTGCCGGGATACCCAGCACGGGTGGCAGCGGCCCGTGCACATGATCGAGCCATTGGTACGACTTTTCACCGAAGCAGATGACGGGCCGCGAGGCGTCGTGGGGCTGAGCATAGGTGTCCAGGACAGCTTCCATGCGCCAAACAAAGTCCGCGCCTACTTGGGCGACACACCAACTTTGAACTTGCCACGGTTTAAACGCGTTTTTTTCAGTGTGCGCCGGACACTTTCATCACTGATGGTGTCCACGGCACCCAACGTCACCAGACGGTCTGCCAGCAGTTGCATGATCCACTTCTCCCGGCCGTCGGGACTCGAGCAGACTTCGGTCATCAGGATCGCCGTCTGCTGGGCACCCAGTTTCGGGGGTTGTTTGGGACGCTCTTTTTCATACAGGGCGGCCTGCAGGCCGCCCTCGGCGCCTGGCCCTCGTTTTGAACACCTGGCCTCCCGTCGTTCAGCCCCCTGTTGTCATCGACCCTGGACGGCCTGTCCATCCTCAACTTGCCAGAACTGGTGCGACAACTTTCCTACAGCAAACCCAATTCAAGAGCCCGGAGCACAGCACGAATGCGATCTCTGGTCTGCAACTTGGACAGCACGTTACTGACATAACTCTTGACGGTTCCCTCGGTGGTTTGCAATGCATCGGCAATCTCCCGGTTGCTGTACCCGCCAGCCATCAGGCGCAGAACCTCGTTCTCCCTGACCGTCAAGCCAATCCCTGCCACGCTGAGATCGTCTGTGACCGGCCGTTTTAGACTCTCTAATCCCCTGAGGGTGCGCTCGGTCACGGCCGGTTGCAGCCACCGCCCACCCGCCGCCACCACCCTGACGGCGTCGAGCAGCACCTGAATACAGACGTCTTTCAGGAGGTAGCCTTTGGCTCCCGCCTTGACGGCGTCGAATACCAGTTCATCGTCGTCGAAGGTGGTTAAAATCAGGGTCGGCGGCAGGGCTTGAGCAGCGTTGAGGCGCCGCAATACGCCCAGACCGTCGAGCCGCGGCATACGGACGTCAAGCAGCACGATGTCCGGCTTGACCTTTGGAATGACTTCTAAAGCCACCAAACCGTCTTCAGCCTCCGCAATGACCTCAATGTCAGGAGCAAGGTCAAGCATGCTTCGCAGACCCTGACGCACCAGCGTCTGGTCGTCAACCAGGCAGGCGCGGATCACGAGTGCACTATAAGCGGGAGTGTTGCCAGCAGCACCACACCTGCACCATGATGAGTATCGATCTTCAACTGACCTCCTATGCTTTCGAGCCGCTCCTGCATGCCTTTCAGGCCGCAGCCGGGGCGGAGGGCTCTGACCCCCCGACCATCGTCGTGGGCATGCAGGTGCAGGCAGTCGGCCTGCCACTCCAGGATCAGCCACACATTGCGGGCAGCGCCATGTTTGACCGCGTTCGCCACAATTTCTTGACTGCACCGCAGCAACACCTGGGTGCGTAGCGGGTCGATCACGGCCAGGTTCTCAGGCAGGGTCGCATGAACCTGAACGTCCGTCCAGCGCTGCTGAAGCAGGTCAAGCTCCGCCCTGATGTCCAGCACTGCTTCACTGCGCATCGCCCCCACCGCCTCACGCACGCTGCTCAGCAGCAGCTTGGCAATCGCCCCAGCACGTTCGACATGGACTTGGCTGCGCTCGTCCTGTGTCCCGTGCTCAGCCACCTGAAGGTTCATGGTCAGCGCCGTCAGGTGATGCCCAACCAGATCATGCAGTTCGCGGGCAATCCGGAGGCGCTCAGCGTCACGGGAGGCCTGCACCAACAGAGCACGGGTCTGCTGCAACTCTTCGACCACCACCGTCAGCCGCTGCCGCGCCTGCACCTCGCGAACCGCCACCTGGGCACTCAGCACCGCAAATACCTGAAAGCACAGGTAGCCTGTGGTATACGACACCGCATCGAACAGTGGCCAATTTACACTGAGCACTGTAAATAGGCCAAGGGTCTGCACGGCCACCCAGAGCAGGGCCTGATGCATGGGTAAGATGGCACCCACATGCATGGCCGTGACCAACAACATGCCGGACAGCAGACTGTTGCCGTTGAAAATGTGGTTGGCGATCAGGGCAAGGCCCACCTCTAGGGCACACAGCCACAGCTTGATCCGCAGTGGCCAGCGGGCGCTGCGGGTGTCGGTGGCAACCCACAAGACGGCACCAAATCCCAACAGGCACAACCCGAATGACAGATACTCGTCTTGGGTGAGACGCCAAGGTTTACCGGGAAGGGCCAAGAGGGCGTGGGTGCTCACAGCCAACCAAGTGGCCAGGCCCACGCCACGCAAGATGTGTCTCAGTTCACCAAAGGGCGTGAGGGCAGCAGTAGGAAGGGCCACGTTGCTCCTATCAAGTTTCCTGAGAAAGGGGACAAGCCCCCCCACGTCTGGCGTGGAGAGGCGCTGCAACGGATGACCGTTCGACCAAAAGGCTTCAGGGGTAAAAGGAGCCCGCGCCGCGCAGACGTACTGCTTGGTAGAAGCCTTCAGCTGCAGCGTAGCAAGGATATTTGCGCCAGCCCAGCGTGTCACATTTTAAGCGCATATGCTGTTTAAACTGACTGTCGACCCATGCCCGGTGGTTGCCGTTGAGTAGATTGGGATACAGACGGGCGTTGCGGTAGCCGAAATCATGGGCCAGGCAGGGCCAGTAAAACTCATCGCTCCAGCCGGTATATTCCGAGGGCCCACTGCAGCCGTCATTCGACCAGTTAAATCGGGGGAAGCGGGACTTGTTGAAGCTGTAGTTGCCACGGAAGTTGTTGTCACCAGCAATGTTGGTGTAAATGTACTGAGCGTAAGGGGCTGCCTGAGGGTTGAGCTTGCCGCTGGGCACCTCAATGTTGAGGGGCTGGGCGCCCATCTGTAGGTCTAGTTCAAAGCTCTGAATCAGGGCACCGAGGTCAACCACTTGGCCTGCATCGTCCACAGGCGCGGTGAGCGTCCCGGCGGCCACCTGTGCCTGCACATCTCTCAACTCCTGAAGCTGGTGGCGCAGAGCGTTTTGCTGCGCAGGGGACAGCAGGGTGACCTGGAATGGCGCGGGAGCAGCGGCCGTGCTGGAAGGGGTGACGTCCGGCACCTGACCACAGGCCGACAGGACGAGTGCGCCTAAAGCAATAAACCCGACGGGGAAGTTCTTCATAGCGTGCTCCTTGAACGGTGGGGTGACCTCAAGTGAGAGATGAACTGCCAACCTCAGCTCAAGCGAATCTTCGGAAATGAGCAGAGTGTGCTGCAGCTAAGACAGAGCGTAAACACTGGAAGCGCTCCGGAGTAGTGCCACAAGTTAGCTCAATATGTTGTCACCAATTTATGATGCTCTCATCCCGATCTTAGGGCGCTTGTGGCCTCAGCACTTGACGTTTTAAAGAGTTGCCGTGGTTCTGTAAACTAAACGACCCTAGGGGTTTGGGAGCGACAGGGGTCTCCTTCCATCTGAGAGCAGGAACGTGTCTTGCGCTTGATTGGAACCGCTCTGGTGATGCTCGAGATCCTCCTGCCCCAGCTCCTCGGTGATGTTCCCCGGACTCCCTGCTCCCTATCCCACGCCCCAACAGTGTCGTCCCCCATCTCGAAAAACGAGATGGGGGAATTCTTTCTGGAGCACCCGGGAAGTGCGCCCCTTGAGCCGCTTCACCAGAGCACTCCCCGACCGCGCAGGTGGATCTTCCAAGTGCAGCTGCACCGGATCGCACCTCACGACGCCCTTCAACATGCCAACGTCTTCCGCACCGCCAATGTGAATCAGGAGTTCGCGGCATCGAAGGTTCACTTCACCGACTAAGACGTGATACCGGTACGTTGTCGCCCACACCAGATATACCGTCAGCCGACTGACCGTATGACTTCCTGACCGACTCCCGCGCACTGCTCAACGCTACCCGGTGGCCTGATCCGTTCCAGCATCTGAAAGACTTGCACTCCAGTGCATGGCTGAAGACCAGCGGGTTGGGACAGTGAAGGCCACACAACCCCGCATGAAGCGGGGCGGTGAGCGCGGAGGCGTGAAGTAATACTGCCGCCGCAATGGTGGTAGCCGGAGCCGCTTGGCGCCACCGCACTGCGTGGAGCCGGAGCGGATGGACAGCGGCCCTCATAGCAACTGCTCTTCCAGATGCCGCCGCAGCGGTTCCAGTGCAGCCCGGTCACGCGGGCGGGATGTCGGCGGGCGCACGTCCTCGCCCACTTCACCGCCACGCAGCAGGATGACCCGGTCGGCCAATTTCAGGGCTTCGTCCAGATCGTGCGTGACCAGCAGCGTGGTGGCTCCGGTGTCGTCGAGCAGGGTCTCCAGAAGCGCGTGCATGCTGGCGCGGGTCAGGGCGGCGAGTGCGCCGAACGGTTCGTCTAGCAAGAGCAGGGCTGGACGGTGAGCCAACGCGCGGGCCAAGGCCACCCGCTGCCGCTGCCCGCCGGAGAGTTCGTGCGGGTAAGTCTCGGCGCGGTCTGCGAGGCCCACGCCGGCCAGCGCGGTCAGGCCGTAAGCCCGCTCAGCACGCGGCAGCCCCAGCGTCACGTTGTCCAGTGCGCCCAGCCACGGCAATAGCCGGTCTTCTTGAAACATGACCCGTACCCGCGCCTCGTCCCTGGCCTGCCGAATCTGCACCTCTCCGGCGCTGTGGGGCGTGAGGCCCGCCAATACCCGCAACAGCGTCGTTTTGCCGCCGCCACTGGCTCCTACCACCGCCACCCGTTCACCAGGGGCCACATCCAGGGTCAGGTCACTCAGCACCGTGTTGGAGCCAAACATCACGCTGAGATTCTGAACATGCACGCTGGCTCCGTCTCCTGCCCGCAGGGACATGGGGTTGGGCAGGCGAACAGCGGAGGTGGCCGTCATGCCTGCACCTGCCAGGGCAAAAGGCGCCGTTCCAGCCCTCGTACGAGTGAGTCGGCAACCTTGCCGATCAGGGCGTAAATGAGGATCGCCAGCACGATTACGTCGGTACGAAAGAACTCGCGGGCGTCCATCGCCAGAAAACCGATGCCGCTGCTGGCCGCAAACGATTCGCTGACCACCAGCGCCAGCCACGAGATGCCTAGCGCGTACCGCACGCCGATCAGGACGCTGGGGAGCGCTCCCGGCAACGACACGCGGCGGAAGGTCTCCAGTGGTGAGAGCCCGTACACACGGGCCATTTCCGTGAGCTTGGGATCGATGCTCCGGACGCCGTGCAGGGCGTTGAGGTACACAGGGAAGAAGGTCGCCAGCGCAATCAGGAAGACCTTGCCGCTTTCACCGATGCCGAACCAGAGGATCACCAGCGGAATCAGGGCCAGGTTGGGAATGGTGCGGATCATCTGAAACGAGGAGTCCAGCAGCAGGTGCGCCGTCCGGAAGGTGCCGGTCAGGATGCCCAGCGCAAAGCCCAGTCCACCCCCAATCAGCACGCCTGTTCCGGCCCGCCCCAGACTGATCAGGAAGTGGTGCCACAGTTCGCCGTTGCGGGCCAACTCCCAAAACGCGCCGACCACCGCACTCGGCGCGGGCAGCACCCGTGGATTGAGCCAGCCCACGCTGGACGCCAATTGCCAGAAGGCTACCAGCAGCACCGGCACGAGCCAGCGCACGCCTTCCAGCAACCACTTGGGTGCGGGACGGCGGGGAGCTGCCTGAACCGAACTGGATGCGGGCCGCCCCGTGATGGCCCCGGTCAGGACGTCCTGGGTGATCTTGACCTGCGTCCCCTGCCCCTGCGGACTCCGCACCTGAGTCATTTCAACCCCAGCGTGCCCAGCGCAGGCCGGAAGGCAGGCAAGGTCGCGTAGGACTGCGGGCCAAACGCCATATCTCTGGGCAACACTCCCGCTTCACGGAAAACGGTGGACAGAGATTGCAAGGGTTTCAAATCAGCCGCCCGGAAAGGCCGAATATTAAAGGGAATGCCCTTGGGAACGGTCACTTCCAGCACGCTTTTGGGAATGCCGAGTTCGTCACTGAACTGCGCGATCACCGTGCCCTGATTCTTGTTGGCCCAGTGGGCAGCGTTCTCCAGTTCGGCCAGCAGGACTTGTAAGGCCCGTTTCTTTTCCGGGTTGTTCAGCACGGCGCTCGGCACCAGATGGTAGCTGTCCCCACGCCCCAGCCCGGTATGGTCGCGCAACACGCGGGCACCCGTGGCCTGCACAGCGGTGGTCAAAAAGGGATCCCACACGGCCCAGGCATCGATACTGCCGCTCTCGAAGGCGGGGCGGGCATCGGGCGGCAACAGCGGCACGATGGTCACGTCTTTGAAAGTCATTCCTGCACTCTTGAGGACGTTGTAAAGGAAGGCGTGGGCGCTCGAACCCCGCGCAACGCCGATGCGCTTGCCCTTCAGGTCACTGACTTTTTGTAAGCTCGACCCCTTCGGCACGATCAAGGCTTCGGTGGTATCTGAGCGGTTGACGGTGACCCCCACGTATTTCAGGTCGGCTCCCCCGGCGAGGGCAAACACGCCCGGCGCGTTACCGACGCTGCCAAAATCAACGGCTCCCGCGTTGGCGGCTTCCAGCAGCGGTGGGCCAGCCGTGAACAGCACCCACTTGAAGTCGATGCCCTGCGCGGCGTACTTGTCCAGTGTGCCGCGTGCTTTGAGGATGTTGGGAATGCCGCCCTTCTGGTGGCCGATGGTGAAGGTGACGCCCTGCGCCACGCCGGACAGGGTGAGGGCCAGCAAAGCAGCGGTCAGGGTGCGGGGTTGGTTCAGTTGAAAGGTCATGGTAAGGCTCCCTGTGGGTAGTGAATTGAGTGGGGAAGCGGGCAAACCGGACTTCAGATCGAGCGAAAGCGGCCCGCCGCGACGAGTTCGCGTTCTGCTTGTGGTTCACCAGCCTCATTCCGGGCCGCGCCCAACGTGGGCGTAGACGTATGGCTCAGCCTTTGTCCGGCGTGCGGCGTCAAGGCGGGACTGGGGCGGCCCAAGGCCGGAAACAGCAGTTCGGCGGTGCGGTAGGCTTCCTCAAGGTGCGGGTAACCGCTGAGAATAAAGGTGTCGACGCCGATCCTCTGGTACTCGCGCAGAGCGGCGGCGACGTTCTGCGCGCTGCCCACAAAGGCGGTACCCGCGCCCCCGCGCACCAGACCCACGCCCGCCCACAGGTTCGGCCCCACGCGCAGGCTCTCCCGCGTGCCGCCGTTCAGCGCACTCTGGCGGCGCTGACCTTCTGAGCCGCTGGCCAGAAAGGCTCCGTGCGCCTGTGCAATGGCCTCGTCACTGATGCCTGCGATCAGGTCGTCGGCAGCGGCCCACGCCTCGTCTTCGGTTTCCCGGACGATGATGTGGGCCCGCAGACCAAAGCGCACGGTGCGGCCATGCTGCGCGGCGTGCGCCTGCACCTGGGCAAACTTTTCAGCCACCTGTTCAGGGCGCTCGCCCCAGCTGAGGTACACGTCCACATGTTCGCCTGCCACCGCCAATGCGGGCTGACTGCTGCCACCAAAATAGATGGGCGGGTGGGGCTGCTGCACAGACGGGAGCGGGGCACGGCCATTTGTGAGCTGCAGGTGCGGCCCGTGATGGGTCACTGCTTCGCCGCGCAGCAAGGCCCGGAACACGCCTAACCATTCGGCGGTGAGCTCATAGCGTTCGGCTTGGGTCAGGTCCAGCCCTTCGAAGTCAAAATTACCGCTGCCAGAGACAATATTTAGATTGACGCGCCCACCCGAAATGCGGTCAAGCGAGGCGGTGAGGCGGGCGGCCAGCACGGGCGACAGCAGGCCAGGGCGCAGGGCCACCAGAAACCGGAGGTGCCGGGTCAAGCTGCTCAGCGCGCTCGCGATCACCAGCGTTTCTTCGTTGGTGCCGCCAGTGGGCAGGAGAACGCCGTCGTACCCCAGCACCTCGGCAGCCTGCGCGACCTGAGACAGGTAAGGAAAGCTGGCCGGGCGGGTAGGTTGGCCAAGGCGGTGACCGTCGCCGCCCGACGGAATAAACCAGTACAGCTCAGGAGAAGGCAAAGCGGAAGCGAACGGAGCAGCGGAGGAATCGGACATGGCAACCTCGGAGGGGAATGAGAGGGCAGCTTCCGGCCTCCTCAAGGGAAGTCGGCAGGGCAAACACAGAGAGTGAACCAAGCGCGGCCAGGGGAGGCAGGCCTGGAGCGGCAAGAAAGGCTCTCGGGCCGGGATCAGGCAACAACAGTCACGCGGGAACGTGGGGGCAGATCAGGCGCGGCAACAACACATTCGCCCCGAACAGGGGGTCAGGTGGTGGCGGTCAGGCTGGCAGTACGTCATAAGATCTCCCGGAGGGCGGTGGCAGGCCGAACAGACAATTTGGCCTGCCACCGCTCTGGTTGAGCGTGACCCGTCTTCGGGTTGGAGTTACCGTAGACCAGTTTACAAAACTTGTCAACTAGTATGGGTCAGGTGGGGAGCAGCACTGGCCCACCTGAACGGAGCGGCCTCCTCGGCTCTCCTGAACAGGTTCGTTCACTGCTCGTATAGAAACCGACTTGAATCTTGTCGTGTTTGGGAGTTTATCCAGCCTGCCAGGCTCTGCGGGGCAACACTACGAGTGCGGAGCAGAGCAACTCGCAAAGCGGCAAAACAGAAGACTGAAGTGGAGTCCCTCTCAACAATGTGTCTGTCTAAGAGGCACACGACATTTGAGGTAGCAACCTGAGCTTCAAATTTATCCCTAACCGCGTTGGAGCCGGCCTGTTCCGGCTTGGCTGAGCGACCCAGTTGGACAGCCAGGGACGAAAGAAGTTGACAGATGATGTCAACTGGTCTACCTTTCCTGACGACTCGTGACTGTGGTTGCCTGTCGTTCAAGTCGGCGCGAGGGAACTGGCCCAGGGATCGCCGCAGCAACCCGCCTTCATCACGGCTGGTGCTTTCCAGTGCTGTGCGCCTCAACGATGAACAACGGCGGCAGGTCCGGCTCAAGGAAGGGCTTCCCTGCTTGCAGGTGTTCCCGGGATAGCCCCCGGCGCTCTTCCGCAGGACTTCACTCAGGAAGGGCCCCGCTGTCCGTGGCGGGCACCTTCCGTACTCGCCCGCCGGAGCAAGCCCTATGTCGACTGCGCCGCCACCGCCCGCACTGGAATTCAGCCGCGTCACCAAGACCTATCCGGGGCAGCCACAGGCCGCTCTACAAGACCTCACGCTCTGCATTCCTCGGGGCAGCCGCACCGGCATTATCGGGCGCAGCGGTGCAGGCAAAAGCACGCTGGTACGGCTGATCAGTGGGCTGGAAACCCCGGATGTGGGTCACATTCAGGTTCAGGGCCAACCCCTGACACCGGCCACCCTCCGGCAACTTCAGGCGCGAACCGGGTTGGTGTTTCAGCACTTCAACCTGTTGGCCCAGCGCAGCGTGCTGCACAACGTGACCCTGCCGCTGGAACTGCGCGGCACTCCCAAAGTCATCCGCGAACGGCGAGCACGGGAACTGCTGCAGCTGGTGGGCCTGGAAGCCCTGGCTGGGCGCTACCCCGCTCAGCTGTCGGGCGGCCAGAAACAGCGGGTGGGCATTGCCCGCGCCCTAGTCACCGATCCAGATCTGCTGCTGGCCGACGAGGCCACCAGCGCCCTCGACCCGGAGACGAGCGCGGGCCTCCTGACCCTGCTCACCGAGCTGCAACGCGAGCGGGATCTCACCCTCATTCTCGTGACCCACCAACTGGAAGTGATTCGCGCCGCGACCACCCACGTGGCCGTGCTGGATCAGGGAACGCTGGTGGAGGCGGGCGAGACAGCCTCCGTCCTGCGTCAGCCGCAGTCGGTGGTCACCCGCGCGCTGCTGGACGCCCACCGACCCGAACACCCCCTGCTCACCGGTGAGGCTCTGCACCACCTGACCCTGCCGAACCTGGGCGCCGCGACCCTGGAAAGGCTGGCCCGGCAAGATGCCCGAATTGTCCGGGCCGAGGCCCATGCCCTGGGGGTGGACGTCTGGCTGACGGCTCCTGACCACGTGTCTGCCGCGTGGCTGAGTGGGACAGAGTTGAGTGAGGCAGACGTCTCCCACCTGACCCCGAAGGTGAGCGCGTGACCTGGGACGTCCTCTGGCCGCTGCTGTGGCAGGCCACCCTGGAAACCTTGTGGATGGTGCTGCCCTCGGCGCTCATCGCGCAGGTGCTGGGAACAGCGCTGGGCGCCGTGCTGACCCTGACGCGCCCCGCCGGGCTGCGGCCACAGGCCGTGGTGTACCGGGGGCTGGACGCCGCGGTCAACGTCGGCCGCAGTCTGCCCTTCATCATTTTGTTGGTGCTGCTCATTCCCCTGACGCGCCTGATCACCGGAACGAGCATCGGATCCACTGCGGCCACCGTACCACTGACCATTGCCGCCATTCCGTTTGTGGCGCGTCTGGTCGACGGAGCGCTCCGGGACGTGCCAAGTGGGGTGGTGGAAGCCGCCCGGGCCATGGGCGCCAGCACGGTTCAGACCGTGTTCAAGGTGCTGTTGCCGGAGGCCCGCCCCGCGCTGGTTCACGGCTTCACAGTCATGCTGGTCAGCCTGATCGGTTACAGCGCCATGGCCGGAGCCATTGGTGGCGGCGGGCTGGGCGACGTCGCCATCCGGTACGGCTACCAGCGCTTCGAAACAGGCGTGATGATCGCCACTGTCCTCGCTCTGCTGGTACTCGTTCAGGCCTTGCAGTGGCTGGGCGACCGGGTCGCGACCCGCACCGATCACCGCTGAGCCCGGCCAACTCCGGCTCCTCAAGTGCTTCAAGCCTTCTTCCAGCTCCGTCCCTCCTCCTGCGCCCCTCACCTGTGATCCACCCCGTTGATTCCAGGGGGATCGGCCCCTCTTCACCCCAAGTGCTCAAGGAGTGTCTGATGTCCACCACCAATATTCGTACCCTCAGCAGCCTCCTGTTGCTCACCCTCATCGGACAGGCCTTGGCAGGAACCCTGCGTGTGGGGGCCACTCCTGTGCCTGCAGGCGAACTGCTCGACTTCGTGAAGCCTCTCCTGGCCCGGCAGGGGGTGACGTTGATCGTGCGTGAGTTTTCGGACTACGTGCAGCCCAACGTCGCGCTAGGAGAAGGCAGCCTGGAGGCCAACTTGTTTCAGCACCAGCCCTATCTGGACGCCTTCCAGCAAAACCGCCCCCTGAACATCGTGCCGGTCACCAAGGTATACCTGCCCCCACTGGGGTTGTACAGCAAGCGGGTCACGAAGGTCACGGAACTCAAGCGCGGAGCGACCCTCGCCATTCCTAACGACCCCAGCAACGGGGCGCGGGCGCTGCTGCTCCTCGAGCGTGCAGGACTGATCCGTCTGAAGCCGGGTGCGGGCGTGCGGGCCAACCTCACCGACATCGTGAGCAACGTCAAGCAGCTGCGCTTCCGGGAACTGGAGGCCGCGCAACTGCCCCGCTCGCTGGCTGACGTGGACGCGGCCATCATCAACACCAACTACGCGCTGGAAGTCGGACTCAATCCCACACAGGACGCCATTTTCCGTGAGGGGCCAAACAGCGTCTATGTCAACATTCTGGCCACTACACGCAGCCAACGGAACAACCCCGACCTGAAGAAGTTGGCTCAGGCCCTGACCAGTCCAGAGGCCAAGGCCTGGCTGCTCAAGAAGTACGGCGGCAGCATCATTCCCGCGTTCTGATTTCCCCTCTTCACTTTCTCCAAGGAGTCCTGACCATGAAAACCCTCGTGCTGCTCACCGCCCTCAGCCTGTCTACCTCAGCCCTCGCCGGAACCCTGCGCGTGGGGGCCAGCCCCGTGCCTCACGCTGAACTCCTGGACTTCATCAAGCCCACCCTCGCCAAGCAGGGCTTGACCCTGGTCGTCCGGGAGTTTTCCGACTATGTGCAGCCCAATCTGGCGCTGGCAGACGGCAGCATTGACGTCAATTTCTTTCAACACCTGCCCTACCTGAGCGCATTTCAGAAAGATCGCCCGCTGGGTCTGGTGGCGGGTGCCAAGGTGCATGTAGAACCCATCGGGGTCTATAGCCGACGAGTCAAGAGCCTGCGCGACCTGAAAAGCGGCGCGACCATTGCCATTCCCAACGATCCGAGCAACAGTGGACGGGCCCTCAAGCTGCTGGAGCGGGCTGGGCTGATCCGACTGAAGGCGGGAGTGGGGGTCAACGCCACGCCGCTGGACATCACCACCAACGTCAAGCGGCTGCGTTTCCGCGAGTTGGAGGCCGCTCAGCTTCCCCGAGCACTGGGCGATGTAGACGCCGCCGTCATCAACACCAACTATGCCCTAGACGCAGGGCTGAATCCTCTTAAGGACGCATTGCTGCTGGAAGACAAGCGCAGCCCGTACGCGAACTTGCTCGCCGTCAAACCTGCCACGCTCAAGAGTTCCGGTTACCTGAAATTGGTCAAGGCGCTTCAGAGTCCCGAGGTGCGGGCTTTTATTCTCAAGAAATACGGCGGAGCGGTGGTGCCCGCGTTCTAAACTGTGTAGAGAAAAGCGTGAAGGCCGGGTTTTGGTACCATCCAGACCTCGCCATGTTTGATCAGCTTATCTTTGAAAAACGGAACACGTCCGGCGTGTTCATCTGGGAGGACCTATGCAAACCCTGAAAACCCTGACCCTATGGCTCCTGACTGCCAGCCTTGCAACCGCGAGTGCACAAAGTGGAACCGTGACGATCGCCACAGCCAGCGACGCCCCCACCCTTGATCCGAACCTCACCTTCAGCGGCAACGCCTTCGGCATTACCAACCAAATCTATGACAGCCTGCTCTACCGGGATGATGACGGCATCAAGACCCGCCTGGCCACCAGTTGGAAACGTGTCACGCCCACAACCTGGCGCCTCGAACTCCGGAAGAACGTCAAGTTTCATGACGGCACACCTTTCAATGCGGCTGCCGTTAAATTCAGCTTCGAACGCCTCATTGACCCCGCGTCCAAAGCTCCGGGCGCGTACGTCCTGAACATCATCAAGACCATCAGAATCATTGACGCGGACACCATCGAGATCACCACGAGCGAGCCCTTCGCGCCGCTCCTGGCCCATCTCACCCACCCGGTCACCGCCATCGTGTCGCCGACCAGTGCCCGCAAGTTCGGCAAAGACTTTGGCCGCAACCCTGTGGGAACCGGGCCGTTCGAATTTGACCGCTGGAACACTGGCAACCAGATTCAGCTGAACGTCAACAAGACCTACTGGGGCGGAAAGGTCAATATTGACAAGCTCGTGTTCCGGGTCATCCCCGATGTCGCCACGCAGATTGTTGAACTGCGCACCGGCCGCGTCGACCTGATTACCAGTGTGCCGCCCGAAAATCTCAATGACCTGGAAAACAATCCAAAGCTCGCGGTGTACAAAAAACTCGGCTGGGGATCAACCTTTCTGGGCTTCAACACCCGGAACGGCATTACCAAGAACGTCAAAGTCCGTCAGGCCATCGCGCAGGCCATTGACCGCGACAGCATCGTTAAGATTCTCCGTCAGGGTCTCGCGGTCAAGGCCACTGCTCCGGTTCCTCCCACCGTGTACGGCGCCGGCAAAGATCTGAACCCGCGCCCCTACAACGTTGAGGGCGCCCGCAAACTCCTCCGTGAAGCCGGTGTGAAAGACGGCACCAAAATCAGCTTGGTGACCTATGAAAGCGCCGAGAACCGTCAGCTGGCAGAAGCCATCCAGTTCTCTCTCTCCCAGATCGGCTTGACCGCCAGCGTTCAGATCCTCGATTACAGCGCCTACACCACTGCGATCCAGAAGCCCAATCACGCCGAACTGTTTATCAGTGGCTGGGGTACCGTCACCCTGGATGCTGATTACGCGCTATACGCGCTCTTTCACTCCCGCGAAATTCCGGTGAACAATAACGCGCTGTACCGCAACGTCAAGGTCGACAAACTGCTGCTTGATGCGCGCCGCAGCAACAATCAGGCCGACCGCCTCAAGCTCTACCAGAGCGCCCAGGAACAGATTGACCAGGATCTGCCACTTCTTGCGTTGTACTACCCGCTTTCCAGTTATGCCAAGAGCACCCGTTTGCAAGGTGAAGTGTGGCGGTACTCTTGGATCAACCTCGACCTCTCAAACGCCACCCTGAAGTAAAGGAGCGGCGACCCCATTTGATCCGTTATACGCTGCGCCGACTGCTCAGCCTTATTCCTGTTGTGTTCGGCGTGACCCTGCTCGTGTTCGTGTTGCTCAAACTTACCCCAGGCGACCCACTCGTGGCACTCCTCGGCGAGGACGCTCAGGGGCTGGGAGCAGCCGAGCTCGCCCGTCTGCGGGAGGCCTACGGTCTGAACGACCCTTGGTACCTGCAGTACGGACGCTTCCTCCGCGACTTCGTCACGGGCCAGCTGGCCTCCGTGCGGACGGGCACGCCCGTGCTCACTGAGATCCTTGCGCGGTTTCCTCACACGCTGCTGCTGACCACCGTCGCCCTCGCGGTCGCGGTGCTGGTGGCCGTGCCGCTTGGCATTCTTGCTGCCGTGAAACGCCGCACGGCCTGGGACGCCGTGGTCATGGCGATCGTACTGCTCGGCATCAGCATCCCCAGCTTCTGGCTGGCGGTCATGTTGATGTTACTCTTCGCCCTGAACCTTGGCTGGCTACCAGCCTCTGGCAGCGGTTCACCCGCAAACCTCGTGTTGCCCGCCGTGACGCTCGCTTTCGGATCGATCGCGTTGATCACCCGGATGACCCGCGCCAGCCTCCTCGACACCCTGGATCAGGATTACGTCCGCACCGCGCGCGCCAAAGGTCTGCCCCGTTCAGGCGTGCTGCGTCACGCGCTGCGCAACGCGCTTATTCCCGTCGTCACGGTGGTTGGTCTGGAGTTCGGCGGACTGCTGGGCGGCGCCGCCATCACCGAGTCGATTTTTGCGTGGCCAGGCCTAGGTCGGCTGACTCTCCAAGCAATTCAGACCAGAGATATCCACCTTGTCCAGGGCATCACCGTGTTCATTGCAGTGCTTTACACCTTCGTCAATCTCGCTGTAGACCTCGCATACGCGGCCCTCAATCCCCGGGTGCAGTATGCGTAGCTTCAGGGTTTCACATGTAGGTGCCGTGCCCGTCCGGTCACGCCATCCTGTCTGGCGCAAGCTGAGGCGTAACTTATCGGTGAGAACTGGCGCAACGCTGCTGTTCACGTTGGTGATGTTGGCCCTGCTTGCTCCTGTCATCGCCCCTGAGGCGCCCAATACGCAGAACTGGTTTAACCGACTCAAACCTCCGAATTCATCTGCCTGGCTTGGCACCGACGACTTCGGCCGCAGCGTACTCAGCCGCATCCTTCATGGCGGGCGGGTGTCTCTGCTGTCCGGCGTGCTGCCTGTCGTGCTTGGTGCCAGTATCGGCACCCTGCTTGGTCTACTGGCTGGGTACGTCGGCCGCACCACCGATACCCTGATCATGCGGGTCATGGACGTCCTGCTGGCCTTCCCCGGACTGCTGCTGGCCCTGGCCATTATTGGGACGCTCGGCCCTGGTTTTCAGAACGCAGTGCTTGCCATTGGCATCGGCCTGATGCCCACTTTCGCGCGTCTGGTTCGTGCTGAAGTGCTGCAGCTCAAGCAGGTTGAGTTTGTGGAAGCCGCGCACGCGTTAGGGGCGCCGCACCCCCGCGTGCTGCTGCGGCATGTTCTGCCGAATGTCGCGTCGCCGCTGATCGTGCAGGCGACGGTCAGTGTGGGGTACGCCATCCTGGCGGCGGCGGGGCTGAGCTTCCTCGGATTGGGCGTGCAGCCTCCGGTCAGCGACTGGGGGGAAATGCTCAGCAGTGGACGCCGGTTCCTGCCGCAGGCCTGGTGGCTAGAAGTTTTTCCAGGCGTGATGATTGCCCTCACCGTGCTGGCCATCAACCTGTTGGGAGACGGCCTGCGTGACGCCCTCGACCCACGAACGAAGTAAAAGAGGAAGTCCAAATGAACTCCAGTAAAACACTGACCATGCACCATCTCGGCGACCAGCGGTACGCCAGCACCAATCAGACAGGACAGCAGCTCGTCATCGACATGAGCGCAGAGCACCGCATCGGGGTCGGCCCGATGGACGCGTTGATGAGTGCGCTGGCGTCTTGCACGATGTATGACGTCGTCGAAATCATGGAAAAACGCCGTACGCCTCTGAGCGCTTACCGCGTGACCGTGGAAGGCTTCAAGGCGGAAGGCAGTGTCCCGCCCCGGTACGAGCGGTACGTCCTGCGTCATGTCGCCCAAGGCCAGGGGATCAGCGTGGAGGCACTCGAGAAAGCCGCTCACCTGTCGCATGAGAAGTACTGCACCATTGGGGCCAGCCTCGCCGCACAGATCGAGATTGAGGTCGTGATCGAGTCCTCTGAACAGACAACCGAAATCTAGGGGTAAATTCTGAGGGGCCGGAGCCTGTGTGAGCCGCGAATCCCTTCCGATTCTGCTGGCGAATTCAAAAATCTTTCCAGTTCATCGGTAAGTGCAAACAGCCCAGTCGCAAAAAACGCTGTTTTGGATACCCTGATCTAAATTCGCCAGCAGAATCCCTTCCTTTGTGCACCTCAGCAGGGTCAACCGCGTCCGCCCATGCCTTTGGCGGTGTAGAGCCTGCCTAACTCCATGTC
This sequence comes from Deinococcus sp. QL22, assembly GCF_023370075.1. Lineage (NCBI taxonomy): Bacteria > Thermotogati > Deinococcota > Deinococci > Deinococcales > Deinococcaceae > Deinococcus > Deinococcus sp. QL22. The sequence continues at coordinate 88,861 of NZ_CP097152.1, forward strand.
CCGTGACTGGCCCGGCACCTGTAGCCTTCGGGGCCGCTCCGCCGCGACGTCACTGCAGGGCGCGAAATCGAGGCCAGCCCAGTGAAAGCATCGCCCCGTACTCGCCACACCTGATTCAGCTCAAAGCGTGATGGACTGTCCGTCGTTCGGAACCAGCAGCTGGGCCGCGAAACCCTGCTCAGCCGCAAAGGCGCGCAGTTCGTCACGAGAAAGCACCGCATGGGCCACGCCTTCCAAGTGCGTGGCAATCAGCGTGGCCTGCGGCGCGGCGCGGTGCACCTCCAGCACATCCTGAGTGTTCATCACGATGGATCCTAGGCCCGTGATCTGGGCATCCCCCGCATTCAGGATGACCACGTCTGGGTGGTGAGCGTTCAGTGCCTGCGCGACATGCTCGTTCCAGAGGGTATCGCCGGCCAGGTACAGCGTTTTTTCGCCCTGATGCTTGAAGACCACGCCGCTCACTTCGCCGAGGAGCTCGCCGATGGCGGCGATGGCCGCATCGGAGCCGTGCTGGCCGGACGTTTTGCTCAGCGTGATGCCTTCAAACTCAGTTGTGTCGGTGAGAATGCGGACATCGGTGAACCCGGAAGCCGTCAAGAGCTGCGCGTCCGCAGCATGCTGCACAAACACGGGCAGGTGTTTGGGAAGCAACGTCTTGGCCGCGTCATCCCAGTGGTCAAAGTGCGTGTGCGTGACGATGATGGCGTCTACGGCCGTCAGTTCCTCCAGTGGCACCACGAGCCCCACAGTGGGATTGCTGAGGTGACTGTTGGGCGCGCCCTGCAGGCCGGGGTAGGCGCCCTGTTCGGCCAGCATGGGGTCAATCAGGAAGGTGTGAGCCGCGTAGGTGAGCTTCAGGGTGGCGCTGCGGATCTGTTGGATGTTCATGGGGGCTCCAGGGGGCAAACGAGGACGCGCGACCGGGGAGGCCGGGGGCGTAGGGATGGCGTGGGGCGTCAGGTCTTGAGGCGAATCGGCCCGTGGTGGGTCTGCGTATCAAGGTGGGCTACTTCGGCGATCAGTTTGTCGCGCAGACGCTGTAAGACAGCGATCTGGGCGCTCACATCGGCAATCTTGAGGGTATACAGGGCACGCACCTCTTCCGCAGGGGCATCCAGCGAGGTGGACCCGTACCGGAAGCAGGGCACGCGCTCCCGGATCTCGTCGAGCTTGAATCCAGCCTGAAGGAACAACTGAATCATTCGGACGCGTTCGACATCTTCGGCTTGAAAGAGGCGGTACCGGTTGTCCTCGCGGGCAGAGATAAGCAGGCCAAGCCCGTCATAGTGGCGGATGGCACGGACGCTCACGCCCGTTGCCTTCGCCAGTAGACCAATGCGCATCATCTCCACGGCTCCAGGGTAAACCCTGACACATGCGTCAGAGTCAAGGGGTTCCCGTACGCTGGATCCCTCGTCCTGTTGGGCTTCAGCAAGAGGACTGAGCGCGCTCATCAGCGGGTCTCCCAGTCTGCAGGCGGTGCTCGAGACACAGGTGGTGATTATCAGCGTCCCCGCCAACTTGCGGTCGATCGACCACCAAACCACCGTGCGGTTCCTGCAGCGCTTTTACGATGCGGCCGACCTAGCACGTTCCTGCCCTAGTGGGATTCCTGCGCGCCTGAGGTGGAGGGGGAGTACGCCCACGTGTCTGGCACGTCTCTTGGGGATACCTCGCTTTTTAGGTCTTACGCCTGACGACCTCATACACGGGTTCCGCTCTACCCCCAGCCACACCACTGCAGCCCATCAGCGACAATGAGCGGGACAGCACCAGCATGTTTAATCTGAACATCAACCCGTGACGGGACAAAGAGCACGGAGAAGACCCCAGCCCGAGGAGATGCCGAGATGACCAGACCCCTGCCTACCGACCACAGCGACTTTTATGCCCGTTATGTGAACATGGTGCCCGAGACCGACCTGCTGGCGGCCATGCGGGCACAGGCTCCGCTGACCCGGGCCGCAGTGCTGGCCTTCGCAGACCGTCCAGACCAGGCCTATGCCCCGGGCAAATGGACCGTGCGGCAGGTGCTGGGGCACATGACCGACACCGAGCGGGTCTTCGGGTACCGGGCGCTGGCGTTTGCCCGGGGCGACACCTCCCCCCTGCCCGGCTTTGCGCAGGACGACTGGATGGACAGCGCCGAGTTTGGCCGCTACACGCTCGAGGACCTGCTGACCGAGTTCGAGGCAGTACGAGTGGGCCATCTATCCTGGCTCAGCCATTTGCCTGAGGCGGCTTGGGAGCGTCGAGGCACAGCGAGTGGACAGGGGGTCACCGTGCGGTCGCTGGCTTACATGCTGCTGGGCCACGAGCGGGCGCATGTGGAGGGGTTGAATGAGCGGTATTCGGGAAGAAAGGGGCAGAGGGGATGACGGAGTAGAACAGTCAAAAGACTGTGGTTCACTGGCTGGTTCACAGACGTTGACCTCGGCGCCAAGCCACGCTTGCTGTAGCTGAAGACGCGTCGGTGCGGGAGCAAAGTCAATGGGACAAAGCGGCTTTGGAGTTCACGTGGGCAGGCTCAGGCGCGTTCCTTGACTCGCAGCGGCACGGCGTCTGCTCGTCGGTAGATACCGCAGAGGTGTTCCACCCGCGACTTCCAACGCGTTCATTGATTCTCGTTCCATGGCGTTGGGGAGCACCTGAGGAGATGTCCGGGTTACTCCAGTTTAGACAGCAATGCTGGGCGGGATCTGACGCAGCAGCTGAAACCGGCGCTGGGCCATTCCAATCACCCACACCCGCGCAGACAGACCAGAACGAGGCCAGCCGAAATGATGGGTCACGAGATCCCGCAACACCGCTTCCACCGCCCGTTCCGGGTCGGCCACCTGCGCCCGCTCCGCAAGCGTGAACAGCAGGGGGGCGAACGCCTGAAAGCAGACCTGGAGGGCTTCAGACTCTTCCCGTCCGACACCAGCCAAGGCTTCTTCAGCCCACTGGGCACGGGGAGACGAATTCATCTCTGGAGTCTGAAGCGTCCCTGCTGGTATTGGGCCTGCAGGTCTTGGGCGAGAGATCATTCAAGGGGGTAAAAAGTCGAAATATTCTTACGCTTCCACCTCTGTTCAAGGACTTGGCCGCTCTTGTCAAGCTCTGTTGCCAAATGCCCCGCGCCGCCTTCAGCCGGTATCTGGGCCTCTGGGAACTCAACGCCAATACCCAGTCAAGTGGTGGACGTCAAAGAGCGCCCTGGCAGCACGCCTCTGCTGCACCTGAAGACCCAAGACACCCTCAGCGTCACAGACATCACCCTGAAGTACCGTCGTCCCAGCTACGCTGCCGACTGACCTCCATGCGCTGCACGTTCCCCGCCTGGTGCTGCCCTCCGAATTGTCTGACACACTGCCCTCTACATGACCGACGCCTACCTGACTCTCCAAGACTTGAAAGCTCGGGGCTGGACTCCGGGGATGATCAGGGCGCTTCTGGATCCCTACGATCACGAGCGCTGGATCAATAAACGCGGGCATCGGATGCCCAAGCCGATCAAGCTGTATCTCGAAACACGGGTGGTGCAGGTGGAAGCCACCGAGGCATTCGCCCACGCCAAAGAACGTGCCCATGCCCACCAAGTGGTGATGCTCAAAGCAGTCCAGACCCGTCAAGTCTTGGATGCCAGAGCGTTGGCACGGTATGAGGCGCTTCCCCTCCCGGGAGTACGGGTGCATCAAGTCGAGCTGGGGGAAAAGGCGGCTGACCAGAAAGAACTCTGGCAGATGCATCTGCCAGAGTTCTACGTCTGGAACCAGCAGCACGAGCATCTGCTGTCCGGGCTGACTCAAGCCGTGCGCAGGGCGGCAGAACATCGAATGTTTCAGCGTTACCGAGCCGCGGTGTCTCACGCGTACGGCTGGATTGAGTAAGCCAAAAGATCCCCATCATCCTGCCCTGGCCCGCACAGGACGTGTCCCCTATACCCGAAGTGAAAATCATCACTTGCCAGCAAACTCATCCGCCAGAGCTGGCCACCACCGAAGCGCTGGCCGACTCCAGCCTGCAACCCGCTCAGGGCCAAGCAGTGGTCGCCCTGTTCTACCTCCGCAGCAAAGACCGCGAACGCCTGACCGCCCTGTACCGCCGCGCAGACGCCGTGCTGCTCGAAGAAAAGAAGCAGGCATGAGCCTGCCCGTCCATGATCAGATCCCCGACGGGCTGAACCACCGCACAGGCCTCAAGCGGCTGGGACTGGTTCCGCTTGGCCCACCGGTGGCCGAGTACCGCTTCCGCACCCGGAAAGGGTACGTGACTTGCGATCTGTACCGGGCCAGCGAAGTCCGCATGGTTGATCCCGTGCGGGTGGCCGCAGGCGTGCAGGCCGTCCAAACCCGTAAGGTTAACGAAACGGCGCAGCGGAAAGGGGCGTGTACCGAGGCCGAGCGGGACGCTCTAAAGCTGTACAGAACGCTATGAATCCCGCGGTGCGGCGTTTCCGGGCTTGGCACGCCGACCTCGACACGCTGTATCTGGACACCGAAACGACAGGGCTCACCGGGGAGGTCATTGAGGTGGGCCTGGTAGACTGAAACGGCAGCATGGAGTTCCACAGCCGAGTTCGGCCCACGGTTCCGGTGGAGCCAGGAGCGCAAGCGGTGCAGGGTCTGAGTGACGCGGAGCTCGCGGACGCCCCAACTGGACGGAAGTGATCGCCGATCTGTGGCCCCTGCTCGCGGGCTGCCGGATCGTGGCCTTCAATGCTGAGCTTGACCGGGCGCGGCTGCAGACCTCGCACGAGGCGCACGGGCTGATTGCGGACGGTGACCCACCGAGGTGGCGCTGCGCGATGGAGGCGTTTGGCCCGCTGCACTGGCGATTGATCGGACTACCACGGGGACTGGCGCTGGGCGTCGCTGCTCGCGGCGTGCCGTCAGATGGGCGGTTCCTCCAGAAGCGGCGACCCACCGGGCGCTTGGCAGCGCACAGGCGCTGGCCCGGTGGGTCACCGCCGTGGCCGAGCGCGAATAGCCTGCCCTGACGGTGACCGATCTGCCGGAACACTAGGTGGAGTGGCCGGACTAGTGGAGGTCTGGCCATCGCCTGAAAAGCGAGCCGTGTGTCGAGCGACCGTACCTGGCACATCATTTTTGACAAGCGATGATTGATCTATCTCATGCTTCATACCCCAGCGAACGGCAAACTCAGGCATGAAACACCAGGTTGTCTTCGTCGCACTTCTGGCCTGTGCGTCAGCGGCGCAAGCGGAACAGTATGTGATCTCGACCGACTTTCACCCCTCCCAGCCCGCGACATTCCGGGTCAGCCTGAATGGGCAAACCCTCCTGCTGCACCGTGCTGCAGACGGCAACATGGACATCACGCCCTGGGTCAAGACCGGCAAGAATACCCTGACAGTCGACGTTGATCCTGGGAAAAACGAGAACAGATTCTCCAAAAGTACGTTGACGCTGGGCGCGGGGCAAGACGGGAAGTGGCGCACACTGTTTAAGAAAGATTCCGATGTCCACACCAAAGCGGGTATCAGCACGTTTGTCTTTATGGCCAAGCCGTCTACCACGGCCAAACCTGGAAAAGTAAGTCTGTTCGGTAAGTTTCACCCCTCCCAACCTGTTCAGTTCGACATTGCGCTGAACGGAGAGAGTGTGAGCAGTCTGGACAGCGACGGTAATTTTGATCTGACACCTTTCCTGAAAGCCGGAAAGAATGTGGTGGTCGTCAAGTTTGGTGCGTCCCAAACGAAGAACCGGTTTTCACAGAGCACCCTGACGATTGGAGAGCAGGTGGGCAACAAATGGGTCAGCCTCTTTAAATGGGGGGTGGGCCATTGGGATACCCAAGCAGGCTCAGTGATCTTCCCGATCTACCGGTGAACAGAGATTTGGTGCGGGCTCCAGTGGCTGAGGCTGGTTCGTCAGTTCAGGAGATTCCGGCCGTTAAGCGTCACTAACAACCCATCCGCTTTCCCTCTGCCCGCCTTGGCCCTGTGCCTCGGCGGGTGGAGGACTGCCCGACATGCCCAAAGGCAAGATCCCGACCTACCACCAGCCCCACCCCCGATCCCGCCACCACCGATGACTTGGCCCGCGAGAGCCTGTAATCCGCTGATGACCAGAAGGTCGCCGCCCTGTTCAAGCTCCGCATGCCTGACCGCGAACGGCTCACGGACCTCTACCGCCGAGCAGACGCCGTGCCCCTACAGGTCAAAGAGCAAGCATGAGATCGCCCGTGCACCAACAGATTCCGGAAGGACTGAATCACCGCACGGGCCTGCAGCATCAGGGGTTGGTTCCATTGGGCCAACCGGCCGGTGAGTACCCTTGGGGTGGAAGTGGCTGTGCACTTAGGACACCGACCTGATCCTCGGGGACAGGCGTTCCGAGCACGATGTCCAAGGGGCGGTGGCGTTCAACAGCGGTTCCGCACGCTGGGGCGTCCGCCCGCAGCGCGCGAAAACCACAGAGCACAGGGGGGGGGTTCCCTACCCCAACTTCTGTGGAGGTCAAATGCATATACACCCGCCCACCCAAGCCCCTCCTCGCGCTCACCGGGCACCCAGCACCACTCGTCTACTTCACCTCTGCGCTATTCCCGACGCACGACCAGGCTGCCACGTTTGATGAGTGGTGCCGGGGACTGGGTTAGGTAGATCAGGCCGTCAAGGCAGCCCTGCTGCTTCGGGCCCGACCCTATATCCACGGCGTCGTCCTGCCCGTGCTTTCGGCGGCTGCCCTTGCCGAACTGCTGAGAGGCTCTGCTGTGAGCTGCGGGTCACCTTTTCTTCTGGCGTGCGGCAGGCTGTCGTCGCTCTTCTGGCCCGGCGGTGGCGGCCAGTGCTGGGCCAGCCTATCTCTTCGACCTAGCTCACAAGATGGCTGTCTCCGCACCTGTCATAGAGTAGTTCCTCTTTTTGTTAACTCCACAACCCCTTTTCTCCCTGTGAGGTTTGTATGACGGACATTTCCCCTCCCCCACTCCAGCCCTACACTGTCACGAAGGAAAATCAGCCCCTTGGAACGGTGATTTTGGTGTCTGTCTTCCAATCGGGTTTAGCGAGCCACACACTGTCCCCAGCCTCCGTTCGTCCCCCTGTCGACTGAGCGATACTGTGTGCCCGCCTGAGCCCGCGCTTGAGCAGGCGGAAGAATTCATTCATGCCCAAAGAGAAAATCCCCACCAACCACCAAACTCCTCCGCCTGACCTCGCCACCATTGAAACCTTGAAACTGGAAAGTCTTCAACTGGCGGACGGTCAAACCGGGGCCGCCCTCTTCAAGCTCCGAACGGGTGATCGCGAACACCTCTCTGGCCTCTACCGACGAGCAACAGCTGTGCCGCTGCAGAACAAAGCGCCCACCTGAACGTGCGCTGACACCGGCCAACATGTGCCGTGCATCGCGAACCATACTTCTTGCTGGGCGGGCATCCGCAAGGCGACGCTACACAGTGCTTGGACGCCGAGACGTTCCTCTGAGGCGGAAGAGGAGGTGATTGCCGCGACGTGTCACTGGCGTCGGTCTACGTTTGCGCCAAGTTATAGGGTGCCTCCGGTGATCAAGGCTGAACGCCAGAGGTGCCACATGGACTGAACTCCGGTTCAGATGAGGCTAATGGTGCCTCCTCACTGAGCTGAGGACTGGCCTCCAGTGAAGCAGCCCCCGCTTCAGCATCGGCCGTGCGGAGGGTGGGACGGGAGGCTTCGGCCTCATCTTGCGTGGCTCGCAGTTCGGAGACGGAGGTACTCCTCAACGCGGTCTCCAACAACTGCACCATGCGTGCAAAGACCTTGGCCTCCGGGAAAGGACTTCGGGTCAGGGCATGCTGGGTATGCAAGACGGCACTGAGGGTGACGTTGTGCTGTGCTTCCAGAGTGTCCATGCTGAATCCTCAGGCCAAGAAGGGTCGGGGGCGGTGAGCCAGATATTGAGCGGTGGAATACACCTGGTCAAGTTGATGGGCACACTGGACCGAACTCAGGTACCACGTTTTCAGCCAGGAGGCGAGGTCTGCTTCACGGGGAGAGCCGGCCAGCAAGGCCAAAGCTTCCGCCACCTGTCGTCGGGTTCTGTGGTGTTGGAGCGAGGTGGGAGCCTCGGAAGCAGTCGGTGGCGTGGTCACGGGCTTTAGCGTACGCAACACCTGCCGAGAGACCATGACCCCAGCGTAAACGTCGGGTTGAGTGTTGCTCTCTCGCCCTGAACTCCTTTCGTAACGTTGCCCCGCCTCTGCTTCAGCTGGCCAGCTCAAAGGGGCTTGGGCAGGGCAAAACCAAAGGTGGCTCCTCCCCCAACTGTCCCCCGCGCAAACACCGTGCCGCCGTGCCGGGCAATGATCCGCCGGATGTTGGCCAACCCCACGCCCGTGCCTTCAAAGTCCTCTTGACGGTGGAGGCGCTGGAAAATGCCAAACAGCTTGTCGGCATACCGCGGATCAAAGCCCACCCCGTTGTCCCGGACAAAGACAGTCCAGGTCTCGGGCTGATCCTCGGCCCACACGTCAATCACCGTTTCGCTCTGCTGACGGCTGTACTTCAAGGCGTTGGACAGCAAATTGACCATCACCTGCCGCAGGAGCTCTTGATCACCCATCACCCTCGGGAGAGGCCCCACCTGCCAGGTGATTGCCCGTGCGGACAGGTCAAGTTCCAGCTCTGTTTGAATCTCCATCACCAGCTGGTCTAAATCCACCAACCGGAGCGAGAGAGGCTGCTGCGATGTTCGGGAGAGGTCAAGCATCGCGTCAATGAGGCTATTCATGCGCTGGGCCGCCTGATCAATCACGCTGAGATACCGTGCAGATCGGTCGGTCAGCTGATCCTGTAGCGAGGTGCGAAGCAGCGTGCTGAAGCCTGCGATATGCCGGACAGGCGTGCGCAGGTCATGTGAGACGCTGTAGGCAAAGGCTTCCAGTTCCTCGTTGGCATCGCTTAACGCGAGGGTGCGGGCGTCCAGCGTATCGCGCTGCACTGTCAACTGCCGGGTGTGCTCAGCACGTTCCAGCGCCAGGGTCAGGCTGCGCAGGGTGGTCTCCAGCACGGCCTTGTCGACGGGCGTCCAGGTGTGCTGGTCAAACAGACCAATCAGGAACAAGCCGACAGGCACGCCATGCAATAAGACGGGCAAGGTGGTGACGGCCTGAATGTGTTCCACCGCCTCCACGGGGGTATCCGCGCCCTGCGGATACACATCCTGGTAGAACGGCTGCTGGGTCGTGAACGGAACCGAGAGGGTGGGGACGTCTGGCGAAAAGCCGGCATCGACCAAGGCTTGCAACGCGGGACTGCCGAGGTCACCCACCTGAGATTTCATTCGCCACCGGCCGCCTTCCAGTTCGTAATACACCGCGTAGCCCGGGGGCAGCAAGGGCAGCACAATCTCCTGTGCCCGCTGAATCAGGGTGTGCCGGTCGGTCTCGGACACCAAATCGCGGGACAGCTGGGCGAACGCTTCCAGAGCCGCGTTGCGGCTCTCGACTTCGATTCGTTGGGTTTGCAGGGTGCGGGCCTGCTCGGCACGTTCGAGGGCGAGGTTGAGGCTGCTCATGACCGTTTCAAGGAGCGCGCGATCCGTCCGGGACCACTGTTGCTCGTGAAAGAGCGCAAACCCCAGGATGCCACGTGGTTGCCCGCCCACCGAGAGCGGCAGGGTGACGGTCGCACCTGGATAGGATTGACTTCCCGTGAGCTGATCGGCGCCGTGGTCGTACTGGTCTTGGTAATACGCTTCGCCGCTGTGCCACGGGATCAGCAGGTTAGGGGTGCTGTCAAAGGCCAACCCCGCACCCACTTGGGCCTGTAACTCTGGGGTGTTGGTTTGACCCACTTGCGACTTGATCACCCACAAGCCGTCTTGAGGTTCGTAGTATTGCGAGAATCCAGGGGACAGCAGGGGCAACACCACCTCTTGCGTCTGGCGGATAAGTTGTAAGGGATCGCCTTGAACGCTGAGATCTTGTGTCAGCTCACTGAAGGCTTCGAGCATCTTGGTTCGGGCCTCGAGTTCGGCGTGTTGCTCTCGGAGGCGTGCCGTGAGCTGGGCGGTGCGCAGGGCACCTGCCACTTGGCTGCCGAGCACCTGGAGAAAGTCACGGTAAGGGTCATCCAGGCGCTTACGGGCATTCAGGCCGATCACCAGAAAGCCGAGAGGTGTGGTTTGGTCTGGATGGTGCAGAGGCAGGACGGCCGTATGAATCACGGGTTCAGGCCAGGGCTCAACCGTAACCGCAGAGGTGGTCAAGACTTGAGTTTGGTCTCCTGATGTCCAGGGTTCGAAGAGGGCACTCAACACCTCAACTTCCGTCTCGTTCAGCCCGGCTGAACTTGACCACTGAAGGGCGCCGTCCCGTGTGGGCAAGGCCAAGAGGATAAAGGGCAGGTCAGCAGGATTGTCGTCGGCGCTCTGCATGACCGCTGCAGTCACTTGAGCTGCAGTCTCCAGGCTGAGGAGCCGGGCGGTGAGGCGCGCCAGGGTCTGGGTGCGGCGTGCCCCGAGGACGCGCTCCGTGGTCTCATTGACAGTGGCCAACATTCCTTCGACTTGATACGGCCCACGAACCGGGGTATAGCTGGCGTCAAAGTAACACTCTTCAAGGTAACCGTGACGGATCAACGGCACCAGTAAGTCCACGAAAACGATGCTCTCTCCGCGTTCTAGCACAGCGTCGAAGTAGGGCTTGATACCCGGATAGCCGTCGTGCTTGAAGATTTCGGCGGTGGGGGTACCCAGGGCGCCCGGATGTTTGTCCACTCCGAGGATGGGGCGGTAGGCGTCGTTGTAGAGGGCAATCAATTGGTGTGTCCAGCCCAGGTACATCGCCTGCTTGGAGGCCAGGATCAACTCAACATAGGTTCGGAGCTGAAGTGACCAGGTTTCGGGTGATCCGAGAGGGGTGCGCTCCCAATCAAGCGTCCGCATCAGGCGCCCCATCTCACCGCCCTCTTGAAAGAGCGTTTCGCTCAGGGTGGAGGGATTACCTTCGGCAGGGCACATATGGAGCGTTTTAGCAGGTTGAGCGGGACTTGAGGGTGCGGTGAAGAAGATCTCAAGCTCAGGGCACCTGAGGGCAAGTCTGAGTTCGTTCAGCCCACGGGTTCCCTGAGAGATTGCTCGCTGACGTCCACTGTTTGCTCGCCTCGAGCCGCGACGCTTCCCAGGGCCCCCTGCTGCTCTTAGAGCATTTGACAGAATAAGAGGATGGGAAAACGGGTCGGGGCACGTGGGTACAGCATTGATCTCCGAGAACGGATGGTCGCGGCTGCACTGAACGAGCAACACCATCCGTGGGTGGCCCAAACGTTCGGAGTCGATGTTCGGACCATCGCGTTCTATCTGAGGAAACATGAGGCAGGTACCCTCTCACAAGTCAAACGCCCGACCGGGCGTCGCTCGAGCGTGCAGAGCGCGCAGGAGCAGATTCTCCTCCAGCTGCTGGAGGAGAATCTTGACGCGACCTTGGAAGAGCATGCTCGCCTGTTGGAGGCCAAGACTGGTCTCAAGATCAGTGACCGGACCGTCGACCGGGTCTTCCGGCGACATGGCATCACCTACACAAAAAACGCGGGTCGCCGCCGAACCCAATGAGGAACTACGTCAGCAGGTCCTGAATGACCGCCATGCCCGACCTTCAGACTCCGGCCCGGCTGGTCTTTCTGGATGAACGTGGCTTCAATACCACGATGACTCTGATCTTGCTAGGGTTCTGTGGAGGAGGAGTTCAGTCTGACCGACAATGGAGACTGACATGACCGCCAGTAAAAACCACTACACCGCCGAGTTCAAAGAAGAAGCCGTGCGTCTGGTGATCAGCAGCCAGAAAAGCTGCGCTGAGATCGCCCGCAACTTGGGTGTTCCACCGTATTTAGTCGTACGCTGGAAACAGCATCACGAGCAACAAGGGGCGGTGGGCCGCCCCCAATTCACCGGACGCGGCGTCGCCGCGTTGAGTGAGCAGGAAGCGCGGTTCAAGAAGCTAGAACGAGAGCTGGAAATTACCCGTCAGGAACGCGATATTCTGAAAAAAGCACTGGCCTTCTTCGCCAAAGACCACTAATTTACGGGTTCATTGAGCAGCATCGGCATGAGTACAGCATTGAGCGGCTGTGCAAGACGCTCGGTGTCGGGGTCAGTGGCTATTTTGCGTGGTGGAGAAGGCCCAAAAACTGCTATCGGGTGGAAGACGTCGCTCTGACCGAGGCCATTCGAACCATTCATCAAGTCAGTAGGGGCACCTACGGTGCCCCTCGTGTCCAAGCCGCACTCGTGGACGAGGGAAAACAGGTCAGCCGAGCACGAATTACTCGGCTGATGAAGGCAGCGGGACTGAAGGCTCGCTGCAAGCGGAAATTTCGCGTGACCACCAATTCAAAACACCCGCACCCAGTGGCCGAAAATCTACTGAATCGCGAATTTGTTGCCGAACAACCCAATCAGAAATGGGTGACGGATATTACCTATTTACCCGTGGCTGAGGGCTGGATGTACCTCGCTGTGGTGATGGATCTGTTCTCTCGCAAAATCGTGGGTTGGGCCATGCGGGCCACCCTGCAGACCGAGTTGGTCGTCGCTGCGCTGGACATGGCACAGCAGATTCGGCGTCCTGGACAAGGATTGCTCCATCATTCGGACCAGGGAATTCAATATGCGAGTCGCGAGTATCGACAAGCACTGGAGCGCCTCCAGGCGCTCCAAAGTATGAGCCGAAAGGGAGACTGCTGGGACAACGCGGCGATGGAGAGCTTCTTCGCCACCCTCAAGCTGGAACTGGAACTCGACACAGCACAAGGAAACCGCGCTGACACACGTAATCTGGTCTTTGAGTGGATTGAGGTGTTTTACAACCGCGAGCGTCGTCACTCTAGCTTGGGGTACCGCTCACCGACTCGCTTTGAGCAACACCGCGCCACACTGAACTGATCCTCCACGAAGGCATTGCAATATCAGCTCGCGAATGCAGGTCAAGTGTGATCGCCAAATACAGCCAGCCCTCTTTGGCCTAGATATTTGGCCTTGATAAACGTCAAATCAGAGCCCCACACCGTATTGGCAGGTTGAACGGTGAATTCTCTGTGGAGCAGATTGGGACAGACTGCACCGCCAGGGTCACGGTCGGGTGTACGCACAAATCGTCGCTTTCCCTTGGCCCGGAGACCACCCACCCGCAAGGGGCGCGAAATCCGCTTTCGGGAAACGTGTCGTCCTTCAGCACGCAGATCAGTCTGAAGACGAGGCGCACCGTACCTTCCTTTGCTCGCTTGGTGCAGCTCACGGATGCGCTGCTGGACACGTTCAGCACCCGACACAAAACTTTCAGCGGATACTGGGTGCGCCACTCCCTAACGAACACATATTTCAACGTGTGGTCTCTCTGGCAAAGAAGGCCGCGGCTTTTTTCAGTATCTCGCGCTCCTAACGCAGAATTTCGTTTTCTTTCCGCAGGCGTTTGAGTTCCTCTTGCTCGGGTGTTAACAGCTGACGGCCCTGACCAGGGAAGGCCAACTCCCCGCTGTGCTGGTCGGCTTTGATCCACTTTCTCAAGGCTGAAAGTTCAATGCCAAGGTCGCAGGCGGTGCCTGCGATATTTTCGGTGGACTGCGCGAGTTGGCCAGCGTCTCGCTTGAATTCGGCGGTATACGTTTTGCGTTGGGTCGTGGGGTGCCTCCTATGATCGGGGCTGAACTCCATGTGTGCAAACGCGACTTACCCTCAACGTAAGTGCCGAGCAATGACGATCAGCGTTGGCTGCTGTGGGCATGCGGTCACGCTGATGTTAAATCTTGACGAACTCCTGCACGTCCATCACGAACATGACCGCGCCGCCGACAGCCACTTCGATGGGATCGCCGGATAAGCCTTCGTGCTGCTCGCCCATCGGCACGCCGGGAGTGACGAGGCGGGTGCGGGCGCGGCAGGTCTGCTGCACATGCCGTTTTAAATCGGCCAGCCGCTCATCGGTGACGCCAACCATCAGGGTGGTGTTGCCTTCGCGCAGGAATCCGCCGGTGCTGGCGAGTTTCGTGACGTCAAACGCGTTCGTGGTCAGCACCCGAACCAACGCAGAGGCGTCTGCGTCTTGAATCACCGCCAGCACGAGCTTCATGAGGCGCAGGATACCAGAGCGGCAGTGAGGGGCGCGGGACGATGGGTGATGTGGCTGGGGCATCTCTTGGTCGTCCGTTGACTGAGTCTGGCCAATGAGTCAGAGGCCATGTTGCTAAGGTCAACGGATCCAAGCTGCCAAGGACAACGTGATTCTGAGAGGTTCAAGACCACTCAACGGACGATCAATAACGCAACCGAGCTTGGAACTTCGACGTGGCCTGCTGTTCACCAGCCCGCGAGTGCGTCCTCTAGGGCCTGGTCACTCCATTTGGCATAGACGCGGGTGGTTTCGATGCTGCGGTGACCGAGGTGGCGGGCAGCGTACTCGAGGCTGCCGGTCTGCCGAACGAGGCGGGTGCCCGCGTAGTGGCGGAAGGCGTGCCCCGGTAACGGGTTTCGGCCCGGTTGGCGATGACCTGGAGGCGCCGCCGGGCGGCAGTCTGCGTACCACCAATGACCGCGCCCTCTCGGGGCAAGACTTGCGGAGCAGCGATCAAAGTACGGGTCAGGGTCACGCGGCGAGTTTTGCCGCCTTTACCGTGTTGAACCGTCAGGACACCGCCGGGCAGGTCAAGATCGTTCCACGTTAACTGCAGGGCTTCCTCGATGCGGAGGCCACCGTGGGCGCAGAGGAGAATCAGCGCCCGATCTCGGGGAGCGGTCATCTTGAGCAGGGCTTGGACTTCGTGGTCGGTATAGGGTTCCCAGGGGCGGTCTTGTCTTGAACTGGGCGAGCATCACTGAAGGGATCAAGAGCAGTGGCTCCGGCCCAGCGCAGGGCGCAGAACAGGGCCCGGGCGGCAGCCAGCTGAACGCGAATGCTTGAAGGAGCCAGTCCCGTGACTTCCAAAGATCGGATATAAAGCGCCCCTGCGTCTCGTTCGGGTCGAATGAGGCTGAAGCCGGTTCGCTCGGCAGGCTGGAGAAGTTTGCCGAGGCCTTATAAGCACGGGCGGTTCGAGCAGAGAGGCCCGCGGAGGATCGCGAGGAAGCTCCGCACCATGCCTTCATTGTCGGTGGGAGATTCAGTGGGTTCACGATTGACCGCTGGCACGGCCTTGGAGGAAGGCGACACACGGCTATTCAACGGGGGACGGTTTCGGGTAAGGGAGAGTCTTCTGGTGCCCGGAGGATGGTGGTGAGCATGGCTGAAGACCGCGCACTTTGGTGCCCCGTGCCAGTGCATGGTCAAAACGCTTCACTGCATCCACAATTCGGCTTCGGCCAAACTCAACGGCCAGGGTTCGAGCCCGACTCCCCAGGTGGTACGGCTCCGTGCCTCTCCAACACCAGCACAGAAGCTGTTCACCGAAGACATTCAGCCCAGGAGAGACAGCTTCCCCTCCACCAGGTCAGCAGGCCTCTATACTCTTTGCGTCAACTCTATGAAGGTCGCCACCACTTTGGGATCAAACTTTTTTTCCCGTTCGGCCAAGAGTTCAGCTACAGCCTGCTCATGTGTCCACGCCCGCTTATAGGGTCGCTCACTCCTGAGAGCGTCGTACACATCACACACCGTAAAGATACGGGCCAACAGCGGAATCTCTTCTCCTGCCAATCCATCTGGATAGCCGCTCCCGTCCCACCGCTCATGATGATGCCGGATGACCAGCAAGGCCTGCCGAGACAAGGTGGGCATCATTGAAGCAAGGGCGTGCCCAGCAGGCGCATGTTTTTTCATCAGAATCCATTCGTCGTCATCAAGGGAAGCGGGTTTCGTCAAGACCGCATCCGGGATGGTCAATTTTCCAATGTCATGCAAATATGCCCCTTGCTTGAGCTCCTCAACTTCTCCGACTGGAAGGCCAAATGCCTGAGCGAGTTGCGCACTTAAGGCAACTACCCGCTGGGTGTGTCCAGAAGTTTCCAGATCGCGCGCTTCCAGCACAAGGCCTAGACTCAACAGGCTCGCGGCGAGCGTTTCGTGCAGGTGGTCGTTAGCCTGTCGCAAGCTGAACTGAATTTCTTTAAGCTCCGTGATATCGGCAATGACGGCCACACAGGAGTGGGCCTGTCCACAGTCATCTCTCAGCAAAGAGACCCGCGACCGTGACCAGACAATGCTGCCGTCCGCGCGAAAGTAACGTTTTTCGACTACTGCCACCGCCACCTCACCGTTGATCACCTGTTCCAGAGCCTGTGTCGTTTTGTGGATGTCATCAGGGTGGGTAATGTCCAAGACATTCATGCTGGTCAGTTGCTCGGTTGAATACCCAAACAGGAGGGCGGCACTTGGATTACTGACCAAAATCGTGCCGTCAAACATAAGTTCAATGATTCCAACGCCCGCGTGCTCGAACAGCAGCTGATAGTTCCTGGGCATGAGGTTACCCCCTGGTCTGATTCAATCGAGAGACCAAAGCATAACTCAGCGCAGCTGAACGAATGGGCATATTTATGAGATGAGCCTTCGCCAACGAGCTGCAAAGACTCCATTTTTAGGAAATTCTGTCTTGGAGTTCAAGCGGTGGGTGGTTTCTGGCAACGCCTTGAGGCCACCCCGCTAGTGAGAAGGCAAGGGCCATGCCTCAACACCCCGTTCATGAGATGCAACAGTGTGCCAGTGAATAACCGCGAATAGATAGCGTAGTTTTTGGAGGTTGTCTACAGTGGTCGCCAGTTCACCTGGATTGCCTGCTGTCACGGGCGTCAGAAGCAAAACAAACCACCCCACACGTGGTTTCAAACTGGTTGCACGTACGTTTCGCCCAATGGCTGCCCTGATCTCACGACGGCCAGTCGTGTCCGCAACAATTTGTGACCAAGCGCGATCAACGCCACCTTGGGCGGCTTTCCATGGGCTCGTAAACGACAATAGAAGTCACCCAGATGCCCTTTGTTTCGCGTGACACTCCGGGCCGCAAGAGACGCCGAACGCCTTAGGTGAGCATTCCCTGTCTTTGAAATGCGCCCTCGGCCATGGACACTCGTGCCCGACTGAAACGGCGCTGGAGCAATGCCAGCGTGAGCTGCTCTTTGCTTGCCGGTCTCCAGCACGGCACACCCCTCGGTTTGTGCCAACACGGACGCCGCAGCCACCAAGTCGGCATCGGAGATTTTTTCGTGTGCCTGCTGTAGTTTTGCCGGAAGATGAGGCAGGATCCAGCGGCTCAGCAGGGTGACAGCGGTCGGCAGCGGTACTCAACGACCCTGCACTTTCAGTGCAGGGGTTTGGGAGCGACGGGGGTCGCCTTCCATCTGAGAGCAGGAACGTGTCTTGCGCTTGATTGGAACCGCTCTGGTGATGTTCGAGATCATCCTGCCCCAGCCCCTCGGTGATGTTCCCCGGACTCCATGCTCCGTATCCCACGCCCCAACAGTGTCGTCCCCCATCTCGTTTTTCGAGATGGGGGAATTCTTCCTGGAGTCGCCGGGAAGTCCGCCCCTTGAGCCGCTTCACCAGAGCACTCCCCGACCGCGCAGGTGGATCTTCCAAGTGCAGCTGCACCGGATCGCACCTCACGACGCCCTTCAACATGCCAACGTCTTCCGCATCGCCAATGTGAATCAGGAGTTCGCGGCATCGAAGGTTCACTTCACCGACCAAGACGTGATACCGCTACGTTGTCGCCCACACCAGAAATACCGTCAGCCGACTGACCGTATGACTTCCTGACCGACTCCCGCGCACTGCTCAACGCTACCCGGTGGCCTGATCCGTTCCAGCATCTGAAAGACTTGCACTCCAGTGCATGGCTGAAGACCCGCGGGTTGGGACAGTGAAGGCCACACAACCCTCCTGCATGGCCCCCGGAGGGGCAGCCAACCGCTGTGTGGTGAACGTACTCTGGGGGTTCAGCGTTCCGATGGCAGAGTTCAAGGCGCGTCAGAGTGGCCGGGGCAAGGTGATCTCAAAGGTGGCCCCTTGATCCACCTGACTGTGCGCAGAAACCGTGCCCCCATGCCGGGTCACGATCCGCCGCACGTTGGCCAATCCCACTCCTGTTCCTTCGAACTCTTCCTGACGGTGCAGGCGCTGAAACGCCCCAAACAACTTGTCCGCGTACCGGGGATCAAAGCCCACCCCATTATCGCGCACAAAGATCGCCCACTCCTGGCCACGCTCTTCAGCCCAGATCTCAATCTGCGGTTCTGAACGCGTACGACTGTATTTCAGGGCGTTCGACAGCAGATTGATCATGACCTGCCGCAGGGTGGCCTGATCGGCCATGACCGACGGCAAGGGCCGGATCATCCACCTCACGGGTCTCTGTGCAGTTTCGGGTTCCAAGTCTGCACGTGCCGTGGCAATCAGTTGCTCCAGATCCACCGGCCCTATCCGGAGGGGCTGACGGGAGGTGCGCGACAGATCCAACAAGGCATCAATCAAGACGTTCATGCGGCCAGCGGCAGTATCCACGATGCCCAGATACCGGGCGGCCTTGGCGTCCAGCTCCTCACCTAGGGTCTGTCGCAGGAGGACATTGAAGCTTTTGATGTGCCGAACTGGCGCCCGCAGGTCATGGGAGACGCTGTACGCGAAGGCCTCCAGTTCTTCATTGGCGGCTTCCAATTGCGCGTTACTGGACTCGACTTTCGCGGCATGCGAGGCCAGCAGGGCCACGCTCTCAGCGCGTTCAATGGCCAGACCCAAACTACGGCCCACGGCGGTGAACAGGGCGCGCTCACGGCTCATCCAGGCGCGGCTGCGGAGGGTTCCAGTGACCAGCATGGCAAAGGGTTGACCTGCCCTGAAATAGGGGTAGAAGGCCACCGCACCATAGGCCTCGGTATGTGCGACGCCCTCTGCCTCCGCGTCCCAACCGTCCGTGAACACGGGTGCGCCGGACTGAACAGCCGCCAGAAAACTGGGGGCGTCCTGACCATATCCTCTGCGGGTGGCCTCAGCAGTCACGGGCTCAATGTTGTCGGACACCACTTTGGCTTTCCAGAGGCCTGCTTCCAGCTCGTAATAGACCACGCTGAGCTCGGGAAACGAAGCCTGCACCACTTCCTGCGCCCGCAGTGCCAACGTGTGCAGGTTCGTTTCTGTGCCGACCGCTTCAGTCAACGCCACAAACGCATTCAGGGCACTCCGGCCTTCCAGTTGCCGCGCCTGTTCTGCCCGGTCAAGCGCCCCACCCAGGCTGCGCCACAGCGCTGTAAAGACGGCGCGGTGGTGAACCGTCCAGACCGACTCTCCCCGCAGTCCGGCCACCAGCATGCCGACTGGCGCTCCCTGTTGAAAGTAGGGCGCAAATGCCCCAGCACTGAACGATTCCGTGTGCGGAATGCGCTGTGCTTCGCCGTCCCACTGCTCGACGAAGACGGGCATTCCGGTCTGGACGGCTTGGTGGTAGGCAGGCGTATCGAGGGGCGGGCCCGCAACCAGCAAGCGTTTTAAGTCGGCGGGTACCTCGTCCAGCAAAGCCGGGATCCACAGATTTCCATGCATTTCGTAGTACGCCATGAACAGGTCGGGGAAGACGGCCCGCAGCACGTGTCTGGTTCGCTGAAGCAAGGTGCTCAGATTGGTGTTGAGTCCGACTGCTTCGGTCAGGGCGACGAACGCGCTCAGCGCTTCCGCCTGGGTCTGCAGCGCCTGTGCCTGTTGACGCAACCGGGTGCTCAGGGCAAGGTGGTCGAGCGCCAAAGCGCACTGTCCCGCCAGGATCTGAAGGAAGTGCCGTTCTTCAGGCATGAAGTCATGGGGTTCGTTGAACACCAAGACAATGACCCCAAGCGGCTGGCCGCCGAGCAGCATGGGCACCACGGCCGTGGCGACCACCGGGACGCCTAGAGCAGGAGCGACCAGATCCGGGTACGCCGCTATCAATGCCTCTTGGTGCTCGAAGTAAAGGGCTTCCCGCCGCCACAGGGCATCTTCGGTCGGCGCAAACGCGTCGAGTGTGCCGTCTTGCCACAGCATCTGTTCACCTTCACCATACCCATGCGTGGCAGCGACTCGCAGCCCATCCCCGGTCTCATGGAGCAGCAGAATGGCTCCAGCGACCGCGCCCAGGGCCTGCAACGCTGGATGCAGCACGATCTCGAACACATCTGCTGGGGTGGCCACGGCGGCCAGGGCCTCCGTCACGCCTTGCAGACGCGCGCTGAGCGATTCGCGTCTGGGCGAACTGTGGAGCTCGGACATAGCGCAGGATAACGTCATCTCCCGGCAGCCTCCCCGTCCATTGACGTTGTCTTATCCTCGTCACAGAACGACGAGAAGGCAACCGCCCTGGCTCAAAAGCCTTCCCTTTTGCACGATGCTGTAGACCTCAATCTAGAGGTGACACTGTTGAGGTAGCCAACGGTTGACGTTTCACTCGGTGAGGTGCCCAGCCATGAAATGCGGGCCATTGAACAAGAGTGGCCAGCAGTCCCTCACATCGGCTCGATCCTCAGCTGACGTCGGTATTGAGCGGAGAACGAAACTTCTCGTCTGGGGTGAACTGCCACAAGCGGCGCCCCAACAGTGCGGCTCCAAAACTGACCACACCAATGGCCACCATACGGGCCATAAAGACGCCGTACTGTCCTTCGTAGGATCCAAACAGGGCATAGCGCAGAGCGTTCACGACGTCCGTGACCGGCACAACGGTGTGAATGGCCTGGAAAAAGGGTGACGTCAGTTCCACCGGATAATTGCCGCCAGACGCAGCAAGCTGCACCACCAGCAAAATCAGGGCCAGCAGCCGCCCCGCACCCCCCAACAGCAGGTTCAGGGCCAACACCAACATCATGAAGGTCAGGCTTCCCAGGACAGCGGTGAGCACCACCAGTTCAGGATGGAGCAGGTCAATGCCCATCAAGTGCACGCCCAGGACCACAATCAGAGCCTGAGCCACTACATAGGCGGCAGGAACCGCGAACTTGCGCAGCACCCGGGCAGCCTGTGAGGTTCCCCGTCCACTTTCAGGCAGCAATTGATAGGGGAACATAAACGTGGTCAGGGTGCAGCCCACCCACAGGGCCAGGGCCATGAAATAGGGGGCGAAGGCCGCACCGTTGTTCTTCACGTCTGCGGTGGTCTGCTCGACCACCTGCACGCTGGCGGACAGCCCCTCTGGGTCACCACTCAGTTGCTCAACAGTACTGGGAACCTTGTTGTACAGTTCGTTCAACCCGTCCCGAAGTTCTCCTGCGCCTTCCTGAAGCGCCCCCGCGCCTTCCGACAGGCGGGTCGCTCCATTGGCCAGGGTGCCCACACCTTTCGTGAGCTGCGCAGCGCTGCTGGCCACTGTTTCAGCGCCGCTGCTGATCTGGTCGAGCTCTTGCTGAGCAGGCAACTGGCGCGTGATGGTGCCCAACGCGTCTTTGATCTGGAGGTTGCCCTGGACCGCCTGATTGACACCCTTCTGAAGGGCCTGCGCTCCCTGACTGAGTTGCTGTGCGCCCGCCTGAGCCTCGCCCGTCTTCCGCGCGAGAGTCGCGGCACCCGTTTGAAGCTGACGTGCTCCGGTCTGCAGCTGTACTGTGCCCGTCGCCAGTTGTGCGGCACCGCTGGCCGCCTGCTTGGCGCCTGCAGCGGCTTGTCCTGACTTCTGAGCCAGGGTCGCCGCCCCAGCCTGAAGTTGACTGGCCCCCTGCTGCAGTTGTCCAGCACCCTGCGCGAGTTGCTGCGCCCCTTTCACCGCTGCGGCGCTGCCTGAAGCTGCTTTTCCTGCGTTCTCGGCCAGCTTGAGGGCCCCGGTCTGGAGCTGTGTGCTGCCGGAAACCAGCTGACGTGTGCCCGCCGCCAATTGCTGTGCTCCCTTCACTGCAGCGGCCGTTCCCGTGCTGAGTTTGTCTGCGCCTTCTTTCAGCTGGCCTGTGCCAGCCTGAAGTTGTCCTGCGCCGGTTGCCAGTGCGGCAACGTTTTGCCCAAACGCCTCAGGAAGAGGCTGGCTGCCCACTGCATCGACCAATTGCTGGCTGCCCTGCACGAGTTTCGTGGCGCCCACATTCACGCTATTGGCAGCTCCAGCCGTCTGTTGAACTCCAGTGTGGAGCTGTGGAAGTTGCGTGGCGAGTTGCTGCGCTCCATTGTTCACCTGGGTCGCCCCGACTGTCAGGTTCTTTGCGCCACTGGCCAGCTGATTCGAACCGGTCGCCAGTTGATTCAGGCCCGTCTGGAGTGCCGGAAGTTGCTGCCGAAGTTGCTGCGCCCCACTGTTCAGCTGTCCAGCGCCTTGCGCCAGACTCCCTGCACCGGTCTGGAGCTGTTGTGCGCCACCTTGCAGCTGACCGAGACCGCTCGACAGCGCAGGAAGATTCTTGGCCAGCGTCTGTGACCTGGTCTTCAACCGGGTCGCGCCTGTGTTCAGCGTGCCCGCTCCCGTCGAGAGTTGCTGTGCGCCGCTTTCCAGCTGTTTCAGACCGCCCGACAATTGCGTGCTGCCCAGGGTTAGCTGTTGCGCGCCCTGCTGGAGGGGCTGCAGTTGCGTCTGACCCGGCGCAGCCTTCTCCAGTTGCTGCAGACCGGCGGAGAGTGCCGTGGTTCCTGTGGTCAGCTGGTTCACGCCCGAAGCCAGATCCTGCGCGCCCCGGGTCAATTGTTGTCCGCCACCCTGGGCCGTTTTCGCGCCACTGGCCAAGTCTTTTGCACCACTGGTCAGTTCACCCGCGCCATCCTGGAGACGTCCGGCACCGTCACGAAGTTGGCCTGTTGCTTTTTTAACGTCCGAGAACCCCTGCTGAACATCCTTCAGGCTGGCCTGCACGACGTCCCAACGGTTGCTGCCCAGGGTCTCGTTCAGGTTCGTAGCAATCTCTTTGGCGAGGGTGCTTCCCACTCGGCTGGCGAAATAGCTGCTGCCAGGCGCACTGTACAGATGGAGCTGGCCTTGTTCAGCGCTGCTGCCCGCGATGGCCTTCTGACTGAAATTCTGGGGGATCGTCAGGGCAAAATACACGTCCCCGCGGCGCACAGCAGCTTGGGCTGTTGCCTCACTGGCATAGCTGATGAATTTGACGGGTGGATCTTCCCGAAGGCGGGTGACCAGGTCATCTCCAAGGCGGTAGGTTTTTCCCCGGGTAGTCGTGCCACGGTCGGTATTCACCAGTGCCACCGGCAGGTCGGTGAGCTTGCTGTAGGGGTCCCACACACTGGCGAGGTAGATCGCCACGTAAATCACGGGAATAAAAAGGATGGCGGCGGCGGCAACCCACATGAGTGGGGAGCGCCAAAGAGAGCGCTCACTGGGCGTCAGGGTACGGTAGTCCTTGACCAGGCTACGGCGTCGGGGGGCGGGTTCAGACATGGTGTGATCCTTCGAGGCGGGAAGATGCAGTGCTTGCTGACACTCTGTCGGCTCAGATCATCATCCCATCCTATTGACAACGTGTCAAGTGACGAAGTGTAGGGAAAATGATACACTGAGGTATGACTGCGCTGGAGCACCGCAAACGCCTTCCTTCCGCTGACCGCCGGGAGCAAATCCTTAAGGTCGGTGCAGCTCTCTTCGTTGAGCGTGGGTATGAAGCCGTCACCATGGGTGACATTGCCACCGCCCTGGGCATCTCGCGCCCTACCATCTACAGTTACTTCACCTCAACAGAAGGCGTCCTTGACGCACTGCTGGACGAACGCCTCGATACCCTCCTGACCCTGCTTGAACCTCTTCTAAACACGCCTCCGGAAACCGAAGAAGGTTCCAACCGCATCGAAGCCATTTTCGAACTGCTGCTCCGGGAACGGGACACCTTTTCCTTGCTGCACAGCGGCGGAGGTCCAACGTTCCGGCAGCGGCGGCATGACTTCCTCAACAAGATCGGTCAACGGCTTCCTCTAGTTCCCAATCCCCCAGGTCAGGAGTACGCCACCCTGCTGCTGATCATCACGACTCTGCTTGACAGCCTGGTGTACCGCGCCGCGAACGATCCCACGGTAAACGCGACAGAACTTGCACGGGCCCTGCAGAAGTTCGTGCAAGGTGGCGCACGCGAACTTCTGCAGGGCTCGGTTGATTCAGTGCAGTCCAAAGGATAACCCGTCCTCTCGCAGCGCCTTCACCAGAGAAAGAACGCGGCAGAAAGCCCGTTGGGCCCACACATCTGGTGGCTTGTTCCTTAAGAGGTCAGAGCGTTGCTGGGAGAGAACCCCCGTCCGGATTGATTCGCTGATCTGACCTGCATTCCAGGTAGAGCTCAACACCTATTCCTCAGCGGAGACCTGGACTTGGCTGAGCAGATAGAGTGAAAGTATCTCCAACGCTCCCTGCCCGAATTGCAACCACTGGAAGCTCAGCTGGCTCAAGTGCGGACTGAATTTCACGGTACCAAGGCGCGTCCCCAGCTGCACAGCTCACCTCAAATCAACCACCCAGCCAGAATCAGCCTTGAACCCCGAAGGTTGAGCGCCAGAAGACTGGCCAGTCGTGAGGCGCATGCCGAGGCTCTCCAGGCAAGATGCTCATGTGGATACATCTTCAGTAGGCGCAGCGCTGACCGGGCCATTGCTCAGGGAATAGAGTAGTCGCTATGAGCAGCTTCCCGAGCCTCGGCATGCGCCTCACGACCCTGCTGCTGCGCACCCAACCCAAACTGCTGGCGGATGCCCAAACTTACCGCCAGATCAAGCAGCACCGGACATATCCACAGCCCGCTTCTCTTCCCGACTCCCTTCAACTCTTGACCTTCATTCGTGAAGAAGAAGTGGACGGTCAGGTCGTGTACACCCTCAAACCCAAGGCTGGCCGCAGCGACTGGCATTTTATCTATACCCACGGCGGCGTGTTTGTAGAAGCGCTGATCAGCCCGCACTGGTACATCATCGAGCAATTGATTCTCCACACTGGCGCGACCGTCACGGTGCCGCTCTACCCGCTCACGCCAGAACACACCTACCGCGAGACGTTCCCATTGCTCACCGAGGTGTACCGGCAGGTTCTCGCCTCCACATCTCCGGAGAAGGTCATCTTGTGCGGCGACTCGGCAGGCGGAAATCTGGCGCTCACGCAGGCCCTCCACTACCGTGACCTGGGGCTGCCCCTGCCCGGACGGTTGCTGCTGTTTTCTCCATGGCTGGACCTGTCGATGTCCAACCCTGAGATGACGGCCATTGAGCCGCATGACCCGATGTTGGCGCGGCCCGGCTCCCGTGAGGCGGCCAAGTGGTGGGCAGGTGGCGATGACCTCCGCCTCCCGCTCCTCAGTCCGCTGCACGCCGACCTGCGCGGGTTGCCTCCGATGGACGTGTTTCAGGGAGAGCTAGACATCCTTTGGCCAGATACGCGGCGGCTGGCCCAACAGGTTCAGGCGGCAGGAGGAACCCTGCGGCTGCATCCCTATCCCGGGGCCTTTCATGTGTTCATGGCGGCCACCTACACGCCGGAAGCGCAGGATGTCTTCCGCCAGATCGGTCGGCTGCTGAGCTACAGCCCGAGGGCGGTCAAGCGCACTGGGCTGATCAAACTGGTGTCGCTGCCCCCAGTGCGTCTCGTGGTTTACCTGTCTGAGCGTGCTCAGCAGCGCCGCAACTCAGATGCCCCAAGGGAGGGAGCGGGCAAGCACCGGCCCTTGGGGATCCTGCTGGCCGTCCTCGCCCTGTGGCTGTGGCAGCGCCGGAAGTAAAGCGCACATGTGGTTCTCGTTCAATCCCTTGCTGTCCTCAGGTGAGACAAGGTGTATGAACGGGCGCTCTATTGACGGCCCTTTGTGACCTGTTGTCCTTCAACACGGACAGTGTGGTCAGTCGTCCAGGACTGTTCCAGACCCCCCACCATCAGGCTGATGTTGACTCTTTGACCTAAAGCGATGCGGCGGCTGTTCTTTATCAGGGACTGCAAACGTATACACGGTCGCCTGTCTGTAGGTTGAACAGGGCACTCCACCCCTGGCCAGACCTGTATTCGCAGCCCTCCAGCCATCAGTTGCTTACACCGTTGCCTATTGCAACCGTGACTCTTCCCCCGTAACTCCGGGCTCAGGTTCAAGGACAGAGATTTGCGTCCTCAAGGCGGTGAGATGACGGTGCATCCGCCTGGCGGCTGCCTCCGTGTCACCGGTATGAAGCGCCCGAACGAGGCCATCATGCACCCCCACCAGTTCCTGCATTTGGACTGGTCCAGGGGGATGGGTCGCCGCGGCCGAATAAATCAGATCAATCAACGCGTCGACGAACAGACTCAAGATCGGGTTGTGGGCGGCCTCTACAATGCGGCGCACAAAGCCCAGGTTCAGGCGCGCGACCGTATCGAACGTGACAACCTGAAAATCCAGATCCTGGTACTGCTGCGCAATGGCGCGCAGGTCTGCGAGGTCCTGTGGCTGTGCCCGCTCCGCCGCCAGTCGCGCGCAGGTCACGGCGAGTTCCTGCCACGCGTCCAATAAGGCGTCTGAGCTAACACCAGACAGGTGGCGAAAGGCCTCAACGGTGCGCCCCAGTGGGGCGGTGATGGGCTGTCCCACCAAAATGCCTCCACCTGGACCAGTTTTGGTTCGCACCAGTCCTTCGCGCTCAAGCATGCGAACGCTCTCGCGAACCCCAGCCCGACTGATTCCTGTGGCCTGCTGCAGCGCACGTTCAGAACAGATGCGCTCTCCAGGCTGGAGGTTCCGTTCCCGAACTTCGTGCTGAATAAAGGCCACGACGCTGTCGCTGGCACGGGGCCTAGATGGCGCAGGGGAAATGGGCATGCACATTCAAGCTACTACCTTTCGACTGGCCAAGCACATCTGTCCCTCGATTGAGTATACTCAATTCATTCCAACTGATGATGGGCCCTTGGGTCCATTCGCTTTGCCTGATTCGTTGGGCCGGAGGATCCATGGATTTTATGCTGAACGACGAAGAACGGCAGCTTGAGCAGCTCGCACGCACTTTTACCCAGCGCGAAATCGTACCTGCCGCTGCCGCACTTGACCGCGAAAAACGCTTTCCCCAGGCCATCTACGACCAGGCGCTCAAGCTGGGCTTGCTCAATCTGACCATTCCTGAAGCGTACGGCGGCGCGGGCCTGGGCTGCCTGGCCCTCACCTTGGTCACCGAACAATTTGCACGTGGCTGCGTCGGCGTTGCCGCGGTGCTGGGGATCAACGCTCTGGCCGCAGACGCCATCATCCACCATGGGAACGAAGAACAGAAAAACTGGGTGCTGCCGCGTCTTGTCGCCGGAGAGCTCGCCAGTTACGCCGCCACCGAACCGGGCGCCGGCAGCGACGTGGCCGGTCTGCAGACGCGCGCTGTGCGGGACGGTGACGACTACGTCCTGTCCGGCAACAAGATCTGGATCAGCAATGCCACCCACGCTTCCTTGTTCGTCGTGTTTGCCCGAACCGGGCCGCAGCCTGGCGCCGCAGGGCTGAGCGCCTTCATTGTGGAACGGGACACGCCTGGCCTGAGGGTGGGTGAACCGCTCGACAAACTGGGCCAGCGCTGCGCACCCACCAGTGAGGTGTTTTTCGATGGCTGCCGGGTGCCGCTGACTCAGCGGATCGGGGAAGAAGGCCAGGGGTTCAAGATCGCGATGGACGCTTTTGACCATTCACGGCCGATGGTTGCGGCCTTCGGGGTCGGGGTTCATGCCCGCTGTCTGGAAGAAAGCCTGGCCTACGCCCAGACCCGCCAGAGCATGGGGCAACCGATTATCCGTCATCAACTGGTGGCGGCCAAGCTGGCTGAGATGTCCACGTCGCTGGACGCCGCTCGGCTGCTGACCTACCGGGCCGCCTGGTTAATCGATCACGGGCACCGCAACACTCTGGCGGCGTCGCAGGCGAAGCTGTTTGCTGCTGAAAGCGTGATGCAGGCCGCCACCGAAGCCGTACAGATCTTTGGAGGGATGGGGTACTCCACCGAGTACCCCGTCGAAAAGCTCTTCCGTGACGCCAAGGTCCTTCAGATCTACGAAGGCACCAGCGAAATTCAGAAACTGGTGATCGCGCGGGAACTACAACGCTGAACGCCAGCTGGCAGCGTCAGGAGACAGAATGAACCTGAAGGAAAAGACTGTACTGGTCACGGGCGCCGCGTCAGGACTCGGCGCGGGAACTGCCCGGATGATTGCTGCTGCCGGAGGTTATCCCCTGCTTGTTGACCTGAATGTCGAAGCTGGAGAGCAGCTTGCGGCTGCACTTGGTGGCCTGTTCGTTCGGGCCGACGTCACCAGTGAAACCGATCTGCAACGGGTCATCCAGGCTGGACAGGCTCACTTTGGAGGACTGCACGGGGCCGTGAGCTGTGCAGGCATCGCCCCGGCAGCAACCACCGCCGGGAAACACGGCCCTCATCCACTGGACCTGTTTGAACGCGTGATCCGCGTGAACCTGATCGGCACTTTCAACGTTCTACGCTTAGCAGCACAGGCCATGCTGGAGAATGTGCCGAATAAGGAGGGTGAACGCGGGGTCATTGTCAATACCGCCTCGGTCGCTGCCTTCGATGGACAGGTGGGCCAGGCGGCGTATGCCGCCAGCAAGGGAGGCGTCGCTGGGATGACCTTGCCGATTGCCCGTGACCTCGCGCGCCATGGCATCCGGGTCATGACCATTGCCCCAGGTATTTTTGAGACGCCCATGCTGGCCGGTTTGCCCCAGGGCGTGCAGGCGTCACTGGGCGCGCAAGTTCCTTTTCCCTCTCGGCTCGGCCGCGCGGACGAGTTCGCCGGGTTAGTCCGGCACATCTTTGAAAACGTGATGCTCAATGGTGAAACCATCCGCCTGGACGGCGCCGTCCGAATGGCTCCCAGGTGAGCGGAATCACCAGCAACCGACTGCGGCAGACCACATGCACCAGCACGCGGGGGCTGCATCCACACAGGAGTCCTGATGAATGAAGCGGTGATTGTAGAAGCGGTTCGTACCCCCTATGCGCGGCGCGGCGGTGCTTACCGGGAAGTTCGGCCTGATGCCCTGCTGGCCTACACGCTCCAGGGCCTGATGGACCGTGCGGGTCTCGACCCCGCCCGGATTGAGGACGTGGTCACAGGCGCGGTCACGCAAACAGGTGAGCAGGGGGCAAACATCGGCCGCCTCGCGGTCATGATGGCAGGCTTTCCGGTGCACGTCCCGGCCGTGAGCCTCAACCGCATGTGTGGCAGCGGGCAACAGGCGATTCATTTCGCAGCGCAGGGGGTTCACGCTGGTGACCAGACGTACGCCATCGGATGTGGTGTGGAATCCATGACCCGCAGCCCGATGTTCAGCGACATCGGCGGCGGGTTCGAGCGCCTGAACCCAGAACTCCTGAGAAAGGTGAATCTGATCCACCAGGGCGAAAGTGCTGAGCGGATTGCTGACCGCTGGAAGTTAACGCGCACCGACCTGGATACCTACGCTGCACGGAGCCACCGCCGTGCAGCCGCCGCCCGGACACGCCATACGGAACTGCTGCCCGCTCCCGGCGTGGATGCCGCAGGTGAGCCTCTCATGCTGACGGCGGATGAGGGCGTACGTGACCCGGTATCTCTCGATAAAATGGCCTCTTTGACACCGGCTTTCCGGGAGAACGGCGTCATTACTGCGGGAAATTCAAGTCAGATCAGTGACGGCGCGGCGGCTGTGCTGGTTGGAGACCGCGCCGCGGTACTCGCGGACGGCCTGCAGATGCGCGCGCGCTTCCGCGCCCGCGTTGCGGTCGGTGACGACCCCACGCTGCAACTGATGGGGGTGATCCCCGCGACCCACAAAGCCCTAAAGAAGTCCGGCCTGACCCTGGCAGACCTTGACTGGATCGAGATTAACGAGGCGTTCGCGTCCGTTGTGCTCGCGTGGATCCGTGAATTTGGTGCCGACCCAGAAAAGGTGAATCCGTGGGGTGGGGCCATCGCGCATGGTCATCCGCTCGGCGCCAGCGGGGCGGGTTTGACCGCGAAGATGCTCGCTGGACTTGAAGCCACTGACGGAACCTTGGGTCTACAGGTGATGTGCATTGGGCATGGAATGGCGACCGCCACAATCATTGAGCGCCTTTGAAGAAGGGGCCCATTGCGCACAGGTGGAAGTTGGGGATGCCTCGCTTGGCGGCTCTTCCGCACTGGCGACTCGCAAGCCCTGTCAAGTGTCCTTGACCAGTAGCCCCACCCCCACAATCGCGCCTAGGGCTCGCAGGGCAGGCTCTAATACGATCTGAAAAACCGCGGAGCCGCTCGCCAGCTGAAGATCAAGCTCGCGAACCGAACCTGCGGTGGGGCTCAGACCGCGAATCTATGGGTTTGGTGATAGATCGGAATTTTGTCTTTGGACATGCAGGCACTCTTCTTAAGCGCGGGCTCAAGCGGGCATGCAGTATCCCTCATGGGACAGGGGGCCGAACGTCGGCTGGGGACAGCGTAGGCTGATCACGCTGAAGCACCTGGTGTTCGGCCAGCCGCGGGCGAAACCATCCTGGTCTCAAACAGCAGCTTGAGCCTCCGCTGTTCACCGCATATCCCTTCCCTTTTGCACACTTGTTCTGCTCTATATCCCCCATCAATAGCGTTCAGGTCAAGAGCTCAGAGGTTGATGCCCTTAACCTGTGGTCGTGACGCCCAGTCATTCTCATGGCCGCGGGAATTGGCAATGCTGAACGATCAGCGCCGCATCCACCTGGCCTCTCATGGTAAAACTCGACTTCTAGGACAGGGTTCAGGGCCGATGAAATCAACGTTTTTCGCACCTGATGATCCGAGGAAGCAGGTGGGACACAGGTAGTATGAGCCCGGCGTACACAGGAACGCACATCATGGAGTCAGGCCAGATAACGACCTTTCAGGGGAACACGGGGCAGATGACCAAGCACACCAATTGGGGGGGCAACTATACCTACCGCGCCGCGCGGTGGCACCAGCCTCATACCGTTGAGGACGTTCAAGATGTCGTGCGCCGCTCGGTACAGGTTCGGGTTTTGGGAACACGCCACTCCTTCAACGGAATCGCCGATACGCCCGAAGACCTCATCTCCTTGGAACACTTGAACCGCGTCCTGGCGCTCGACGAGGGACAACGGACGGTCACAGTGGAGGGCGGCGTGCGGTACGGGGAACTGTGCCGATACCTCGACGAGCGCGGCTGGGCACTGCATAACCTCGCCTCCCTGCCCCACATTTCTGTGGCAGGCGCGTGCGCGACTGGCACCCACGGCTCCGGAAATCGCTCACCAGGGCTCGCTTCCGCTGTGACGGCCATGAACCTTGTCACGGCGGGTGGGGAGATGGTCACAGTCTCGCGAGACCAGCATGGAGCGTCTTTTGAAGGCATGGTGGTGGGGCTGGGGGCTCTCGGAGTGGTCACCAGCCTCACATTGAAGGTCGAGCCCACCTATCTGGTGCGGCAGGACGTCTATGAACACCTGCCTCTGGTCCAGTTCACACAGCATTTCGATCAGATGACCGGAAGCGCCGAGAGCGTGAGTTTCTTCACCGACTGGCGTGAGCCCCACTTTCAACAGGTGTGGCTCAAACGCCGCGTTTCCCCGCAAGACGCATTCCAACCGGATGCCGAGTGGTTCGGGGCGACCCTGGCGCAGCGCGACCTTCACCCGATCCACCATCTCTCAGCGGCGCCTTGCACAAAACAGCTCGGTCTCCCGGGGCCTTGGTTTGATCGCCTGCCCCATTTCCGCCTGGAACATACGCCCAGCAACGGCCAGGAAGTGCAAAGCGAATACATTCTGCCCCGCGCGCACGCCCCCGCCGCTGTACACGCCCTCTACGCCCTGAGGGAACGACTGGCTCCTATGCTCCTAATTTCGGAGGTACGCACCATCTCTGCCGACGGGCTCTGGCTCAGCCCGTGTTACCACCAAGATAGCGTGAGCGTTCACTTCACCTGGCACCCGGATGAGCGGGCCGTGCGGGCTTTGCTGCCTGGGATTGAAGAGGTGCTCGCGCCGTTCAGGGCGCGCCCGCACTGGGGGAAGATCTTTACCCTGCCACCTGCCCGGTTGGAAGAACTCTATCCGCGCCTGCCGGACTTCCGGTGCCTGGTAACGACGTGGGATCCGGGGGGTAAGTTCCGCAACGGCTTTTTGGACGCTCATGTGTTCGGGAGCACCTGCAAATAAGGTGTGACATCACCCTGTATTCAGATGCTAAGTGCCGAGGTGCCCTCAGGAGCACGCTTGGGAGGTATGTTGACTGGGCCACTGTTTCATGAGCTCCACCTCGGCGGCGCTCCACAACTAACCTGAGGCGCGCCCGACACAAGGCGGCTGTTCCCCGTATCTCAGCGGCCCTGATCGAACTATTCCCTGAGGATCTGCTGTCCTTCCTCCGACGCCCTTCCCATTGTTCTCTGGAGGGTTGTGTGGCCTTCACTTGCCGCGCAGCAGGTGGAGGGCAGGGGTGGCCTGAGGTTCAAGCCACCCCTGCCGCAACCGCAGACCACGTCTGGAACGCTTGTCTTTGATGCGCTCTTCGGATCAGGGCGGAAACGCTGGTGCGAGTGTACTGGTAAAAGTTCAGAGGTCCGGGCGTGCCGGCTCAACACTTCCTGAGCGCGTTTTCGTCGCTTGAATCCAAGTTGCGTGTTGCAGCGTGCCGTGGAGATGACTTGGGGGGTCGACGTGGATTCAGACGGGTGAGTTCCTGGATCGCCGCCCCGTCACTTCGCCGCCCATCGGTGTGGATGACCTCTGAGACATCAGAGTCTTCCCACCGCCGGGTCAGGAAGGTCTGTGCAGCTCCTCCGTCCCGATGTCTCTGAAGGAGAAGGTCGAGGACGAAGCCCTGGTCATCCATGGCCCTGCACCACCAACGCCGGACGCCATCGACGCTCGGACACACCTGCATCAGAGGCCAGCGGGAACCCCACCCCTGTTCCCGGTGGCGTACATCTTCAGCGAAGAGGGAGGCGAACTTGATCCACCCTTCGCGCAGCGTCTCGTGACTGACCTGTTGGGCCGCGCCCGTGGCGCAAGTCCTGAATGTCCCGGTCACTGGGAGGAAAGCGGTGATCGCGCCAGACGGCGTGCTGGAGGATGATCATGGGGATACGGTGGCGGGAGGGCTGGGCAGCGGTCACGCACAGTCAGCCTCCCCCGATCCGGTTAAGGCAACACCACCGTTTCAGGATGTGCATCGAACCTCCAAATGTCTGTTCACTTGAGGAGGAGGGCCGGGGCGCCGACCCCCAATTCTTGCTTAAGACCTGTTCGACCTCGCCGCCTCAAGTGGAAGAGACTCTGTTGCTGAGGCCGGGGCTTCGGGTCTGGCGGTGGCGGTTGGAGACTCGGGCGTGGAGGGCCAGGAATTCCTGCGTTCGACGCCGTTGTTTGAAAGCGAGCTTGCTGCATTCCTGCTGCCGGATGGGCTGAGAGAGCCGCAGGACGTAGCCAATACCGTGGAGAGGAAAACAGTGGGGGGAGGGCGTCCGGCCAGGCACAGCCGACCACCCGCCCTCGCTTGCGGTGCCAGAACCGGTTTACGCATGATTGCAGGCAACAGCGTTCAGCAGAGCACTGAACCTCACGTTCACCTTTTCGGTTTACCGGACGACGTTCCATCAAAAAGCTGATTCAGCTCCTGAAGCAATTCGCTCACACGTTGGCGCTGCTGTTCATCCAGAGCCGAGAGCGCTTTACGGTTTTGCAGAGCCCGAACCACTTTCTGGGTGTGATCCACTGGCTTATCTTTCCGGAAAGATAGAACCCGCTCACGCAGTTGGGTTTTGGTGACGCCATCAAGGGCGAACTTCAGCAGCGCCGCCTGATGCTCGGCGGGCGCCGCTGCGACCACACCGGCCACGGTATATCCCAAGCCCCGCTCACGCATAGCCTGAAGAATCGGCGCAGGCCAGCGCAAGATTCTCACCTTGTTTTTAGTGAATGATTTCCACGACTCCCGGCCTAATCCTGCGAACAGGTTCTCCAGCCGAGTGACTGTCTCAGGATCTTCCTGAGGTCGGTTGGCCAAAACGTTCAACCGAACAGGCACTTCAGCAGCAGAGAGTCCGAGGTGCCGGGCCACCAGCTTCACCACCAGATCAATCTCGTCGATGACGTTGAGATCTTCACGCTGAAGATTTTCGACTGCTCCAGCGTCGAGCGCCTCGTCATCGGTCAACTCCCGGATGATCACGGGAACACTGGTCAGGCCCGCCAGCTGGGCGGCACGCCAACGGCGCTCTCCGGCGACAATCTCAAAGTCAGTGCCAATTCCAGGGGGCCCAGGACGCACCAGGAGCGGCTGCAGGACGCCTTGAGTTTTCAGGCTCTGGGCGAGGTCAGTCAAACTCGCCTCGTCAAAGGTCCGCCGGGCTTGGAATGCGCCCGCACGCAAGCGCTCCAGCGGCAGGCTGGTGGCCGGTTCCGTTGGGGCGTCCACCGGGGAGAGATTGGCCACCAGCGCGGCCAACGCCCCCTGACGGACGTCTGTCTGTTTATTTCGCGGCGCCATGTCGTCCCGTCTCCAGTTGGGCAAGCAGTTGATCGGTCACGGCTTCCAGTTCAGCCACCGCCGGATTGCGGGGATCATAGAGGGCCACAGGGAGACCCTGCAGTTGGGAGTTGGGGTACAGGCTTGGACGCTCGGTCACGGCGTCACTGATGGGCGCGATGCCTGAGCCCCGTAGCGCCTCGACACTGTCCCGGCTCAGGTTGGTGTTGCTCACGCGGGTCGGCACCATCAGGGCAATGCGCAAGGTGGGAACGGCCACCTGGCGGAAGGTGGCGACCATCCGGGTCACGCCTTCCAGTCCCTCCAGCCCCTTGTTGCCTGCTGGAACTGGCACCACCAGCTCGTCTGCGGCGAGGACAGCCAAGGTCGACAATTGGCCCAGGCTGGGCGGAGGATCAATCAGCACGAAGTCGTACTTGCCCTCTATTTTACGAATCGCCGAGCGCAACCGCAGCTGACCCATGACTTGCCCCGGCAAGAGCGGCTCCACCTCGGCCAGATCCAGGCAAGACCGGATCACGTCCATGCCGTGGGCGACGACAGGGGCGGGTAAGGCCAAGGTGTCCGTCGCGCCCAGAACAGCCGAGTAGAGGGTGTGGAGTTTGGCGTCTGAACCAGTGGGAACGTCGAGGCCGACCCAGCGGGTGAGGTTGGCCTGAGGATCCGCGTCAATCAATAAGACCCGGTGGCCCCGCCGACTGAGGCTATAGCCCACATTCAAAGCGGTACTGGTTTTTGCGGCTCCGCCAGCGTGATTAAAAAACGTGATGACATGCATGAATGCCCAGAGTCTAGCGTGAGGGGCCGGAAGTCTGGACAGTCCGCCACCCAGAACAGGCAACTGTCACCGTTGACCACGCTGGTTCAGGTGGCCGTCACCGGCAGCCACCTCTATGGGCATCAACTTGAAGAATGGACTGCATGATGCCCAGGCAACGGATGAGCACAGGCCCGACAAGGTCTGCGCGGCACAGCATTCACGCCTCCTCAAATTCACCGTCAGGTTGCGCTTCTAGTTCGGTTCCAAGTTGCTTGAACGGATCGACATTCTATTGAGCTTGTTAGGCCTGAACATCCTCGCGGTACAGCACCAGTCTCGACTCCACCTGATGAGAGGGGAGCAGACCTTCCTCGCCCAGCCTCACCAGTTCACTGGGACTGATCCCGAGCCATGCAGCCGCTGCTCGGAGCTCCAGCTCATCTGTGGGAGCAACCGAAATCGGTTGGCCAGTCTGTAACTGATGCAGCAGATACTTGAGCAGCTCGGCGAGGTGCATCGAAATCACTCCAGAGGGGAAAGAAGGCGGGAGCCAGTGCGGCAGCTCCTGCTGCTCAGCACACAAAATCTGCCTCCCTTGAGAAATTCCGTCTTACCCAGAATGAAGGTGCCAGAATCGCTCCTTGATGGAGTGAAGAAGGTCTGTAGGCATTCCAGTTGTGATTTGGGACGTGGGCCGCTGACCGAGATTGCTGGTGCTTTCATCACCTTAAAATGCCAGAGACCTGGTCACTTGCACATTCATCGGTCGCTTGACGATTTTTTCGGTGCGCTCATCCCTGATGGAGACGTCAGTGCCTTTGCAGTTGTGCCTTCTTCATTCCATCACGAGATTTAATCTCACCTGCCTTTCCGATCGCCGAAGCTGCGGCATTCTCAGGTGTACAGTGATTCATGGATCGCTCGCCAACGCCGCGTCCAGCCGCGCTTGCCCCACTGTGTGGCCGCGAGCACGACTTAATCCAACTTGTGGCGCTGCTCCACGGCGGCGTAACGCTGCTGACCCTACGATGGCCGGGCGGGATTGGTAAGACGGCGTTGGCTCAGCACCTGGCCCGGCGGCTGACCGACGACTACGATCACGTTCAGTTCATTGACCTCAGCGCCGTGAGAGCAGCGGATCAGGTGGCCAACCTCATCGTGGCCGCCCTGCCTGCCGCCGACCACGCTTTGGAGCCGGGACGGCTGATGCGTGAGTTCACCGCTGGACGGCGCACGGTGCTGGTGCTCGATAACTTTGAGCAAGTGTTGCCTGCGGCGGCCCTCCTGGGCGAGTGGTTGGCCAGTACTGAACATCTCCAGCTCGTGGTCACCAGCCGGGTGGCCCTGAACCTTCATGATGAACATGACTATCTGGTCAGGCCGCTGAGCCTTCCTCTGGGAACCCGTGATGTGCTCGGCAGTGCGGCAGTGCAGTTGTTCGTGGCCCGCGTGCAAGCCGTTTTGCCGACCTTCACCCTCAATGCCCGCACGACACCCCAGGTCATGCGCCTGTGTGAACTCCTGGAAGGCGTGCCTCTGGCATTGGAACTTGCCGCTGTCCGCACACGCAGCTACTCGTTGGGCGACCTGCTGGTTCAGCTAGAACATCCCCTTGACCTGTTGAAGGCAAACTTTCAGGATCGGCCAGAACGCCTGCGATCCTTACGGGCCGCAGTGGAGTGGAGCTACAACCTGTTGGACGAACAGGAACGGGCGGTCTTCGAATGCTGCGCGGTGTTTAAGGGGAGTTTTACACCGCAGGCCCTGACCGCGGTCTGGGGCTCCCCCGAAGTACTCGGTCAGGCCGAATCCCTCTTGGAGCAGAGCTTCCTCCACCGCCTAGAAGCCTCCGAGACGCTCTGGAAGATGCTGGAACCGCTGCGCGAACTGGCACACGAGCACTTGGCCCACAACCCGTTGACTCCGACCTGACACGAGCGGCACGCCCTGTACTTCTTGGCCATGCTGGACAGACATGACCGGAGCTGGACACAGAACGCGGCAGATCACCGTGGAAGCTACCTGCCGCACTATCCCAACATCCGCGCTGGGATGGTCTGGACCATTGAACAAGGCCGCAACGACCTGGCCTACCGCTATCTCGGTGCCATCAGAGGCTTGTGGATGCCTTTTGGCCTGACCATTCAAGAACTTCCTTTGGTAGAGCAGGTGCTGGCCTTGCCTGCGCCGAGTGACCGCACCGTGCTGCTCCGCGCCCTCAAGAACAGCGCCGATTGCCTGCAGCACAGTGGACAGCTCCAAGCGAGTGAGGCCTGCCTGCATGAAATCTTGGCATTGTGCCGTGACCTTGGAGACGGGGAGCGCGCGGCGTGGGCCAAGTTGAGTTTGGCTGGAATCAAGCGGGAAGCTGGACTGGGCGAACAGGCCTTGAAGGTCGAAGAACAGGTTCTCCAAGACTTCGCCACACAGGGGGAAAACCACCTGCAGGGCCGGATGCACCGGATGCTGCGGGCCAGAACCAGGTTGGGTCTGGCGTTGAGTCTGCTCGAACTTGGCCGCAGCGAACAAGCCCTGGAGTTTGCTCGGCGGGCCGAGGATGGTTACCGGAAGGCAGGAAACAAGGTGTTTGAGCTGGAATCTCGGCTCACCATAGGCCACCTGCAGCTGGAACTTCATCAAAGAGCAGAGGGACAAGCCACGTTGTTGGCTTGCTTGAACGAAGCAGTCGAAGCGGGACTGAGAGGCGTGGCTGAAGACATTTTTCGGTAGGGGTTGCCTCTCCTGGCGGCTCAAGTGCAGGACTGGAGCACGCTGGTTCAGTTTGCCGCTTTCGTCGACGATCCAGCTTTGGAAAACTCGCAGAGCGTTGTAGACCGCCAAGTCCGACACAATCTGCTCCGTGCACGTGAGGCGCTCGGTGAGGTGGCCTATCAGCAAGCCTGGATGACAGGAACACAACTCCGGTTGTCTGACGTGGTGGCGTTGGCTACCCACTTGGCACACCCTCAGCCACCGCAGGAGGAACTGCCTTCAGCAGAGCTCACTCCCCGGGAATGGGAAGTGTTGGCGCTGATTTCGCAGGGCCATCCTGATCGGCGGGTGGCCCGGCTCCTTGGCATCAGTCCGGGCACAGCCAGCAAGCATGTCAGCAACCTACTGGGCAAACTGGGTCTGCGCAACCGAGTTGAACTGGCCCGTTGGGCGATCGAACATGCCCTCTAGCGTCGGTTGAACAACGCGTTAGGGCATGACTTCGGTGGCCAGGTTCTCAGCAGTCGGTAGAAGTAGTTCTACCGACTGTTACCGGGAATCGGCTCCTGCCTGTACCTAATCCTGGCGATGTCTTTGTCGCCGTGCTCCGTCACATTCTAGCCATCAGTTGAGCGCTGATCTGCGGGGAATCGGGAGGCCAAAGGAATCATCTGGCCCCACACCTTCCCTGCCCTCCATCTCACGTTCGTCAACCCCTTCCCTTTGCACTGACTGCTGTTTTGCCGCATGGGAATGCCAGCAGAGTGCGGCGGCAGGTTTGCCCTGCCCAGGAGAACTGACCATGACCTTCTCTGTCTGGTTCCACCGCGTTTCCCTCGCCGCCGTCACCCTGGCCGTGTTGGCTTCGACTGGCCAGGCGTTCCGGCCAGCCGATCTGCCTGAGATCCCTGCCCCTCAGGTGTCGTTTCTGGCGGGCGAAGGACTTGTGCTGAGCGAGTGTCAGCAGCGGATGCACACCTTGGCGACCCAGCTCCAGGACGCCGGATACAACCCCGTGCAGACCCACATGACCAACGAGGGCCAGCTGCTGGCACGCTGGTATCACCCGCAACGGGACATAACAGTGGTGATGGTCTCTGGCTGGCAGGCGACAGAAAATGTTTTCTCTGCCGAAGCAATTTCAGGTTTGGTTCGCTGGAATGCATTGATCGGCACCCCGTGAATGCTTCATCAAGCAACGGCACTCAACTCGGTTCTGGCAGCTCAACCTCAGCGAGACTGGAATAGCTCAGCAGGCGGTTGGGTGGCTTCGTCGGAGGGCAGCGGGCATTGTCGTTCAGGGAGGGCCAGGAATTCCTGCGTTTGTCGCCGTCGTTTGACGCCGAGTTGAGCACGTTCCGGCTGCCGGGTTAGTCGATGGGATGGTTCCACGGGGGTATCACAACGGGCGGTGGAGACGACCCCAACGTGCTCCACTGCGTATAGCATGGGAAGTTACCGCAACGCTGCCCCGTCGCTCAACTGTTTGTCTGTGTGAGTGATGTCCGGCAGGTGGTCTCCCCCACCAGGTGCACGACCAAGGAGTTTGCAGCCTCAGTCTCCCAGTGTTCCGGAAGAAGGATGCCCTGCATGTCGCCACGTTCATCCACCGCCCGCTATACCCAGTGCTTCACCGCGCCGACCTTGACGCACCCCTCAATCAGAGGCCACCGAGAATCTCGCCGGGGTTCTCGGTAACGCAGTTCTTCAGTCAGGAGCGGCGCAAACGTGATGTTTCATGGGCAGAGGGTGTCATGGCTGACCTGAAGAA
The DNA here is from genome assembly GCF_023370075.1 of Deinococcus sp. QL22. NCBI lineage: Bacteria > Thermotogati > Deinococcota > Deinococci > Deinococcales > Deinococcaceae > Deinococcus > Deinococcus sp. QL22. Next base: position 128,401 of record NZ_CP097152.1, read on the forward strand.
CGCGCTGAAGGAGGAGTTCCTGCACGTCACGCTGGCGGAGTGGCAAGCGGTGCGGCAGCCACAGGGCGGAGCCGATCACACTCAGAGGAAAACGGTGGCGGTCAGGTTTCCGGTCGGTCACGGCTGACCAGCCTTCTGGCGTTAAGGTGCCAGAACCCGCGGGGCTGCCGAGGATTTGCGCGCTGACGACCGTCTTGCGGGATCAGGCGCTCCCCGCTCCAAGCGCGCCGTCCAGGGAGAGAATCGACCAAGCGCAAAGTTCTATTCTGAGTCTCATGCGGCCCCGCGGAGCAGAGGACAGCAGGCGTGAGGGCTGAGTACTGAGCAGTTGAAATGAGATTCTGGGAGGCTTGACCCAGAGTCGTTCATCTGTTCTGTGCTGCTCCTTACTGATTTGCCTTCTCGTACTTCCATTCACCCAGCTTCACCGCCGGGGCATTCTCGTACCGCGTGCTGCCCATCTCGTTCGAGCCGTTCGGCTTGAGCACCTGGATGTAGCTCCACCCGGCAGGCAGCTTGAGGTTGACCTCCGTCACGTCGGACAGGCCAGCGCCGGCGCAGTTCATCTTTCCCTGGATCGTGACCGGACAATCCATGTAGATCAGACAAATTGAACTGGAGTAGCTGCGGGTATCGGTAGAACCGGGTTTGAAGACGGTATCGGCCCGGTGCGCCTTCTCAAGAGCAGAGTTGGCCGTGCCTTTAAATCCCTTCGGCAGAGGATGAAACGCGTCGAAGGAGAGTCCCTGGGCTTTGGCATCGCTGATCTTCAGCGCTCCTTTGGGCGGACAGGGGGAGGCACTGTACAGATAATTGTCAGCACTCAGGAACGCCTGCTGGGCGGGGTGCAACAAGTGTGGAGGAAGTTGTTTGCCCACCAGCAGCGGCAGGCTGAATGCCCCCGTGGCGCTGATGTGGCCTGAGGCCAGCACATCGGCGTCTGGGTTCTCATCCTCGGGCGTATCCAGTGCCTCCCCGTTCCCGTACTCGTGCAGCCATTACCACCAAGAAGCGCTCACCGGGTGGCCAGCCAGACACCTTGCCCGTCAGAACGTTGTCCTTGACACCGGGTGCTGCCGCTGGAGCGACAGGCGGCGGCACAGGCTTCCAATTTTCTGATCGTTGGCAGATCACCAGGGTGAAATGGTCACCGACTGTCCCCTTGGCCCACATTCCCAACAGGAACGCGCTTCCCTTGCTGAACAATAACGTCCGCTAATCTCCATCCTCTCTGGGAACTTCGCGGTTCAGCCCATACCCCTGCCGGATCACGCCCGCGCCGAACTTCTCGTACGCCTGAAAGCTGTTGGGAAGAAACACCCCACCTTCAGTGCCTTCCACACAGGGCCAGGGTTCACTGAGACCGTCGGGGGTTCCCGCAAGGTCATTGCGGGCCAAGATGAACATCATGCCCGCAACGTGTTGCTGTGCCTGATTGAACTGGGCTGGGATAGCCCCCTCAATCTTCTCGTTGAAATTGTTGTCGTGAAGCTGAATCCGGTCGAGAACCAGTGGCGTGTCAGAAGCCATTGAGACAGCATGTGGTTCGGCTTCCTGCAGTCCTGACCAGATATCAATCGTGGGATCGTTTCGGATTCCAAGTCGAACCACATGTCACGATCCATGCTGAGGCCATCACCGTGAATGACCTTGGCTTTGACCCCATGTGTGATCAGGTCTCGCCTTGAGGTATCTGGCCAATGCTGAAGTTGGTCGGGCTTCATACTTGCCTGCACCGTATTCCACATGCACCTTCGCCTACACGACCTAGCTGTACTCCGCTACTTCGTTGCCGTATCTCACACAGCTTTGAGGTGACTTAAGCAAGGTTTGGTTTCTATTGGGTAACGTGCTGGTTCGGTGCACTCATGACCTGTTCGGCTGGTTGGGACGGATCACCTGCGGCGAATGTGTCATGGATGATGAGCTCATGACGGAGGAGCCTTATGAAGTGGTGACTCATCCTCGCCGGATGGAACAAAGGAGAACAATGCGTTTAACGATTGCCCTGACTGTGTCCTGTGCCCTGCTGCTTGCAGCATGTGGATCAACTCCTAGCGCCAGCGACACTGCTCAGATGACTGCACAGGCCCAGAAGGTCGCCGTACTGAGCGTCCAGACCGCGCCCGAGGTTAAATTCGTCAGCCTCGAACTCAAGGAAAGCAAGAGCGGCGCTGTTCAGACTGCGACCGCGGTGCCCCAGGATGGCAAGGCCATCTTTCAGATCAACAATGTCGCCGGAGGAACCTTCCAGGCCACGGTGCGCGCCTATGACCAGGACGATCGCGCCGTCATGCTGTACAGGGGCACCGGCTCAATTTCTCTGAAGATCGGCCGGGCGACCACCTTCCCCCCCCTGACCCGCGTGACCGCCACCGTGACGGTGAATGCTGCGCCGACTTCCGACATCTCGGCCACCTTCAGCGCAAAGCTCGGTGAGACCACTCTGCCGATGACCTTGAAAGAAGGTGTGGCGAGCGTGCAGTTCCCTGGCGTGCCCACTGCCCGCGCCCTGAACGTGCTCGTGCAGGGCACCTCCAGCGACGGCCAGGCCACCCAATCGGGCGAGGCGACCTTCAACCTGAGTGAAGGCGGCGCTGCCGTGCCCGTGGCCCTCACCGAGATCGCCAGCTGCCCAGTCCCCACAGGCACCTTGACCACCATTCCGGCCATCCAGGGTACCGGCACGGCCAGCCCTCTGGCCGGCCAGACCGTGACCGTGCGCGGCGTGGTCACCAGTAACTTGCAGAGCGGTCTTGGCGGCTTCTACCTCCAAGACGTCAAGGGCGACGGTAACGCTGATACCAGCGACGGCGTGTTCGTGTTCACCGGCCTGGGCACCGCTGCTGCGCCGCAGCCGGTTACCGTAGGGGATCTGGTACAGCTGACCGGCACTGTCAAGGAGTTCTTCAACTTCACGCAGATTGATACCGTCAGCGACTTTGCTAAGTGCTCGGGCAGCCTGATTGTCAAACCGATCGAAGTACAAGCCCCTTTCAACGACCTCGAGAAGTATGAGGGCATGTCCGTCACCTTCCCAGAGAAGCTGACAGTAACAGACAATTTTACCTACGGCCGCTTCGGTGAACTGGGTCTGTCGGCCGGGGGCAGGCTGTTCAACCCCACCAACGGCAATGTCACGCCCGCGCCCACCGCTGCCGAGCTGGCCGCCCGGCGCATCATCGTGGACGACCGCAGCAGCCGCCAGAACCCGGCCACGGTGCCCTACCTGGAGGGTGGCAGCACCCGCCGCACCGGCGACACCGTAACCGGCCTGACCGGTGTGCTGCACTTTGCCAACAACGCCTTCAAGGTTCAGCCCACGGCCGACCCACTGTTCGTGAACGAAAACCCGCGCAGCGTCACCCCCAAAGCGGTGGGCGGCACGCTGAAGGTCGCGGGCGCCAACGTCCTGAACTACTTCACCACCTTCGGCTCGAACGATCGCGGCGCCAACAGCGCCTACGAATTCGGGCGCCAGAAGACCAAGGTTGTCGCGGCCCTGAAGGGACTGGACGCCGACATCGTGACCCTGATGGAAGTGCAGAACAATGGTGATACCGCCCTGAACGATCTCGTCAATGCGCTGAATACCGCCTACGGTGCCGAGACCTATAAGTCTGTGCCCACCGGCACGATCGGCACCGACGCCATCAAGGTCGCCATCATCTACAAGCCGGCGCGCGTGCGACCGGTCGGCAGCTTCATGACCGATTCCGCCCCGGTGCACAGCCGCCCCCCGCTGGCCCAGAGCTTCCAAGATCTCGGCACCAGCGGCGTGCTGACCGTCGTGGCGAACCACTTCAAGAGCAAGGGGTCGTGCCCGACCACTGGCACGAACCTTGAGAACCAGGACACCGGCCAGGGCTGCTGGAACCAACTGCGCGTGCAGCAGTCCCAGGCGCTGCTGAGCTTCGCGGACACCCTCAAGACCCGTGTGAACGATCAGGACGTGCTGATCATGGGTGATCTCAACGCCTACGGTCAGGAAGATCCGATCAACACCATCGTCGCGGGTGGGTACGCCAGCCTGAACCTGCGAATTCCCGAAGCAGACCGCTATTCGTACCAGTTCAGCGGCCTGTTCGGCTACCTGGATCACGCGCTGGCCACCTCTCACCTGAACTCTCAGGTGACTGGCATCACTGAGTGGCACATCAACGCTGACGAGCCCGTGTTCATTGACTACAACGTCGAGTTCAAAAACAATCCGAACTGCACCGGCACCACCTGCACCAGCCCGGATCTGTTCACCAACGATGCCTACCGCGCCAGCGACCACGACCCCGTGCTGGTCGGCCTGAACCTGAGTGCTGACACGGTGACCGATCCGACCGAGCCCCTGACCGTGAGCGCAACTGGCAATGACACCGTGACCGTCGGCCAGCCCTACACCCTGACCCTGGGCACGGGCGGCACGCCGGACAGCCTGAGCGTCAACTGGGGCGACGGCAGTGTGGTGGAGACCCTGGCGACGACAGCCACCAGTGCAACCCACACCTACGCGGCCGACGGTAGCTTCACCGTGTCTGTGACCGCCACGCGCGGCGCTGAAACGAAGGCGGCGACGAAGGTTGTAAGGGTCAATCCCGTCGTGACGGGCGGCACTGGCAAGCTTGTGATTAGCCAGGTGTATGGCGGCGGCGGGAACACCGGTGCCCCGTACAGGAACGACTTTGTCGAACTGTTTAACGCGGGCAGCGCGCCAATCAGCCTTGCTGGGTACTCGGTGCAGTACAACAGTGCGGCGGGCCTCAGTTCCTTTCTGGTCACCCCGCTGACCAGCGTGACGCTGAATCCAGGCCAGTACTACCTCGTGCAGCAGGCAGCGGGAGCGAGCACGACGGCCCCCTTGCTGCCATCACCCGACACCACGGGCACCATTCCTATGAGCGGCACGGCTGGCAAGGTCGCGTTGGTGAAGAACTCCACCGCTCTTTCGGCAACGGACACGCCCAGCAGCAACGCCAATATCATCGACTTCGTGGGCTTCGGCAGCGCCAACGTCTTCGAGGGTACGGCACCCGCACCAGCTCCCTCGAACACCACCGCTGACCTGCGCGCCGGCAACGGATGCACTGATAACAACCAGAACACTACCGATTTTGTGGCGGGCGCCCCGACCCCACGCACTTCGTCCAGCCCTGTGAATGTCTGCCCCGGAACCTGAGTTCAGCCCAGCTGTACTTCAGGGTATATTCGGGCGCACTGTCCAGGCCAGCATCTTCGATGCTGGCTTTTTTGTTGAAGCGCACCCGTCTCCCTCAGTGGGCTCGTTACTTCCGCACCTAGTTGAAGGCCTCCAGGTTACCGTGCACTTGGGGGCGTCGCCTGCCGACCCTGCGCCGCTGGGTCTGCAGGGCGAAGTCAAGGTGCGGGCCGCTTCAGCCCCACTGGCCAACAGGCCACCTCCCAGCTGAACTGGGCAACAGCTCACGCCACTTGGACGCGGGTGTGGATCAACAGCAGTTGGCTGTTCAGGTCGTTCAGCCGAATGCGGGCGGCCCGCTCTGCTGGCTTATCGTCTCGCCAGACCGCTGTCTTAAACCGGGCTTCGGTGGCCACAAAACACTGTGATGTCTGTGACAGGCCCTGATGATTACAGTTGACCTCCGAGGAGATTCGATGAAGAAAAGGTTGTGCTTTGCCGCTCCGCTGTTGGCGTTCATGCCGCTTCTTTCTGCTCCGGCGGGTGCTGCGCTCGCCGCCTCTTCTTCCAAAGTTGCGGCCACCCCCGATTTCCTTCAAACCGACCCGAAGGCCGGCTTTGCTTCTGCCGGAGCGCAGTTTTGTGCACCGACCGCAGTCTCGAATTCATTGACCTGGTTGGGCACGCACGGTTATCCCGCGTTGCTGCCCCAGGGGAGCAACCTCCACAACGTGCAGGCAAACCTCATCCGTCTGCTGGGAAGCGCGAGCTTCACGAACACGGATCCGGCGAGCGGGACAGGCCCCGCGCAGTTGATGCGGGGCGTGGGTCAATACGTCCAGAAGGCCGGCTACGGCATCAGCGAGCTGAGTTATGAAGGCTGGCGAGCGGTTCCCGCAGCACAGCGCGTGAGCATGACACCTGATTTGGACAATATTCGTGACGTCATCGATGACGATGCTGGTGCCGTCTGGTTAAATGTCGGCTGGTATCGCTACGACGAGAATGACGATACCTATGAGCGATCCAGCGGGCATTGGGTCACCGTGGTGGGCTACGGTGGTGATGACCTGTTGATTCACGATCCAGCGACTTCGGTCGGGCGCACCGAGCGCGCCACGGTCACGCCTTTGGCGAGTGGATCTCTGGTCGGCCAAGAGGCGAACTTGCCGCGTGCCGCCGAGGAGTACTACGAATTGGGCGGATCGCTGGCCAGGGAGAACTGGGTCGCGATTCTCGATGGCGCCGTTTTTTTGCTGCTGGACTGAACCAACAGACTGTTCAGTCTGAATGGACACGTCGATGGTCAACTGATGAGCCGTACCCGGCTTCCTGTTGGGGTGCGGCTCCTCCTGGTAAGGGATGGGGGAAACCGATTCAGCGGTTGGGCGTCGGGTCAAGTGGGCAGCGGCCATTGACCCAACGTGAGCGGCAATAGGGGACGCGCAACGTCTGGTGCTCCTCTGGAGTGAACAGGGCCATGCCCGAGGCTCACTCGGAGACACCGCTGTCCAGACCCCTGGTAAAATCGCTGGCCTCGGCGCTGAGCGGCAGCTTTCTTCTTTCCTCAGGAACTGCGAGGGTGTGTTGCCTTAACTGGGTCAGGAGAGGCTGATCCGCCGCCACCGACCCTCAGCCCTCTTGCCACCGATGCTCGATGACGATCATCCAGCATGTCGTTTGGCTGTATCACCGCTTCCCCCTCAGTGACCGTGACGTGCAAAGCCTGACTTTCCCCTCGCTCACGCGGGTCGGTCTCCCGTCTGGGCTTCCCAAAGTGTTGTGCACAAGCGGGACAAAGGCATGTGGAGTTCTCCCTACTGGCAGGGAGCAGAACTGAATCTGTACCGTGACGGGAGACTCAGGTCAGGACGCCCGGCAGGAACCAAAGAACATGGCTGCCTTGGAGACCTAGCTTTCCAACCTTCTCCGGCCAGGGGCGTACCTTCTGCTCAGAGTCCAGGTGCCCACACCCAGCGCAGCGAGTTCAGCGGCTCCACATAGGGAGGGACGGGGCAGCCACTTCAGGGCAGTGACGGCAAACTGGGGGGGCGTGTCTCGTTGGAGGAGGCAAATGAGCTCCTTCGAGGCTAGGAGCCGCGGCTCTGGCCGACCAGTGAAGACGGCTCTTGCGCCGTTCTAGTGGGCAGCACACAGGGTGCGTAAAGGGGCAGGTGGGGGGCAACGAGAACGGGCCGAATGCCGCTGAGCGGAAGACACTCACCCTCAGCGCTTGGTGTGGGCGCTTTCCTGACCAACGGGGGCGGCCCCGACGCTGCGGTACTGGGGTGGGGTTCAGTTTCCTGGCCGGGCGTCCTGGTGTGCCCTCACTCGCTCAGTCGGGCCAGCGCCGAGCCAGCCTATGACGCCTCCACAGGCACCGGCCCGCCCACCGCAACACTCCTCAAACCGTCAGCCCTTAGCCCGCTGGGATGAGCGCCGCGCACTCCGGGCCAGGCTCAACCACGAAGGCTTGCAGCTCGGCTATTTTATTGCCACGAAAGCGCCACACATCGCAGTAAGCGTACCGGGTCGCCTGCCCCTCCTCATTCATCAAGGTGATCTCACCAAGGGCAACCACCCGGTCATGCTCAGCAATCATGCGCTGAACGTCAAACTTGGGCGGCTCTTGATACGTGGCCGCCATCCACTGGCGAACAGCTTCCTTTCCCTGAAGGGTTCGGTTCCCCACAAATGTCCACTGGGTATCCTCGGTGCAGCACCTCAACAACCCTTCATAGTCCCCTTGGGCGACTGCAGCGTTGGCCGTCTCCAAAATCTTTTTGTACGTCTCTGACATCTGGAACGCTCCTCAGTGGCCTGATCTCGAGAGGTCTTGTTCGGTCGTGTTCTCCATGCCAGCGTCTGCCGCTGTGGTGATTTGAGGGTCTTCTAGGGCAGGCGCGCAATGACCTTGATCTCGAAATCAAAGCCGGCCAACCAGTTCACACCCACAGCAGTCCAATTCGGATACGGCGGATCACCAAAGGCCTGAAGTCGAATGGGGGTGATCAATTCGAATTGCGCTGCTGGATCGGTATGGAAGGTGGTTACGTCAACGATATCGTCAAACGTACACCCTGCAGCCTCCAGTACGGCGGCCAGATGGTCAAAGGCCAGTTGAACCTGTCGTTCGAAAACTGGCTCGGGCGAGCCGTCCTCGCGGCTGCCCACCTGGCCGGAGACGAACAGCAGATCTCCGGAGCGAATGGCAGCCGAGTAGCGGTTGATCTCGTAGAGGGCCTGCGGAACAGCGGGGAACACAGCGTCACGTCGGTTCATTGGTGTACTCCTGGAACGAGCGAAGGCTACGCTCTGAAGAGCTGAAACAGGTTCATGGTGAACGTGCTCCGCGTCGCTCAGAGACAGCGGGGTCACCAGGGTCTCCAACGTTCAGAGAACCACTGACATACGCGCCGTATGTCCTGGTACACTAGCGCATACGTGCCGTATGTCAATAGGCATACCCGCCGTATGTCGCTGGAGGAGGGGGAAGGTCATCGCGAACAAACGTCTGCAGATGGTGGAAGAAACCCGGTCTAAACTCATCCACGCGGCACGGAAGGCCTTTGCCGCTCAGGGCTATGCCGCAGCGTCAATGGACGACCTGACGGCCGACGCCGGCCTGACGCGGGGCGCGCTGTACCACAACTTCGGCGACAAGAAGGGCCTCCTTCAGGCGGTCATCGATCAGCTGGACGCGGAAATGCTGGAGCGGATGCACGCCGCCCACGCCCAGGCGGAGGGGGCCTGGGCCGGATTTCTGGCGGAGCATCTCGCCTATATCCAGATGGCGCTTGAGCCAGAGATTCAGCGCATCATGCTGCTCGACGGGCCAGCAGTGCTCGGTGATCCCTCGCAGTGGCCCAACCAGACGGCCTGCCTGCAGCGAACGACGCACATGGTTCAGGCCCTGATCGACGAGGGCACCGTGAACTCCCTCGATGCAGAAGCGGCGGCGCGGCTCCTGAATGGTGCCGCGCTCCACGCCGCCCTTTGGATTGCCGCTGCCGACGATCCTCAGGTGGTGTTTGAGAAGGCAGTCACGACCTTTCAGCACCTCGCGGCTGGTCTGTTACGGGGCAGGGCAGAAGCAGTGACATGACCCCTGTTTCTCGGTTCACTTCGGTGGCGACACCACTGACAGTCAGGCGGGAGATGAACGGGCAACGGTCGACCGAGCAACCCCCATGCTGGTGATGCTCGGGGAAGTCGATGCGGGTGAGGCACTCGCTGAGATCACCCGGAGCCATGGCGTTGCTGCCAGTCCAGTTCAACGCTGAAAAACTGGTCTGGCCGCCTGACGGAGGACGAAGCCAAACGGCCCTCGTCTCCGAAGAAAAACATCGACGACTCAAGACGCTGGTTGCCAACCTCTCGCTCGACAACGTACTGCTCCAGGAGGTGGTGACAAAAAATGGTGAACCGAGGGGCGACACCACCATCCCAAACCCCAGCCGAACTCGGCAGATGACCGCTCGAGTTCGAGGGCGTCGGCCAAGAGGGGCTGCCTCTGCATCAGCGCAGGCTCGCTTCCGGCTTGCGAACGTCGTTTGACGGTTGGGGGTCTACCGGCTGCGCAGTCAGAGAGAAGGCGGTGGAAGCTGTCTGGCTGCCGAATGACTTGCGGATGGGCCGGGTCAGGCAATGGAGTCAGGTGGTGGCCCTTTGGCCTTGAAGCGTTGCCTGCGCCGCCATCGTCCGCATATAGCATATAGCCCGCAAACTGCGGCTCCGCCTCGTGCAGCAGTTCAGACAATGCCGCCCGGAAATCCTCGCGGGTGCACCAATCCCGCACAATACAGGCCCACGTGACCCAGATCTGCCGCATGCGGGGCGTCTGAACGGGAGGGTGCAGCAGGGTATACGCCGATTCCAAGACCACCAGCAGCAGGTCGTAGAGGGCCAGCCGCCGGGCCGCTTGCTCTGGGGTCAAGAGGTGGGACGCCGCCGCAGAGGAGAGACGCGACTGCAACTGGAGGTCAGCATTGGCGATCAGCGCCTGGGAGAACACCATAGAGCGGTCTATGAGGTGCTGGTAGAGCGCCAACTCTTCGTTGTGACGGGCTCCGCGTTGTTAGCGAACAAAGATCCAGATGGCGACGGGCAGCCCGATGATCGTGAATGCGTCGTGTAGAAATTCCATCGTCTCCAAGGAGGGCATGGCTTACTCTAGGCGCTCTAAAATGCACTGGAATCGCTCGTGGGATGAGGCCTGCAGGGGAACTCCTCTCCTCGGGTGTTGAGCAGAGTTGTGAGCCTCCATACGCAACGATGATGGTTGGAATTGAGCGGATCAAGTCAGTCAGGCTCCGTTGCAGTGGAGCATTCAGATGGATGCATACACCCTAGACAGGGGCAAACGGCCGGTGTGTCTGCCACAGGGCAAGGCGCGGTGAGAAGTCTTGCAAACCTTGACCGGAGGCTAAATCGGCTGCTTTCCGAAAAGGATTCCTTGAACTCGGCCGGTATGTGGTCGTGCACCTGGACGACTAATCCGGCCAGCCAGTCAACCATGAAGCGGGGTGGATAATCGGCCGGCCCTCAACCTGTGAGCCGCTGCAAGGCCCCGTGGTGCTGGTGCTCGTTGTCAGAAGGCCAGAGCAATCGCGTCCCGAGCGCAAGCACTAGCGGCGCTCTCAGGTGCAAGCACCGTCAGACATAAAAAAGTGTCCGAACAACAGTGGGGAAGTCGATATCCCCCTCTTACAAAGTCATTTCCCCGGCATAACTTCCCGTCCACCGGGTGATTGCCACGTCTGTCCGAGTCGATTTCAGGCCGACTCGCCTCCCCTACGTATTGCCTTTCAACGTCCTGGACGGCATTTACATGAAGCTTTACCTTTAGCATCCTACCCGCTTCGAAGAGTTGGAATACAGCGTGAGTATGAGAACCTTCATGTCGGACGAACGAAAGATCAACGTAACCTTAATTAACTTAGTCTCCATGGAACGGGTGGATCTGAGACCAGCCACCACGGCCCCCACTGACTGCAAGCGTCTTCACGGCGCACCCAAGAGTTCGAGTCAGTACCCATGGAGCTTTCGATGAACACACCACACCTGAAAACCCTCGCTGCCGCCGCCACCCTCTCCCTGAGCCTGATCATCTCCGCCTGCGGAACCACGCCCACCCCCACGGCAAGCACCCCGGCAGCAGCATCCGAACCAAGCAGCGAAACAGTCTGGGTCTCCGGCGTACCCAGCCTGTCCTCACAGTCCATACAGTCCATCGCAGGCGGCACCAACAACCTGACGCGCGTGCCCTGGACCTCTGCCACCAACGGCTGGGGGCCAATCGAAATCGACCGCTCCAACGGAGGGCAGGCAGCCGGTGACGGGCGCGTGCTGACCCTGAACGGCAAAACCTACACCAGCGGCTTCGGAACCAACGCTGCGTCGAGCATGACCTTCAACATCGACGCGCGCTGCCAGACCTTCACGGTGGGCATGGGCATCGACGACGAGGTCGGCAGCGTCGGCAGCGCCGTGTTCGAGATCCACGCGGACGGCGTCAAGGTGTACGACTCGGGCCGCATGACTGGCAAAAGCGCGACCAAGAACGCCAGCGTCAGCGTGAGCGGCAAGAAGCTGCTCAAGCTGGTGGTCACCGACGGCGGCGACGGCCCCTCCAGCGACCACGCCGACTGGGTCTCCCCCACCCTGCTCAGCTGCACGGCGCCCGCGCCTGCCCCCACGCCCGCACCCGCCCAGCGCTTCTTGTCCGACCTGGCCTGGATCAGCGCCAGCAACGGCTACGGCCCGGTCGAGCGCGACATGTCCAACGGCGAGGCCGCGGCCGGCGACGGGCGCGCGCTGACCCTGCAGGGCGTGGCGCACGCCAAGGGCCTGGGCGTGCACGCCGGGTCCACGGTGGCCTACGCGCTGGACGGCACCACCTACGCGAGCTTCCGCGCGGACGTCGGCCTGGACGACGAGGTCGGCACCAACGGCGCGGCCACCTTCCAGGTGTGGGTCGACGGCGCCCTGCGCTACGACTCCGGCGAGCTGACCGGCGCCAGCGCCACGGCGCAGCCGTTCGTGGACATCCGCAGCGCCCGCGAGCTCAAGCTGGTCGTTACCCCCGGCGCGAGCGCGGACTCTGACCATGCTGACTGGGCCAGCGCCCGCCTAAGCACCGAGCTCGCGCCGGCCGCGCCCGCTCCTGCACCCGTTCCTGCACCCACCCCGACCCCCGTGCCTGCCCCCGCCCCCGGCACCGTTACCTACGGCGGCAAGCTGGTCATCACCCGCGGCGGAACCTACACGGGCAACTGGGAGAGCACCGACACCGGCGCGGCCGTGACCATCCAGACCTCCGAACCCGTGGTCATCGAGAACGCCAACATCCGCGGCCAGGGCGCCCTGATCGCCGGCTTCGGCGTGAACCTGACCGTGCGCAACACCCGGGGCATCTCGCTGACCCCGAACGTGCTGGGCCGCGCCGCGGAGATGGCCATCAAGGCCGAGGAGATCCGCAACCTGCGCGTCGAGGACTCCACCTTCACCGGCGGCGGCATCTACGTGCGGCGCTTCATGGGCGACCAGGCTGCCGGCCAGGGCATCCGGATCCTGCGCAACGTGTTCGTCAACATCGATGGACGCAAGAGTAATGGCGCCGGAGGGTACTCGGGCAGCGAGATCCGCCAGATGGTGCAGTTCAACAACGTGACCGGCATCGGGACTGCGGAGATCGCCTGGAACCAGAACATCAACGAGGCGTTCAAGAGTGCCGGCGAAGACCTGATCAACATGTACGCGTCTTCGGGCACGCCCGGCGCAATGATCCTGATCCACGACAACTACCTGGAGGGCTCGTATCCGGCCAACCCCCTGACCGACAGCCACTATGGCGGGGGGATCCTGCTGGGCGACGGAACGGTGTCGGTGGCGGCGAACAACGGGTACCAGTCGGCGTACAACAACCAGGTGGTTTCCACAACGAATTACGGCATGGCGATTATTGGGGGGACCAACAACCGCATCGAGAACAACCGGGTGATTTCGAGTGGGCGCACCCCGGACGGCACGCGGGTGGCAGCGCAGAACGTGGGGCTGTACGTGTGGGACATGTACAACACCGGCAGCATGTTCAGCCAGAACGTGATGCAGAACAACGTGAGCGGCTGGACCAAGGTGGCAGCGGACGGCAGCCTGTCGAACAACAACTGGTGGTTGCCCAACGGCACGACGAACGGCTCGCTGGGGCAGAACAACACGGCTCTGGGCACGCAGACCCGGTCAAGTGAGCAAGCAGAGTTTTCCCGCTGGCAGCAAAAGCTCTCCACCGCTGGTATCACCATCGGCGCCCGCTGATTCAGACCCGCACGGCAGCGGTGCCCCGGAGCTCTTGGCTCCGGGGCACACTCCATTCCCCCGAGGAGGCACATCCCAGTGTCAGGGAGGCTGAACGAATTGTGTCCCCAGTTTGACGGGCCACGCCTGACCCCCACAAACCAGAAGGGGAGCTACGCGACCTCCACGAGCGGTTGTCCGGGCCCCGTGATCACCCACCTGTGTCAAACGCGGCCCGCGAGCATGCTCCGCCTTCAGCTTTCAGACTCCGTGGCAGTCACCGGTACCGCCCACGTGCCACCCGCTCCAGCTCTTGATACAACCCAGCGATCAGATCTGCACCGAAGCCAAGCCCCTTGAGAATCGTCCCAACGGCTTCAGCGCCCAGACTGAAGACAGTCTTTAACGCAGTGGTAATGGCACTGGCGTCAAAGCCAAGGGCCTTCAGGATGCTGCCAATCACTGCGGCACTCTCGTTGAACACGTCCAACAGAGCCTGCGTGATGGTGTTCACCCCAAAGCCCAGGCTGTTAGCCCGGTGATCGCCCCTGCACCAAAGCCAACCGCTTTCAGAATTCCCCGACCACATCCGCACTGGGGCCAAGAACGTCCTTCAGGGCTCCGGTGATGGCGCCGGCCCCAAACCCGACCGCCTGTAGAATGCCGCCAATGGCCTGTCCTCCGAGGCTGTATACGTCTCTCAGGGCACCTGTGATCGCGTTGGCACCGAAACAGAGCGCTTTCAGGACTGCACCAGTGGCTGTCCCGTCGAGACTGAAGATGACTTTCATGGCCCCCGCAATGACGTCTACACCGTAACTGAGAGACGTCAGAATTTCACCCGCCGCCAGCCTTCCGAGGGCGTACACCCCGTTCAGGGCTCCCGCGATGTGGCGTTGGCGAGGTCACCTAACAGGTAGGCCGATTTCAGGCCAGCCGACACTGCATTAACGCCAAAGCCGACCGCTTTCAGAATGGTCGCGTTGGTCAGGTCGCCCAGGCTGTAGGCCGTCTTCAGGCGCCTGCCGTTTGCGGCCCCGAGTAATTCACGCGGAACAGGATGGTGCCAGTCGCAAGGTCTCCCAAGGCAAAGACACTCGTCATGGACAAGGCCACCTCGTCAGCCGTAAAGAGTTCATTCTTAAGTAATTGTGCGGTCACGTCTGCGGCCAGGTTGAATTCGGCTTTCAGTTCCGTGGCAATTTCACTGGCAGTCTTGCCAAGTCCCTTCAGGGCGTGCGCGCGGATGATTGGACTCTTGTTAACGCTGCATGAGGTTGTGTGTGAGGGCAGCCAGAACGACCCACGCCGCCGTTGTTCTTTCCTCAGCCGTACACCCATCCTTTCTTAAACTTTGCTTCTTTCAAATCTCATCTAAGAGGGGCAAAAATATGCAAGATAAAGATATCTTCAGGAATCGACGTGGACGATCCAGTCTGCGTGCTCCCGTGAAAATCGGCCCGTCGCTATGACCTATGAACTCTGGAGCATGTCCTGCGTGGACTGCACGGTAAAAGGGGGATGACAGATGCGCGAGCCTCGACGCGTCCGGCCAGTCCATCTTCTGGTGGGCGCCCTGATTTTACTCAATCTTCAGCAGGCCTCCGCCCATAACTGGTGGTTCTGGCACTGGGACCAGAGCACGCTGGGCGTTGGTCTCTGGAATGACCTGGCAGAAACGGACGCTGTTCGTGCCGAGTGGGACAGCCGTACCGACCTGAGCCTGCCCCGGCGCAGTGAGCACACGGACATCAGCATGTTTGGCGGCAACTTTGGTGACACCGGCTGGTGGGGGCTGGCGACCATTGAAGGCTGGGGTCTGGACTGGCCCTGGCACTGCCCGACCATTGGCGGGTGCCGCATCACCCACGGGCACGCCAGATTCAACAGTTTTTATGGCGGAACGACAGGAACTGGCAGCGGCAGTGACAAGCGCGGCGTGTATTGCCAGGAAATCGGCCACCTCTTCGGAATCGACCACAGCAACACTGGGGATTGCATGGGCAAGACATATTTCAACACTGCCAACCTCTCCGGTCCACACAACTGGGCCGACATCAACAATCGGTACTGATGGCGTAGGAGGACTGCCCTATGAAACTTTCACTTGTTGTCGCCGCCTTAAGCGGCCTGCTTGTGGTGCAGTGGCTGGCGCCACTCCGCCCCAGGGGGCCTCAGGCTGCACCTGGCATGCACGCCAGTTGGGTCAATGTTGCTCGCTCTCTCGACGAAGCCGTCAAGCTCTCACAGACGGTGGTCGTGGCCCGGGTTGTGGGGGTCAAACGTGCCAGCGACCTGACCGTCAAGGCAGCCGGCGAGCCTAACGGCGTCGACCGTGTGCCTGTGGAGCGCGTGTTGCTGGAGGTTCAGGCCCTGTACGGCAGTGCGCCGCAACAGGTCACGCTGTTTCATACTGGCCTGAGCACCGGGCAGCTGACAGATCAGACGCCCCCGGAAAAGGCACCTGACTTGAAGCCCACGGATCAGGCGGCGCCTACCCAGACCTCGCCCCGGACCACCCTGCTCGAAGATGATCCCGAATACAAGGAAGGTCAGCAGTACGTGCTGTTCCTGCGCCCTGGGCCGGAGCTGGACGGCGAGAAAACCCTGCGGGTCATTGCGCCGGAAGGCCGCTACCTGCTGGAAGGACAACGGTTGATGGCGGTGACAACCCGCGGCGCCGCCAAGGAAATTGCGGGCCTGAGCCTTTCGCAACTCGCCGCGCGGCTCAAGGCGCTGTCCGCAACCCGGTTCCCAACGGGAGATGTCCAGCTGCTTCCGAACTCTCCTCTGGTGCCGGTCAAGCCCCCACCTCCCTGACACTCACCCACACCTGAATCGCTGGAAGTGCAAGGAGCACGCCCACCGTCGGGGGAATTCTTCCGATGATCGGCTTTAGCGCGTAGGCGATTGCGGAAGGCCTGGAAGCCCTGCTTCATCTCAGCTTGGAACCGCTGCTTGACGATATTGGCTCCGCCACAGCATTGATTGGCGGCTTCCTGTGCTTCTGCTGCTTTGTCCCCCTTAGGTCAAAGGATGAAGGTGCACCGTGGACACCATGTTAATGGTCAAGGCCAACCCGAAACCGACCGCAGAGTCCTACTGCCTGCGCCTGGGACAACAGTTCTGCACGGCCTACGCCGCTGCACACCCCGAAACAATCATTACTGAGCTTGACCTCTACCGGGATCACATCCCCCTCATAGACAGTGAAATCATGTCCGCCTGGGGAAAACTGGCCAAACGCGAAGACCTCACCTACAGCGAACAGAACAAGCTGGATCGTCTCAATGAAATTGTCGAACAGTTTATGCAGAATGACACCATCGTTTTCGTCGCTCCCATGTGGAATTTTGGCTACCCGCCGATGATGAAGGCCTACATGGATGCCATTGCGATTGCTGGCAAGACGTTTAAATACACGGTGCAGGGCCCGGTCGGATTGGTTACCGGTAAGAGAGCGGTTGTTCTAGAGGCACGAGGTGGCCTCTGGAGTGAGGGCGCTGGTTGCCAGCTGGAACATTCGTTCAGCCATCTGCGCGGATTTCTGGCTTTCCTGGGGATCACAGACGTCACACCAGTGTTCGCTGAAAATCTCAACGTAGACCCGGGAAGAGCCGAGGAGATTTTTGCTGTCGCTGCTCGACAGGCCAGGCAACTGGCCCATCATCTTTGAAGGGTTGTGTCAGGTTAGGTGAAGGTCATGTGGAACATGAGTCCAAGCGTACTCAAAGTCATGGCCGACTGGGGGAGAGCGGCCCTTCATTGCCAGCTATATTTTGTCTGGAACTAAATTAGGCTACGCTGACTCATCATTAGGCTACAAAAATAAAGTGGCATGAGTTACCAAACACTTAACTTGACAGAATCCGTCAATCAGATGCCACCGAAAACCGCGGCGGGGTTTTCGGTGGCGCAGTTCTTCCGCGAACAGTGGATTTCACTTGATACCTTACTCGCGAAGGATCTCATGGCTGACCTGGATGCCGCGTTGGTGGAGTCATTCCTGAACATCTCTGTACCTCAGGGCGAAACGGTGGTACAGCCAGATGGCGTGCTGGATGATGGTCACCTTGAAGCGGTGGCGGTAGGGCTTGAGGTCAGCCACAGCGGGTCAGCCTCCCCCGATTCGGGAAGGCAACATCATCGTTGGGTTTGATCCTGTTGATCTGCTTACAACCTGACGGCTCCTCTGATCATCAGGAGCAAGATCGCCGAGAAACCCTGCTTATTGCAGCTGTCGGAAGAAGCCAGCTAGATATACATTGCAGAAAATCAATATGCTTGAGGCCACTTCAGCGCAACCTTTATCCCCAAAACTGTTAGACATCAACGGGGAGTCCCGGTCAACAGCAGAGTAAGGAGGAGGCCACCTGTTGAATGGGCGGCATGCATTTTGACGATACGGTGGTCTTCCGCTCCCCTCTTACTGCTCGTTCAGCCGCTTTAATACCGTTTGAAGTGTGGAGGAGGGGAGGCCTTGCAAGAAGGGATTGACGGCCGGGGAAAGCTGTACCGCAGCTACTGTCGCCTGACCTCCAGGCACCTGAAAGGCCAGCCGAAAAAACTCGGGGCTAGGAGCGTCTTCTGTCCGCACCAGGCGGCTGCGGGCGAGAATCTGCGCCACCTGTTGTTCGCGCCGTAGCCGGCCCGAAACCAGCAGTCGCTGACCGTCGGCACCCAACGCCACTTGAATCTGGTTGAGCGTATGGTCTACTCGGGCCGTACTCAGTACTGTGAACCGGCCCAAGTCTGAAAGCACTTTCGTCAAAGCTGCCCGGTCTTCGATCATCGGCACTGCTGATGTAGGGCGCAGCAATTCGGCGAGTGCGCCCACAGTCACCAACAGTTCGAATATGGACGGCTGCCAGCGTGTGAGGGGTTTCACCGTCTGTAGAGAGACAGAATCGGAGCGTACAACGGGCCGAAATACGCTTGCCGAGGAGCCAAACGCCGGAGCACCTGCCAGTAACACCACTGCCAGACCGAGAACTGAACGCGAAAAGGAAAAGACTGTGGATCTTGTGGACATGACGTCTCCTGTAACGTTGGAAACCAGACGCGCGAATCAACCGTCAGCAGCCGAACGCAGCCAAAACCATTGTTCATGAGCGAGTTGACCTTGTTCTGACCTGAGAGGGCATTTGTTCCTGAGACGCTCACAACATACTTGGCGGAATTCTTTCCGTTCATCTGGACTCCGTCCTGTCGCTCGCCTTTGGAGCATCTTTGGATAGAGGCCGGTTGTAAGGGGCTCCCTTGCTCTCTGTGAAAGCTTTTCAATCCCAGTTGAACCGGACGTCGCATCTTGTGGATTTTGATCGGAGGACAGATCAGTCATCAATACCGAATTCAGGCTAAGGTCGGTGGCAAAACTAAGCGGGGTGCAAAGATGAACGACTTTCTAGAATGGTCAGGGATCAGAGCCGGTTCGTAGACCCTCTGTTTCGGCAACTCTTTACAGGGCGCGAGGAGCCAGAACAAAAGGGAGGCCCGATCAGCCTCCCCAACGTTCAGAGCATTTCCCAAGGAGGGAGTGGACGCCAAGACTTCCTTTCGTCCACTCCCTTCTTCTCGGCAACATTCTCCCTTCCGATCGGTCGCCTTCCAATGTTCAGGTCAGCAGCTGTTTTAAGGAGCGAGGCGCTTGACCCGCTGCGCTGCGGTTTCTTCAGGGCGCTGCACAGGCCCCTGTACGGGCCGCATATGGTTTACAGCGCGCGCAGGCTTGACCTCTGCCGCAGACAACTGACCCACGCGGTTGTACCATTTATATCCCTCGACATTAACTCCATTGGCCCGGGCCGCCGTCAACACAGTGCGGTAGCCATCGTGGGCCAAGCGGGCAGCGGTGGCATACTGGCGAGCCTGATAGGCCGCGATTGATTGCGTGAAGGCCTGATCCGCTTGCTGAGCGGCGGCGCTGACCTCAGGCACTTTCGCAGCGTTTTGGGTCAGGGTCAAAATGGCATTGCTGTTGGTGAGATAGGCAGTCGTCAAGTAACGGTACTGGGCATCCAAATTGAATTGCCCAAAGACTTTAGAGAGGTTGTTATAGCTCATGACGCTGTGTACCTCATCGCCGACGTTCACGAAGTTGGTATCGCCACTTGGGCCGTAGTCTTCATTGCGCTCGCTGTCGTAACCGTCGTGCGGGTGAGACTGACTGAGGTGGTGACCCGACTCGTGTACCACCGTATCGGTAAAACCGTACCCTGCGTCCAGCAGATCCGGGGTCAGGTAATTGACGGTCATGGTCTGGGTGCCGGTCACGCCGTCGTCGAGCGCTTGCCCCAGCAGGCCAAAATTGGGCGTTTTAGGATCACCGTCGTTAAAGAGGTAGGTGGCCAGATTGTACTGGGTGGGGGTCAGCTGGGCGCGTTCGCGTACCTCTTTCTGAGCCAGCTGGAAGAACTGTTCTCCGTTGGCATCGACGTAATCCGGTGAACAGGCGTCGTCTGTTGGCAGCGGGAAGAAGCAGCGGTAGGCAGCGGCCAAGTCGCCGCTCAGCGGAGTTTCCCGGACGCTGTGGCTCCACTGTACGAAGGGATTGAGAACCGACACCCGATCCTGAATCAGTTGCGGTTGCAGCACTCGGCTGGCAGGAGCCGCCTCTGTGCCCTGTCCGAGCGCCAGATCCAGGTGAATCTGCTCAGGCATTTCCGGGGGCGTCAGGGCCACCCTGTACAGGGCACTGGGGGTAAACAACAAGTTGATGCCGACATACCGCACGACCTTGCCCAGGTCAGCCGTAATGTTGGAGGCGTAGGCCGCGCTGGCCTTGCGGGTGCCGTATTCCCAGATGGGCGGCATCCGTTTGTCATAGATTTGGTCGCCGTCCAGATCTGCGTTGGTCACGTCCCAAGCATTGGTCCAGTAATCGGGGTTGGCCGACTGATCATAGAACCAGATGCGCTTGGCTGCTGTCTGGTCAGCGCTGGGCGTGCCGCCCCAAGCCACAGTGCGGCGGCTGCTGCGGGCACCGAAGTTGTTCTGGGTGTCGGTTTCGACCGAGTCGGCACGCTCATGGCTGTAGCTGTGGAATTTGAAATCGGGACGGCCGTACCAGTTGATCAAAAAGACCGTGTGCTGCGTGGGATCTACGCCGGCTTTGCTGGCATTGTCAGCCAACCATTGCTCGACCAACGCGCCGTCGACCTCAAAGTTTCCAGTGATTTCGCGGGCAATGTTGGTCGCAGGCACCGGACAGGCGTAGACGGGTGTGTCTTCGCCAGTAATACTCAGCCGCTTGACCACATCACTTTGA
The DNA here is from genome assembly GCF_023370075.1 of Deinococcus sp. QL22. Taxonomy (NCBI): domain Bacteria; kingdom Thermotogati; phylum Deinococcota; class Deinococci; order Deinococcales; family Deinococcaceae; genus Deinococcus; species Deinococcus sp. QL22. The sequence goes on from NZ_CP097152.1 coordinate 149,112, forward strand.
CAGTTGTACTGGGCAGAGGCGAGATTGAGATAGGTCAAGCCGTCTTGCTTGATCGACTGCTCTTTACCTGAAGCTTGCAGAAAGGCAAAGAACTCATTTTCGAACGAAGTGTTTGCGTTGATCATGTTGTACTCGAACTCAAAATCATTGCCCGTGAGTTCGGGGGTGCCGTAAAAGCTGGGATAGCGGTTGATGGTCTGGTACGTAGAGGGCAACTCGCTGCGCAAACCCGCAAAGTTGAGCTCACGTGGGTCGGCGACTTGGCCCGGCGAAGTTCCCCGGTAACCGATATTGACGATATTGATGTTGAGTTGTTGTTTGATGACGCCGCGCTTGCCCGGCGCCAAGGTTTTCAGTTGATTGAAGGTTGACGGATCGGGTGACGGCTCCGGCGGTAGTGGGTCTGGAGAGACGTTGTTGCAAGCGGACAGCAGACCAAGCGTCAACAGAGATAGGCTGAGGTGTTTTATGTTCATATGAACTCCCAGTGAGGTGAGGGGATCAGCAAAGAGTGACGGAAACCGCTGCCAGGTGACCAGCAGGCCGAAGCAGGTGGAATAGTGCCTACAGCCTAACCCAAATGGCCCGGCGTGAGTGCCAAAGCCCTGTACAGGTCTCAAGTATCTGGGCATGTTTCAAAAATTTCGACGGAACACGGCTTAAGGTTGCACTTCGCAGGGCTGATGGCCTGACACAATTTATGAGAAAGCGTCCCCGGTAGGGGACACTTTCTGTTTGTGAAGACCGAAAATGCCACCGGGGACGCCCCCCGACTGTACCAAGCGATCCTGCCCCACCTCCACCCCGCCCTGTGGAACGACGTCCGCAACGCCCGTACGCTGGCCTGGATGGTCAGCGGCTTGGTGCTGTCCCAGAGCGTTTCCATTCCCTCCTGGCTGCCGCACATCCACTCCCAGGCCACGGTCGCCCAGAGCACCGAACGTCGCTGCCGACGGTGGCTGGAGAATCCAGCCATCGCCCCTGGCGTGTATGGCCCCTGATTACCCGAGCCTTGCGGGATTGGGGCCCGCATTCTGACGCTGGCGCTGGACACCAGCATCCTGTTCGGACGCTTCTGTCTGATCCGGGTGGCCGTCCTCTACCGGGGACGCGCGGTACCGCTCGTCTCCCGCGTCCTAGAGCATGCCAGTGCTCAGGTCGGCACCGAACAACTCCTGCCTGTCCTCGCCGAGGTCAAAGGCCTGCTGGATTTTCTTGGGCTGCACGATGTTCGACTCCTGGCGGATCGGGGTTTTTGCGACACGGCCTTGATGGGCTGGCTCCGCGTCTGCGGATGGCACTTCCGCATCCGCATCAAATCGAGCCTGATTCTGGCCGCTCCAGACGGGCAACGGGTCTGCACCATCGGGAAATCAAACTCGCAGCGCGCGAAACGCGCTGCTTCCACAACGTCACGATCACCGGACACCGATTTGGGCCGGTGGGAGCTCTGGGCCGTCCCACGGACGGCCCAGAGCAGTGGCAGGTGGTGAGCGATGAACCCACCAGTCGTGCAACGTTTGCTGAGTACGGCGAGCGCTTCCAAATAGAGGAAGGATTCTTGGATGATAAGAGTGGCCTCTTCGGTCTGGAGGACTCCAAACTGCGTGATGCCGCCAGCCTCGAACGCCTGATCCTGGTGATCTCTGTGGCCACGCTCCTGCTCGTCTCCGAAGGACTCCAGCTCGTGCAGCAGGGTGTGCGCAGAACCATTGATCCCCATTGGAACCGCGCCCTGAGCTATTTGAAACTTGGTTTACGCGGCGTCCACTTCGCGCTGAGCCGGGGCAGGCAGTACTCAACCGCCTGACGCCCGGAGGCGCCGATCCGGCGCCTCCCGGACGTCGCAAGAAATCGCATGTCAGTTCTGTGGACGCTTTAGAAGGCGGCTGGGTGCTCAGATTTCGCTCTCCCTCATAAATTGTGTCAGGCCGTCAGCTTCGCAGGGTCTTCTTTTTTAGGCATCACTTGGAGAGGTCTGGACACAGCAGTTCTGACGGTTGTGTTGCCTTAATCCGGGGTTGGATATGGGGAGGACAGGGGTGGCCTGAGATTCAGGCCATCCCTGCTGCAACCGCAGACCACGTCTGAAAGGCGGGCTTTTGATGTCCTCTTCTGGTCGAGGCGGAAACGCTGGTTCGCGAGTGATGGTGGAGGTTGGTGATCCGTGCGTGCAAACTCAGGAATTCTTGAGCGCGTTTCCGCCGCCCCAATCCCTGCTGACTTCGCTCTTGTCGCCGTGTAGATCGATGTTCCTGCTCAATCAAATTAGTGCAGCGTGCCCTGGCGACCACCTGCAGGTGGTTGACGTGAACGAGGCTCGAGATCTCCCGAATCGCGGCACCGGAGCTTCGCAGCCCATCCGTGTGGATCACCTCTGGGACGTCATCTTCACCCAGCAGCCGCGTCAGAAAAGTTGTTGCTGCTCCTCGGTCTCGGTGCCGCCCAAGCAAGATGCCCTGCACAAAACCGTGCTCGTCCACACCCCGCCACAACCCGTGTCGGATGCCATCCACCGTCGTGCAGACCTCATTCAGAGACCACCGGGAACCCGCCGGGGTTCCCGGTGGCGCAGTTCTTCAGCGAACAGAGGGCCGAATTTCATGCACCACTCGCGCAACGTTTCGTGGCTGACTTGGCTGCTGCGCTGGTGCAGCACTTCCTGCACGTCACGGTCACTGAGAGGGAAACGGTGATACAGCCAAACGGCGTGCTGGATGATGGTCACCTTGAAGCGGTGGCGGTAGGGCTTGAGGTCAGTCACAGCGGGTCAGCCTCCCCCGATTCGGTGAAGGCAACATCATCCTTTCCACACGAGAACTCCAATGAAAAAAGCCTTGGTTCACTCGCTGCTGTGCTCGCTGGCTCTCGCTTCCTGCGCCCCGATGGCCTAACTCCTCCAGCCTGCCGAGCGCGGCACCCTGACCCGCGACGGCTTCAGCCTGGTGCTGACTAATCCCGGCCCGGACGCCCTCACTGGCGACCCGACCAAGCCCACAGACGGCCCGGCGCTGACCATCGACACGTCGGACACGCTGCGCTTGGATGCGGTGGCGCAGGCCTGGTGCACGTCCGAGAAGATTTCGATTGGTCTGCGCTGGTCGTGCAACGTGCCGAACCTGCTGCCGGGCACTCAGGTGCGGGTGCGGTTCGAAGGCGGCACCGTGATCGACGCAACCGTGCTGGCGTATCGCCCTGGCAGCGGCATCCGTCCCGTGTCGGTCTGGCTGAAGTAAGCCGTGAAGGTTCGGCAGTGGACATACCCGGAGGCCGGGCAGGGATTTCCTTCCGATGCAAAGGCGGCGGCGGATACCACTGCGTGACGACCACCGGGCAAGGGGCCTGGACATGGAACGGTGACACTGGGAAACCAGTGCTGTCCCCATCGGCCCTGGTCACGCTGAAGTATCCCGACAAGACGCACGTGTGCCACACGTTTGTCGGCTGCAATGGCGCTCAGCCAAGCGAGATCATCTTCTTGAGCGACTGCACGCACCACCTCGCGGGGCAGGTGCGGGAGTTGCCCGACTGGACGGATCTCTGAGCAGTGCTGGTACCACCCTTCTCCAACCAAGCGCCCCCGCCCCAGCTTTGGCTGGATGGCGGGGGCGCTTTTTGCGTGTGGGTCAGACTACTTGTGGCATGCTTTGAGGGAGTTGATACCCTCTTCCCACTCCTCAGACCGAGTGATGTTGAGCAAGTGAAACTCTAATACTGTTGGCTGACCGCTACAATGTTAATGGGGAACGGGTTGTTGTTCGTCGCATGCATATACACCGAGCCGTTCGTGGCAGTCAGGTTGTAGTCATATACATCGTTGCTGTAAGTGTACTCAAAGGCACGTTGATCCGCCCGGCTGGTACCCAAAGTCCCTGTAATGGAGTGGCCGTCGTAGCTGTAAATTTCATTTACAGTGTTGCCCGTCCAGCCGTTGGTATTGACCTTGATCCACAACTCACCGTTTGCAGGAACCGTGAAGTACTGATAGTCATAACCTCCCATGTTTGCGTAGTCGAGCAACACGTCATAGTTGTTGAGGGGTGCAGCAGCCACGGAGACCGTCTGCTCGGCGCGGGTTTCGTTGCCCGAGCTGTCCGACACGATCACACTCAAGTCATGGCTGCCTGCTGTGGTGGGCACCCAGGTCGTGTTCCAATTGCCACTGGCGTTCGTGGTAATGGCGGTCACGTTGTCGCTCGCCACGTTGCTCGCGACCAACGCGTTATCGTCATACACCCGGATCTCACTGAGCATCACGTCGTCGGTAGCCGTGCCGCTCAGCGCACTGGACGCGCCGACTGCCGCATTGCTCACGGTATTGGAAACCAACGTGGGCATGACGGTGTCCGCGACCAAGGCGTTGGTCTCAATCGCCTTGCTGAAGTCCAGCGTGGTAGGGCCGTACACGGCGGTGTCGGTGCCGTCCACTTGTGTCCAGGCGTTAAAGCTGGCCGTGACATTCAGGGTGCTGTCTTCCGCCGTGCCACGGGCGGTGAGGTTGATGCCGATTTTGCTGCCTGCATTGTTCAGGACAGCGTCGGTGGCGTTGCCCAGGGTGTAGGTGACGTTGCCGATGTCGGTGGTGGGCACGGTCGCGCTCAGGCCAGTGACCGGGGCAATCTTGGGGGACAGCTTGAGGTTGAAGGTGCTGTTGGTGAACAGCAGGGGCGTGTTGGTGCTGAAGTCCAAGCTGCTGCTGGCTTTATGGAACACGGCATGGAACGTCAGACGCACGACTGCGCCGTCACCCTGGATCGTGGCAGTGTTTTCCGCAGCGGGGCCGTAGGCGAGCAGGGTGCTGCCGGTGGCGCCATCTTTGGCGGCGGTTTCGAAGGAGTAGGTGCCAGCGGGGAGGAGCAGGGTCTGACGGAAGGCGTTGCTGAGGTTCAGGGTCAAGGTCTTGGTGCCGGTGCCGGTGGGGTCAAAGGTGGTGCCGTTGAAGGCCACGAGTTGATTCTGGCTGTCGCGGACGTTCACGTTGAAGAACAACGGCCCCGCGTCGCCGGTCAGGCCTTGGGCGCGCAGACCGCCGAGGGCGGCGACGTCGACCTTGACTAGGGGAGCGGTGGCTCCGGGGGTGGTGACGCCGGGGGTACCTGGGGTGTTGGTGCCGCCGCAGCTGGCGAGGATGAGGGCAAGGGACATGAACGCGAACACAGTGGGGGTTTTACGCACAGAAACTCCTGTTCAGCTCCCCAGGGAGCTGAATTGAAAGGCGACGAGTGGCCTAGGGGGAGTTGCGGTGGGCGCACCACTTGCTCGGTCTGTGCCAGGTGCCCGGATACGGCGGCAGACGTCCTCGCGTCACAACAGGACGGCGCTCATGAGGCTTGACTCACGAACTTCATCTTCGTCTCATAGCGTGCAGCTGCGATTCTGACTCAAACCTTACAAGCCGGGTGGCGTGCTGGGGGGGAGGGGGAGGGGGAAACCCGAACGGTTTTCGCCCGACTGAGATGGACGGCAGGGTTCAGTCACCCCGAGAACACCAGACGACTCCAGTGAACCCGCCCCGCCCCAGCTTCGGTTGTGGGGTAGGTCTTGGTCAGCTTTCATTACCGTCCATCCCCTCATTGAGTTTTTCTGGATCAGTCTTCGGCTAAACTTCGAGCCACTTGATCGCTGCCTAGAGCGTGCCGACTTCCCCTCGGCTCGCCGGACTGCTGGAACATCATGCATCCCCACCGATCTAGAGGAGATCTATGCTCGAACTGAAACCCATGACGGCCGCTTCCTATGCCACTTTTTTGACGACGAGCCTCGTCAGCTATGCTCAAGAAAAAGTCGCCAGCGGGGAATGGCAGCCTGAAGACGCTCCTGAGAACGCGCGCCTTGAGTTTGCAGAGCTCTTACCTCAAGGGGTCGAAACCCCCCTCCAATTCCTGTTTGATCTGCATGATTTCTCCAGATCTGAACAGGTGGGCGTGTTGTGGTTTGCGCTGCGCGGTTCAGCCCAGCGCCGCCGCATTTTTGTCTATGACGTGCTGATCTATCCACAGTTCCAACGTCAAGGCTACGCCGCGAAGGCCTTTGAATTGTTGCAGGAAAAAGCGCAGACGCTGGAGGCCAAAGATATTCGGTTGCACGTGTTTGGGCACAACCAAGGCGCCATAGCGTTGTACGAAAAGCTGGGCTTTGTGATGACCAATATCATCATGCAATTGGATTTGTCCGCGTCTGAAGGCGTGTAGAGAAGGCTGGCGCAACCTTTGCCAGAGTGCACATGCGCGGCAGCGCCCCCGCTCCAGCTTCGGCTGATAAGGGGGGCGTTTTTGTTAAGGTCAGATGCCTTGAGCCGATGAATCCTTGATGTGTACTGGTTCACGTTTCTAAGACGTATCGGGGGTCTCTCCCCCCGAGACTGCAGGTGTTCCTTTCGGCCCTTCCCCTTGCTCGTTGGACTGGAGTCCTGATGTCGTATGCCCTGCCCCGCCTGTTGGTCGGTCTGACTTTACCCCTCGCTTTGTGGAGCTGCAGTCAGCCCACCAGTGCCACTGCGGCAGACCCCTATTCCAACGGCCAAAGCTACCCCTGGTCGCAGACCACGGCCCTGACCCCACAGTCGCTCACCCCCGGTCTCAATACCCTGCAATACGAGACCGCCCTTTTCGCCCGCAACAGTTGGGGACCGATGGAACGCAACCTCAGCAACGGCGAACAACAGGCCGGCGACGGCAAACCGTTGACCTTGAATGGCCAGGTATACGCTCAGGGCTACGGGGTGCACGCGGGCAGCGAACTGCGCTTCAGCCTGAAAGGCACGAACGGTGCACAGTGCACCCGCTTCACAGTCGATGTCGGCCTGGACGACGAAGTGGGCGCCAGAGGCAGTGTCATCTTTAAAGTCCTCCTCGACGGCGAAGTTAAGCGGGCCACCCTCCCCCTCACCGGCAACAGCCCAACTCAACAGATCGACCTGAATATCACGGGCGCTCAGGAATTGACCTTGATCGCGGACTCCGCGGGTGACGGCATCGATTATGACCACGCCGATTGGGCCGATCCCAAGATCTACTGCAACGATCAGGCGGCTGCAGTCCAGATGAGCCTCGACCGCTCCGAGCTCTCGATCTTCCACAAACTCAGCGGCACTCTGAACGCGACCTTTTCGTCGACCGCTCAGGTGGCTGGGCCGTTGACCTTGCGCCTGGAAAACGGGGATTGCCTTTAGAGCTGCTCACCACCTCGGTGCCGTTCATGGGGCCGGGACGAGTACGCATGCCGTGACGATCGGTGCGCCGAATGAGCTGTCTTATGACCCAGAACGTAATTTGTCGTCCTACCGCCTGATCGCCAGTTCGGGGGGGCAAGATGTGGCGAGTGCTCTGGTGACGATTGGGGTCAAGCCGCTCCAGGTGCACGCTTCTCTTGAACCCACCTTTGTCAGTGGCCGGGATGGTGAGATCAAATCGGTGACGGTGGTGTTGACGACGACGCCGCCGCTCCCGGGCCCGGTGCCGCTCGGCTTGCTCTTCGAGCCCATCAACAGTACTAAAGACTTCGTGGAGGTCTTGAGTATGGGGCCGACTCGGATGGAGGGCGGCACCATGCGGGCGGAGGCACAACTGCGCTTCTTTGACACGCCGGATCTGCCGGATCACCGCACGCTGATGAATGCCCTGATGCAGGTGTCGTTCGGGGGGACAGGTTACGAAATCTCTGGCTACCGCCAGGCTGGCTACGGTGGGAAAATGCAACCGACCCTAGGCCTTCAGCTGCTGCGGTAACCCCAGACGGATCGCCTGAGGAGATCAGCACTTCAGCGCCCCGCTCCAGCTTCAGCTGGCAGGCGGGGGTGCTTTTTGGTTGCAACATGACGCTGCTCGCTCAGCTAAGTACAACGCATTTAGCATGTAGACTTAAGCATGGCCCGTCCTGCCCGCCGCATTGACATTTCTGAAGACGCTGATGCGCTGCTTCGAGAACTGGAGACCAGTCCATCTACCCACCCGAAGGTTCGTCTGCGGGCCAGCATTCTCCGGCTGCATCGACAGGGCTGGAGCATTCCCCAACTCTCCGCGCACTTTGGCCGGAACCATCAGGCCATCCACCACGACTTCACCCGTTTCGAAGAGCGCGGCATTCCAGGATTGAGCGACGAGTGTCCACCGGGACAGCCTTCGAAAGTGACCCCCGAGATGGAGCAGCGCTTCTGGAACGCTCCACGGCTGTGCGAGTGCCTCGCACAGCAGTTTGGGGTGGGGATTCGACCTCGTGCATTGGCCAATCACCTGCAACGCCTGGGGTATAGCTGGAAACGCGCCCGGTATTCACCGGCTCAGACGCTCGATCCTGAACTCATTGCCCCGCATCAGGCTTCTTTGGAAACCCTAAAAAGGGGGCACTGGACGGCAAGCTGACCCTGAAATATCTCGATCAGACCGGACTTTCTCTGATGTTATCGGTGGGAGCGACGTGGTTTAAGCGGGGTTCCGGGCAACAGTTTGAGATCCCCACTCGGTGGGGATCGTCGGGACGGATCAACCTCATCGGCACCTACAGCCTGCACGCCTGCGAAGAACAGCTCGAAGTTCGCGAACTGGAAGGCAGCTGCAACGGGGATCAGGTCATCGCGTATTTGAACACCTTGGCCTCCGGCTGTGACCCAGATCAGCTCACGGTCGTCGTCCTGGACAATGCGCCCTTTCACAAGGGCGCGAAACTCAGGGAACAACGCGCGTCTTGGGAACAGCAGGGGCTGTTCCTTCGATACCTTCCACCCTATGCGCCCTTTTTAAACCTCATTGAGGAGGTGTGGCGGAAGCTGAAGGGCATCTTGATGCCGCGTCGTTGTTACAACGCCGTGACTGAACTTCGGGCCGCACTCGTGACTGGGTTGAAGATTCTTGGGGCAAGATTTATCTAGATGTTAAATGCGGCGTACTTAACTTTAATGACCACTCATGCACAGACCAACCGGGAACAGGTGCGCCTCCTCCGTGAGGCCCTGGCAGCAGCTCAAGCAAACCTGCCCACCATCCCTGTGCTGTGGCCCAGATGCAGCCCCAAGAATTCGCCGCCAAATGGCGTGTCCGCGCCCATGAAGTCACGGAAGAACAGGGCTATCAGGAGCATTACGCCGACGTCGCCTCCTCTACCAAACTCGCCCATCTGCTGGACGCCGCTTACCGTTAAGCCAGCAAGCGCCGCCTCACAGTTCAGATGAACGCGAATGAGTTTCTGTGGTGGAGCCTTCCACCCCTGCAGGAAGGAAGACCAGCGCCACCATCCCACCCAAAAGCGTGATGCACGCTGCGGTGATCAGCATCTGCACCGTCCCCACGTGCGGCCCAATCAGGCCGGCGGTGACCGTGGCCAGCACACCCACCAGCGCATTCGTCGTGCCTAGAGCGCCGTAGATCCGCCCCCGGTAGGCATCTGGGGTCACCTTCTGAATCATGGTCGAGAGGGCGACGTTCGAGACCACCATCGGGATCCCGAGCAGGGGGACGAAGGCGAACAGGAGAGGCAGCGACGACAGGCTGTACATGCCCAGCATCAGGAGGCCGACCAGGAGGGTGCCAAACGCGATCAGGGCACGCGGGGAAGCGCGGCCACCCCACCACGAGGACACCACGCTCCCGACGAGCGCGCCGGCGCCTCCCAGAGCGCTGAGCAGGCCGATGGTTCGGGCGTCTGCCTGCAACACCGCGACCAGGAACGGCGTGTAAAACGGATCCACCAGTGTGCCGCCCAGGCTGCTGATGCTCAGGACAGCCATCAGGGTCAAAATGACCGGGCTGCGCCAGATGACGCTCAGTCCTTCCCGCCATTGACGGCCCAGGTCACGCCAGGTGTGGAGCAGGGACACCGCTTGAGGCGGCAGGTCTGGCGTGAGGGGTGCTGACATTTGGAGCCGCAGGAACATCAGGCCCGCCAAGATGAACGAGGCGGCGTCGAAGAGCACGACGCCGGGAATCCCGAGGCTGGCCATCAGCACTCCGCCCACCACCGGGCCCAGCAGGCGTGCACCCGTCGTCCCCAGGGAGAGGGCGGCGTTGGCCTGCATCAGGTTCTCCTGGGGCACGAGGGCAGGGAGCAGGGCGCCCGCGACGGGCGTCGAGAGCGTACTGATCGAGAGTTCCGCGAAGGTGACCGCGTACGCTACCCAGATCAAGCCCGGCAGCGGGGCGAGGAGCAGCAGTGTGATGACCATGCCCTGGAGCAGGTGCGTGGTCACCAGCACGCGCTTGCGGTTCCAGCGGTCGGCCAAGACGCCTGCAAACGAGCTCAAGAGCAGGCCCGGGAGGTAAAACGACAGTGCGAGGAGGGCGGTGGCCAGGGTGGATCCGGTCTCCTGATAGATGAAGTAGGGCAAGGCGAGAAGCAGGGCCCGGTCACCGACCAGGGAGATCACCTCGCCCAACCAGAGCCGACGGAAGTTGGGAAGGGTCAGGAGAGTGGTCATAGGAGCCTCATGCAGAGCAGGGTGAGCGGTATCCTGGTGAAAATGACACTGGACGATTCACCCTGGGTATGGCAGCGCCTAGACGATCCCGAGGTGGCGGGTGTCCTGGCGGATGCACAGTCACGGCAATACTTTGAGCCGTTTATCTGGAGGGAGCGGCGGGTCATAGACGTGGCCGCAGAACTGGGCGTGACAAAGAACGCCATGTTGTACCAGGTGAACAAGCTGCTCTCCCTGGGGTTGCTGGAGGTGACCCGCAGCGAGGCGCGGGCTGGACGCGCCATTCGGTATTACCGGTCTTCCTCTCAGGGCTACTTCGTGCCGTTCACCGCGACTTCGGCGGAGTCTATTCACGCCCTATATGAATCGTCCCTGGATCACACCCGCCGCTCCGTCCTGTCGCTGCTGACTCGGGCGTGGAGCACGCTGGCCGAGGATCCCCGGTGGTTTGGACTGTATACGTATGGAGACGAGCAGGGGTTGAAGAGTCACGCCCTCCTGCCGGTGCGGCCCGCTTCGCTGGCGTCACCTGACCAGGGCATGTTGCAGTGTCTCCTTCAGGGGGACGTGCCAGCCATCTGGGATAACACCGCTCCCGTCAGTCTCTCCAGAGAGCACGCAAAGCAGCTCCAGAGAGAGCTGCATGATCTACACGTGAAGTACCAAGCATTACATGAGGATGCTGGAGGCGAGCCGTATGTCCTGCGGCTGACGCTTGTTCCCGTTTCCGAGCGTCGGTAGGGCCCTCAACGTCCGTCAGCATGGCCAAGCACAAGCATCCCGCAGCAAGCGGCGGCGGTTCTTGGAGAGCAGCGCCTGAAAGACTTGGTGACCGAGTTGCGCGACCAGGTGATGTTCTCAGGCGCTTGAAAACGCTTTGCCAGAAGTGGAGGGGATAACTGTTTCATTGACCTTAACCGCTCCAGGTTTCCGGAAATTCGTAAAACTTTCCGGAAATCCGTAATTTGTATTTTTTTTCTTTATCTCATATTCTCGGGCCATGCGCGTATATGGCATTACCAACGTCAAGGGCGGGGCCGGAAAAACGCACGCCTCTATTCATCTGGCCTACGAAGCCGCACGCTTGGGCAAGCGCGTGGCAGTCCTGGATCTTGACCCCACCCGGCAGAGCGTGAACTGGGTTGAGTTGGCCGGGCTGGGGCTGCCTGCTTTGCACCTGGACATCAAGCAAAGCGACCTCGAAGCGTACATTGAGCAGCTGCGGGCCGACGGTGACTTTGACGTGATCGTGATCGACACCCCGGCCAATGACCGCGACGCCGCCCTGGAGACGCTGATGGTGGCCGACGTGGCGATCATCCCGGTCGGAGTGGGCACCTCTGACACGGGCATGCTGGGCACCACCGAGCGCCAAGTCAAGCGGGCGCTGCAGCTGCGGCCCCATCTCAAGACCTTCATTCTGCTCAACCGTACCAAGTTCGCCCCCGCCCGCGAGCGCGAGACCGAAGAGGAATGCCGCAAGACGGGCATCCCGGTGCTGCAAGCCCGTGTGCCTCTTCGGGGCGACTATCAGGCAGCGGCGGGCAAGGTTCCCAAAGGCGAACATTACGGCGATGTGTGGCGGGAGATAAACGCATGACCCTGCGGCCCCCTCCCGCCAAAAAAGGCGCGTCCGCCCCGTCCATGCTGGACAAGAACCGGGAAGTCGAGGAACAGCAGGCCTCGCAAGACGCCCTCACTCTCCCGGCCCTCGCAGAAGCGCCCACCGGCAAATTCACGGTCTCCCCCATCCAGCTCGACACCATTGACGGCTTTGAGGAGATCTACCAGAAGCTCCGCAAGCAGCGCCGCACCCTCAAGCGCTATCAGGTGGCTGAAGCCCTGCTGGCCGCACTGGCAGAGCCCGTGGTGCTGGCCGAGGTCGTCAAGCGCCTGAAATAACCCGCACGAACAGACGTTCATCCCCTTATTCGAGGATGGACTTCGTATTGCAACTAAAAAAAAGACTCTGGTAAGGAAAACGGAAAAACGGATATATTTCCGGATTTCCGGAAGAGTAGAATCAGGCACTGTGGATGGTGGCAGCTTGGGCCTGTGGCACTTTGTGGCGTGGCCCTAGTTCCCTCCGCAGCAGTCGCAGCAGGAAGCTCATCACGGGTCAGGGGAGGGGAGAGGCGAGCTGTGCAACGCGTTGCCCGCCCTCGCCCAGCCTGAGGCCAGCACGCCAGGCTGAACACCTGACCGAAGCCGAGATGTACGCCGTGGGGCAAAAGGTACTGACTCAGCTGTGGCAGGCCGATGCCTCCGCTCTGCAGGTGGGTAGCTATACCAGCCCACATCCTGGCGCCTTGGTGTTCATGGCCCGCCAACGTGGCGGCACCGGACGTTCTGTGCGGGCAGGCACGGTGTACGTGTCGAAGCAGGCCCTCGACGATGACGTGGAGGCCGCCGCCCTGGAAGGCCTGGATTATCTGCTGACCCGCGTGCGGATGGAGACGTTTCCCGCCTGCCCGATGACGCGCAAGGCCCCCGTTCTCGCGGTGCGCGATTCCAAGGGCAGGCGGGTGATGCGTGACGGTGACAGCCTACCGTTCTAAACGGAACCCGAGAGTCCAGTTAGGCAGCGCCGTTGTGGTTGCGCCAACTGAGAAGCAGGGCTGGGGAAGAGCCTGCATACCCCAACTGCCGCGCGTATGCGAAGTCGGCATGCGTGGGCGGAATGCCGGGAGTCCAATCAGAGAGGTACAACACGCCCTCATAGGCGGCCATGCCCCATGAACCCTGCCAAGCCTGGTCTAACTTCACCGTCACCCGCAGGCGAACGTCCGGGATAGGCAGTGCGGGCGCGGGCGAGCGCAGCAGGCCGTTGAGTGTCCACACTTTTTCGGGATCCACGGCAGGTTCAACCACATTCACAGTGGGATCGGGGGGCACCAGCACGTTGACGGCTTTGGTTCCCCTTGCCAGCCACACGATCTTGTCGAACTCCGCCGTCATTCCCTCATGATGCGGCATTCCGGCCTCCTGGTGCCACCCGGTCCAGCAGCAGGTTCCCGACAGGCCGTAGCTCCAACAGGCCGCTCGCTTCAACCAGCGCCAGTGCCTGCCTCAGCCGTCCGTCATCACCCTGAACGCGGGCCAGCACCTCCCCCCGCGTAACACTGATGTTCCGCGCCGTACGTTAGGACGTCAAGGAGCGCCCGCGCATCTGCCGTCAGCGGCCCCGCCTGTACCGCACTCAGGCCAAGGCCTCCCGCGTTTGCGTGGCCGTCAAACTCGAAATTTCAATTTGGGATGGGACTGCGTTGCAATTTTCGTGGAGTTGCGCTTTGCCACAGTACCGCCAACAGCATGTCCTGCATGGGCAATGTCATGTTTCCACTTTGCCACGGTCAGAATGAAAGAAGCCGCCCAAAAGGATGCAACGAAAAAGCTCCACCAGTTCTTGGTGGAGCTTCAGCTTATGCAACAGCTCTCCAGGACATCAAATACATCATTATTGGGACACACTAAGGGTATTACTTCCTCAGAACGGCACGAACGGCGGCATTGGCATCCAAGAGCGGAAGTCCTCCCGAAACTCTGGCGCTGGAGAGCAGCAGCGCGCGCGTCTGAGGCGCCGTCAGGTCGGGATTCGCCGCCCGCATGAGGGCCACCACACCACTCACCAATGGGGCCGCCTCGCTGGTTCCCGCTGTAGTCGTGTACCTGTTGTTGGGCGCCAACACGAGGTGATCCTGACCGGCTTGTGCATCGTCGCACACGTCCACGCCCGCCCCTCCAGGCGCGACCAGATCCAGCCGACGGGTCAGGGTGTCGTTCGGACGGGCACTGTAACAGGCCAGTTGGGTGTCGCTGCTGCCGACCGCACCCACGGCAATGACGTTGGGATTGCTGGCCGGATAGTACACGCCCTCTCCACGGGTATTGCCCGCAGCAGCGACCAGCACGGCCGTTTGCGCAGCCGCATTCAGAGCCGTGTCTAGGGCAGCGTCTCCGGGATCTCCAGGAATGCCGAGGCTCATGTTGATCACTTTGACGCGCTGAGCAACGGCCGCATTCAGCCCCTGCGTGAGATCACTCGTGGAGGTGTTCCCAGCAGCATCCAGCACCTTGATGGGCAGCACCGTGCGTCCACTCCAGGTCATCCCGGCCAGCCCCACAGCATTGTTCGTGGCCGCGCCGATCAATCCAGCGACGCCCGTGCCGTGTCCCAACTCGTCGGTGTTCGCTGGGGTGTCCACGAACGACTGCCCGGGAAGGAGGCGGTCTTTGAGATCCACATGGGTGGCATCCGCTCCGGAGTCCAAGACAGCCGTCAACGCCCCAACGGGCGCCGCGCCGCAACTCTCCAGGTGATTCCAGGCACCGGCGGCATTCACGCGGGTCAAGTACGTTTGCGTGAGCGTGACATTCTGCACGGCGATTCCCTTGTTTCCAGGGAAGCCAGGATCATTGGGGAGGGCAAGCGACGAGTACACGAAATCTGGCTGAACCCGCAAGCCGGCGGCGGACAAGGTGGAGGCAAAAGCCTGATCGCCCTGGCCTGCAGGCGTGACCGCCAACGTGAGGTTCGGACTGATGCGCTGCGTGCGGATGGTGGAGAGCACCCGCAAGTTCTGAGCGACCAGTCGGGTGTGATCCTCCAGAATCAGCACCCGGCCAGGCATCCGCGCAGCAGTCCAGTCCGGTGCCCGGACAGCAGATGGACTGACGCTGGACACGCGGAGTGCCGCGGCGCTCACAAACCGGCTACAGGTCGGGGGGGTAACAGGTTCCGGCTCCCCCGGTCCACCGCAGGCTGCCAGCAGGAGAGGGAGGGCAAGAAGCGGGAAGCTAAGCAGGGGCGTGTTCATGGAGTAAGTGAATGGTATTCCAATCGTGCTGGCAGAATCTCATGTGGAGAGACGCTTGATCTTAGGTTCAGCGGTCATGGCGTCCCTTTGGCTTGCGCTTGACCGACCGCCGACGCGAGGCGCAGCCGCTCCAGCATTGCTCTCCCGTCCGGGGTGATGGCAAACAGCTTGGCCCGGCCCGCCGTGTCTCCGGGCTGCATGGGCACGACCTCCACGAAGTTTTGCTTCACCAGCTTGATCATCCCCTCCCGGATGGACTGATCGGACATCGGATTCTCGGAGAGGGTGTCGAGCTGTTCTGTCCAAGCCCGTTGGCTCTGACCGTCTGCAGACGCGGTTGCCAGCAGGCGGGCCTGAAGACTGCCGGGGACGAGCATGCGGGGCATGACGTTGGTCATCCTGTCTTCTTTAGCGCATTCAACAGGGCCAGGGCTAGCAAGGCGGAGTTGATCAGAAAGCTGCCCATTTAATCTGCCGCCTTCCGGATACAGGGCTTCGTGGCGGCCAGCCGTGAGGGCACAGGCTCCGGCGATGACCAGGCAGCGATAGGCGTCGCTCAGGCGGATGCGGCCCACCTCCTGCGGGATGCGGGCGAACGGCAGCTTCAGGGGATCACCCACCCAGCGCCGTGCGGCCTGATCGGCGGCCCGGCTGGAAGGAGCGGGCAAGTTGGAGGTCATACGGCACCCCCAAAGAGCGGCGTAGATGCTTTCTGACGCTCGGTATGCCCCGCCGCTTCCAGCCGGGCCGCCGCTTTGGGCTGTCTCAGCTATTCCGTGCGTTCCTCAGACAACAGAGCTTTACCGTAGGCCGCATGTACCGCATCCGCCACACGACCTTCCCCATCGGCAGAGCAGTCGAAGTCCCTCGCTACCAGATTGAAGCTGCTCCGGGCAACAAGCTGGAATTGATCCAGGAAGTGCGCCGTCTGCGGGTGGATTTTGCCACCTTTGATGCCCGCGCTGTCGCCTGTGCCACGGACATTCAGCCGGAAGGCTGGGAAATTCGGGGCCTCATCGCCGTAGACGCCGTGCATTTCGCCCATGCCCTCCAGCAAGCAACGGCCACCGGCACCTCGCGCAAGTTCGGGGCCGTGCTTGGGGATGAGTGGTATCTGCTGGCCCCGATTGAATGGCACGTGCCCCCACAGGCAGGGCAGTTCGTGGTTGTCGGCCTGTACCGCTGACCCTGTTCTCCGAAGACTTATAGTCCTGTGGGCAAGCAATGGGGAAGAGCGGGGTTTGGTGAATACGGAGGACGGTAGGGTACGCCGCATGTACCGCACCCGCCGCACCTCTTTCCCCCAGGGCATGAAAATTGGGTTGTGTTGCCTTCACCGGATCGGGGGAGGCTGACCCACTTTGACTGAGCCGAAACCCTACCGTCACCGATTCAAGGTGACGATGATCCAGCACGCCATTTGGCTCTCCCACCGTTTTCGCTTGAGCGACCGAGACGTTCAGGAATGATTCCACCAGCGCGGCCCAACAGGTCAGCCACGAGACCCTCCGCGAATGGTGCATCAAGTGTGGGCCGTTGTTCGCAGAAGAACTGCGCCAGCGAGAACCCCGTCGGGGTTTCCGCTGGCATCTGATTGAGGTGTACGACCGTCGATGGCGTCCGCCACTGGCTCTGGAGGGCGGTCGACGAGCACGGATTCGTGCAGGGTATCCTCCTTCAGCGGCACCGTCGCTGCCGGGGTGGCCTGAATCTGAGGCCACCCCTGCCCTCCATCTGCCCTGGGGCCGATTAAGGCAACACAACCGTCAAGACCACTGGCAGAGTGACGGCGAGCATCCCCAATACGATGCGGATGAGAACAAAGCGGTGCCAGGTGCAGGATATGGGTGAGGTGCTGATCGGTGAAACGTTCATGGTGCCTCTATAGAGCACTCTGATGGGGGAAATTTATTGTCGGCTCTACAACAAGTGCAGCATTGCCTTTCTGTTCTTCGCCCTTATGCACCAGATTCACCGCGTGGTGTGATGAGGACGGGCAGGCGTACGGTGAACTGCACGGGCCGCCACACGACGACTTGGCGCCACCAGGGCAAAGGAGAGGGGCTCTGGCGAACCAAGCGGGCAGTGGCTGCCTCTTCAAGGAACTTCGTGTTACGGTCGAGGGCAGCCTGATAGCGCTCTTCTAAAAACATACTTACCTCCGCAGCGGGTTGTGTCACCAGCCAAGAACAGGGATGTGTTGAGGAAACGTGAGGCTCAGGTGTCGTGCAGCGCGCCCGAGAAACCCATCACGATGAACGTGCTTTTCTTCGCGCTGGAGGTGTCGTCCTCTGAGGCGAGGTCCGTGAGAAGGCCGTCGAGAGCCGCTTGAGCTTGCTGGTAGTGCTCGGGGGTGAGGTGAACCGTCCGGATGCGCATCGCGGGAGGGTACGGCCCTTCAGGCGTTTGGGTAAAACTCTCCTCCTGCCCGCTTCCGTCCAGGTGCACCGTGAGCTGTGAACCGTCACCCACTGAGCTCTGTGGATCACGCCGAGCCTGCCACTCCAGAACGGCGTGTGCATAGGCAGTGGTGATGTCCCGCATGACCGGTTCGATCAGCGTCAAGGGTTCATCGAGCCGGACGAGGGCACGCGGAACGTGAAAGGTTTGTGCGACCACCTGGTACAGGACGCGTTTTCCTTGATGTCCAGCGACGTGCAGGAGGCCAGCATCAGCGAGTTTGCGGACGTGGTAGGCAATGCGGTTGGCCGGTTCTGCCAGGGCGTGTGCGGCTTGGCTGGGGGTGCGGGGGTGCAGGAACTGTTCCAACAGGCGGGCCCCGTAGGTGAAGTCCAGCAGCGCTTCGGCCTGTGCAGGCGTCCTCACCTGGAAGGCAGTGGTTCGGGCAACGGTCATGCCCGCATTGTGCGTTCTTCAAATTTCAATTGAAACCTGGAATTCTGAAAAAGACACCGCCGCCTGACTCAACACATATGTCCCTCTCCTCTTTGTCCTACACGACTCAAATACCACTTCTGGAGGCTTTGTCATCCTGATGACGTGAAACGCATGGGGGTCGAGGATAAGTCTGGAGTTGCGGAAACGGTTGGCGGTGGAGTGCCCCCCAAAAACAGAACGGCGTGAAGTAGAGACGAAAACTCGCCATCCCAGCCCTGATTTGTCAGGCTGGAAGACGAGGAGACGGCGTGAGACAGAAGCAGGTCACGGAAGAACAGATCCGGGAAGTTGCTCCAGGAGGCCAAGACCGGCCAACAGCCCACAGAGGAGTTGTGTGGGGACTTCGGATATAGCCCGGCGTCGTACGACACGTCGAAAAAGAAGTAAGGCAATACCATGGCGGATGACGCCAAGCGGCTGCGACACTTGGAGAAAGAAAATACACGTTTGTTGCGGATTGTGGGCGTCTTGGCCAAAACGGCACCCGTATGGGGCCTGGCCGCCAGCAGCGCCCCCTGATTGCGGCGGTCAAGGAGATGTGGGCAAAAAGCGCTGACAACCACTGAGAAGCGCGCTCTGGTGCACGAACGGATCACGCAGCGGGTTAAACCCGTTCGGGCTTGCTTCTTGGTGGGTTGACCCTAATCATCGTGGCACTCTCAATCGAAGCCGCGCCAGGACGATGAATTTTGTCGTCGGATTCGCGAACTGGCTTGGCAACATCCGCGACGTGGTTCCGGGTTCATCCACGCTTTGCTCGTCAAAGAAGGCAACAAGGTCAACAGGAAGAAAGTGAGACGAACCTGACGGGAGGAGCAGCTGACGGTCAAGAAGAAACCCAGCCGGAACATTCGCACCGGCAACCCCATCCCCATGAAAGCGGGCCGTGGCGACCACCTCTTGGTGGTCGACCTGGATCATGATGGGCAACTCCTGCGGGAGGTTCCGTATCCTCCGGGCACTTCCCCAGCCATCACACGTTCAGGACAGCCTCTCAGTCGATATTTCGGTTCTGGGGCCCTAGCAGGCGACGGCTCGCTCAGCGAATCCGACCTCTCTGATCGTATGTCGCATTTGGGGATGCCTCCCTATCCACCTTCTTCGTCATAAATCCTCTTCGTCGGGCCTGCCCTTCTTTGAGGTTGACCGTTGCCGCGCTGTGAGACGGCGCTCAAATACACTTTTTTCGATGGTGCCCTGTGCGTCCCATCCTCTAAGCTGCACAGGAATGTATGACACACAGGCTCAGGCCGCTGCAGAGGTTCACGCCCTATCCCGAAAGGCTGTTTCACACTTCCGGCTCTCCCCTCTGCTGCTCCTGCTCCTGTGGAGCGTCTCTGGGGCGGCGTCCCTGACGTCCTATACCGTCCGGGCGGGCGATACGCTGTTTAGTTTGGCGCAGCGCTCGGGCACCTCTGTGGAACGGCTCCTGCAGCTCAATGGGTCGATCCGTCCCGTCCTGAAGGTGGGTCAAGTCCTTCGGCTGCCCGGGTCTCTGTTCTCGCCGGCGGCCGTCTTAGTGCGCCCGGTCTCCAGCCCCGTTCGTGGGCCGTTGCCCCAACCCCGAGTGTCTCCCCCTTCTCTCCGGTTGCCCCGGCCTGACCTGTCCAAGATTTCCGGCCCCGTGACTTGGCCCACCGCGCCCGCAGCCACGGTGGCCAGCTTCATCGGTTGGTTGCCCTTGACGTCCAGTTCACCGATTGGGGACGCGTTGCCCGTGCGCACCTATCTCCACGGGCTGGCCTTTGACCGTCAGACCTACAACAACTGCGGCCCCAGTGCCCTCTCTGCAGTGCTGGGGTTTTACCGCGTGCAGATCAGTCAGGAGGCCATTCAGCGCACGGCCCGGCCCAACGGCGGCTACATGCAGATCAGCGCCATCGCCCCAGAATTGGCCCGCTTCAAGCTCAAAACAGCCGTGATTCGGCAAGGCCAACTCGCTCAAGTCAAGCGCCTGTTGGCCCTCGGGATTCCCGTGATCGTGCTGCAGTGGTACGACCGACCCGGCAATATCAACCATTTCCGGGTCGTGCGGGGCTATGACGACCAGGCCGGGATCTTCTGGATCAGTGACAGCATGGTGGGGCCGCTGACCTACCTGAGTTACCGCAGTTTCGACGTCCTCTGGAACACGCAGTCACGTCAACTGTTTCCGGTATATCCAGAAGGTTACGACCGCTTGGTGCAGGGACTGATGGCCAAAGGGAGCTAAGGGGCCAGCAGCACGGCCCCGCCAACAAATCACCTCTAGAGGTGTTCAGATGGAGTCTCCTTGGACGGCGTTGAGGGTCTGGGAGCGCACGTCCAGCCGTACGAAGGGCTAAGCTTTCGCGGACGCCTCCACCTGCGGCAGGAAAGTGATGCCCAGTGGTGCAAGGAAGAGAGCCAGACAGGCGCCGCTTGATTGATACCGGTGTGAATGTGAGTCGTGGGATCGAGTCAGGTCTTGTGCTGAACGTATCCTAGCCTGCTGCCTTGACCTGAAGGCAACTTTAATTTCTACCGGTATCAATAAAGTCAAGGAAGTGTGGCAGATCGGCAAAGGCTGAACCCCCGAACGCACCTCAAGCTGAGCTGCGTCAGAGCAGGTGGCCGGGCAATTCCTGATTGGCGCCTGGCCTGCTAACGCTCAGGCCAGGCGCCAATCAGGGCACTATGGCCCTCACACCCGTGGGCACTGCTGTCTGTCCATCAGTGTTCTGTCCCCAAGCGACGACCGAACCATCGGATTTCAGCGCCACATTGTGATACATTCCTGCCGCGATCGCGACGACGCCGCTCAACCCAGCCGGCACCGTCGAAGGGACACTATACCCCCAGCCGACAACCGTGCCATCCGATTTCAGCGCCACACTGTGATACCGCCCTGCCGAGATTGCGACGACCCCGCTCAGCCCAGCCGGCACCGTACTCTCGAAAAATTGATTGCCCCCCCAGGCGGTAACGGTGCCGTCCGACTTCAGCGCCAGCGTGTGATACGCCCCTGCCGCGACCGCCATCACACCGCTCATCCCGGCAGGCACATTGAGCTGCCTATCATTGTTGTTCCCCCAGGCGGCAACGGTGCCGTCTGATTTCAGCGCCACCGTGTGAAGCCACCCTGCCGAGACGGCGACCACGCCACTCAGCCCTGCCGGCACCGTCGTCTGGCCAGAGCCGTTAGACCCCCAGGCAACGACCGTGCCGTCCAATTTCAGCGCCACTGTGTGGTAGCTAATGTGGCCTGCCGCCAGGGCAATGACACCATTCAGCCCTGCAGGCACCGCCGTCTGGCCATTGCTGTTACTCCCCCAGGCGGCCACCGTACCGTCCGATTTCAGCGCCACACTGTGCTGCGCCCCTGCGGCAACACCGACCACACTGCTCAGCCCAGCCGGCACCGTGGTCTGGCCAGAAGCGTTGCCCCCCCAGGCGGCCACCGTGCCGTCTGACTTCAGGGCCAGCGTGTGCGTTTCCCCGCCCCCCAGGGGGATGAAGGGCGAGGTGCGCATTGAGACAGAAGCCGTCTGAGCACAACTGCTGCTGGCGGCCAGCGTGCTCTGGCCCTGAACCGTGGCAGTCTGCCGTTGCAGTGGGAAGGACGCCACGGGGTGCACCAGATTGTTGGTCACAGTGAGGGTCGCCGGGGTCAGCGTCTGCAAGGCATACGGAATCGAAAACTGGCTCCCGTTCGCAGCCAACGTCACGCTCGGCTGCGACTGCGTCCCACCGAGGATGGACGGCAGAGTTGGAGCGATCACGGTGAGGGTGCTCTGGGTGTTCACCAGCGTGCCCGTGGGGGCACTCCGCGGTCCAGCGGTGCGCACCCGGCACACTGGCCGGCTGCCCGTCGCGATGGTCGCGGGAGTCAGGGCTGGCCCCAGTAGGGTGCGAACCTCCGCCCCGGGCAGCGCTGCTGCCCGCAGTTCAACGGCCGCCTTGCCCGCAGCGTCCTGCTCTTCGAGGCCCTGGGTGACGGACGTGACGATGTTGCTGGCGGCACTCACCAGTAACCTGAAGCTGAAGACATCCTCGTTCGCTGTGGCCTGGATCGGCACGGAGAGGGCGAACGTGACTTCCCCCGTGCCGCCCACCGGGATCACCCGGCTGCCACTCGTGGTGGTCGTCACAAAGCCGTACGGCAGCAGGTCATAGGTGGTGCCGCTGGCGTCCACCTGGGCCTGCAACGCGTCGAGTTCTCCGCCCGCCGCATCATCGAAGACCTGGAGACCGGCGGTGGTCTGATCGACCTTGAGCGTTGTGCGGGAACCATACATGGGCTGAGTGGGCAGGATCTGCGTGGCGAGACTGACGGCCGCGGCGGTTCCACCGAAGGTGTTCATGGCTGTGATGGCCGAGTCACCCAAGGTCGCGTTGGATCCGAGGCGGCGCACGGCCACATAGGTCAGGTTCTGCAAACTGGTGGTGCAGTTGTTCGTGACGGGGAAGGTCGCCTGCATGTAGCGCTTGCCGCCGAAGTCGACGGTGCTCTGTAACAGGCTAGACCCGAGAACCACGCAGGGCCGGTCGGTATCCGTGAGGGCCTGTGGGGTGAGTAGCCTTGGCGCGGTCGCCTGGAACTGCGAGCTGGTTGCTCTGAACTCGATTTCGATCACACCCAGCTTGGGGGCCGCCTGCGTCGGTGTGGTGGCCAGGGGCAGATCTGGACTCGGGGGTGTGGAACTGCAGGCAGTGAGGAGAGCCGTTAAGAGCAGCGCTGCACAGAGGGAGCGCACTTAGAACATCTGGCGGTCTGGGTTCAGACCGGGCAGGGAGAGGCCCCCAGGGCCAAGACCAACACTCTGCACGAGGGTGACCACCTGCCAGGGCCCCAGGTCTTGCACATGAGGGGGCTGGTAGGGCAGAGCAAGCGGGCATGAAGGTTGAAGAGTGGACGTGGGGGCAGGTTGTTTCTGGGGGGTCATAGAACTCCTTGGATCGAGTCGGCGCAACTCAGGTCAGCCGCAACGAACGGCACATCCTTAAACACTCTGCGTTATGACAGCGTGACTGTCACAAAACAGTGACGCGGTAAAGAACGCTGGCCCTCCTTTCTCTGCGCTGAGCAGGTCATTGAAGACCTCCGCACGGTTGCCTTGGCCTGACCTGCCGTGAGATTGCGCCTGGAAGGGGTTGCGTCGGGAAAGCTGTGTCCATTCGCAGAAGAGCTAGTAAGTCAGAGCGAGGGCTGACCTCCAGTGATCCGGTCATGGGAATGGTCACATCGACCGCTGATCCACCTTCCCTTTGGGGATACCTCGATCTTGCGGCTCTTCCGCACTCCCGATACCGCTGGCTTACTCAGGCAACTTGTGCGGGAAGGCCTGTGAAGGCAGACACGCGAGTTTTGGCGCGGGGACGCCCGTTGAGATGATCAGCGACGCGAAGCAAGTTGAGCGCTGAGACCGTACAGAAATGTTGCAGACGTGTCTTGGTCAGCCCGCAATAACGTGACCGGCGCATGCCGGTCACCCGGACGCCGACAGAGATGGTGCCTTCGGCTCCGGCACGCTCGGCGTACAGGGCCGCAAACTCTTGGGTTTGTGTCCAAGATCGCCACTCCAACAGGGCTTCATGACGGTCTCTCTCTTGGAAGGTGACGGTACGCCGCGCTGCCGTAGTGCAATCTGTTTTGAACGCACAATTTTTGCATGGAGTGATTGAGAACTTTACTTTCACCACGGCTCGCTGCCGATGGTCGACCTCAACGTCAATGCCCAGCTCGCGGGCTTCGCGGGCGACCCGCCCAGCATGGTTGCTCCCTTCTGAGGAGCGGCTGGTGCAGGCGCCGCGGATCATGCCCGTCGCGGGGCGGGAGTCCTGGTGGGGGAGGGCGCGGTTCTCACGACCCCGCCCGGATCTGCCCGGCCAGAGCCTGCGTTTCGGCCTCCGGCTCGGCGCCCAGTTCCTCGGTGAACCGCTGCCGCCACAGGCCGTATTGCCGCAGGGCTGCCCCCCGATGTCCCCAGCCTCCGTTCGACCCCCTGTCCACTGAGGGAGACTGTATGTCCGCCTGAGCCCGCGCTGGAGCAGGTGAAAGAGTGCCTGCATGTCCAAAGGTAAAATTCTGACCCCCACCAGACCCATCCCCTGATCCCGACACCATTGAAGCCCTGAAACTGGAAGGCCTGCAGCCTGCGAACGATCAACCTGTGGCCGCCTTGTTCAAACTCTGGACGGGCGACCGCGAACACCTCTGTGGCCTCTACCGACGAGCAGACGCCGTGCCGCTGCACGTCAAAGAGGCCAGTCGAGTGCCGGTGCGCTCCTTAGAGTGGGCTTAAGGCGACGCCCGAACGGTGCGCGACTGCTGCTCCGCCCAGCGCCCCTTAAACTGGCACGATGACTTCGTCGTCTCCAGCCGTGTTCAGGGTAGCGGTCGCGGTGCGGGAGGAGTCGTTTTTCTTGTCCCCGCCGTCCCCACCACTCAACGGTGAGCAGCTCCTGATCCCCGTGGACTCTGCTGCGCAGCCCGCCTCCCGGACGACGCACTGGACGCCCAGGCCCACCCCCTCTTCGACCATCTATCCTGTGCCCTGACCCCGGAGATGCCCCATGACCCGACCTCTTGATCGTCGTGCCCCTCAACACCGCGTGTCTTTCGCGGAAGGGGCGGCCACTTGGGCCCGCATCGCGGCGCTGTCGTTCGGCGGCCCGGCCGGGCAAATCGCCGTGATGCACCGCATCTTGGTCGAGGACAAGCGCTGGATCAGTGAAGAGCGCTTCCTGCACGCCCTGAACTACTGCATGCTGCTCCCCGGCCCGGAAGCC
The DNA here is from genome assembly GCF_023370075.1 of Deinococcus sp. QL22. Lineage (NCBI taxonomy): Bacteria > Thermotogati > Deinococcota > Deinococci > Deinococcales > Deinococcaceae > Deinococcus > Deinococcus sp. QL22. The sequence goes on from NZ_CP097152.1 coordinate 173,985, forward strand.
CAGCAGCTGGCCATCTACATCGGCTGGCTGCTGCACGGCACCAAAGGGGGCATCGTCGCGGGCAGTCTGTTCGTCTTGCCGGGTTTCCTGTCCATCTTGATCCTCAGCATCATCTATGCCCTGTATCAGGAGACCACGCTGGTTCAAGCGGTGTTCTTCGGTCTGAAAGCCGCCGTGCTGGTTATCGTGCTCGAAGCCGTACAACGGATTGGGAAGCGTGCCTTGAAACACCCGCTCTTGGTGGTGCTGGCGGGCCTGGCGTTTGTCGCCCTCTTCTTCTTCAATGTGCCTTTCCCCCTCGTGGTGCTGGGGGCCGGGCTGACCGGGTACTTCGGAAGCCGCGTCCGTCCCGAAGTGTTTCAGGGAGGCGGGGGGCACGGCGGCCCCAAGTCTGGCGAAGAGGTGAAAGCCGCCGTGATTACTGCCGAGACCGCCATGCGGGTCATCCCCAGCTGGAACCGCTTCTTCCGCATCCTGTCCACCGGCCTCGCGGCGTGGTTCGGCCCGTTGCTGCTGATCGGCTCCGTCTTCGGGTTCGGCAGCGTCTTCTGGCAGCTGGCGACGTTCTTCAGCACGATGGCGGTGGTGACGTTCGGGGGGGCGTATGCCGTACTCGCTTACGTGGCGCAGCAGGCAGTGCAGGTCTACGGTTGGCTGAGCCCGGGGGAGATGCTCAACGGGTTGGGCTTGGCCGAAACGACCCCCGGCCCGCTCATTCAGGTCGTGCAGTACGTGGGCTTCCTGGGAGCCTTCCGTGACCCGGAGGGGTTAACGCCGCTGGCCGCGGGCGTCCTCGCATCGGTGGTCGTGACTTGGGCCACGTATGTGCCGTGCTTCCTGTGGATCTTCCTCGGGGCACCGTACATCGAGCAGCTGCGGGGCAACCGGGCGCTGTCGGGGGCCCTGACGGCGATTACGGCCGCGGTCGTGGGGGTGATCTTGAACCTGAGTGTGTGGTTCGCGCTCAACACCTTGTTTGCGAAAGTCGCTGAGCTGCAGGTCGGCCCCTTGCGCCTGTATGCGCCGGACTGGCGCACCTTGAGTGTGCCGTCTCTGGTGCTCGCTTTGATCGCTGCTTTCGCCCTGTTCCGCTTCAAGCTGGGCCCCATTCCGACGCTGGCCATGACCACCGTACTCGGCGCGCTGTACGTGCTGCTGCTTCAGGGCCGGTAGTCTGCCCAGATCCGCGTTCTCGCCCTGATCGCCTGACCACCCCCGTTGGGGGAGCGGATGCCGACTGACAGGCCGAGTTTTTAATCAAGCCGTCTCCAAGCCGACGCCCAAGGATGAAAGGGAACCTGCCGTTTCACCCTCCGCTCCCTTCAGCAGCGAAGGCACAGATGACTGAGCCGAACAGTCTTCCCGACGAAGCCCGGCAGAGGTGCGCCCTGCGTAAGGAACTCACCCGCCTGACCAGCGGCCACCATCAACTCAAGCACCTGCGCGGTCAAGAACTCCTGCTGCGCTTTCTTCCGCACGCACGAGCGGGGCTCAACCTAGCGAAGATGCGGATCTACGCCAGCTGCGATGAGAGATTCCCCATCAGATGTGTCCGATGGAGGAAGAAGGATTGATTGTCAATAAGCAAGCGGTGGCGAACATCAGTGGCCCTCTCTGAACCCGAGGCGATCCCGTTTTGCAACATGGGGTCGCCTCGTCCATCAGCTTGCTCCAACCACGGCCGAAGCGAAGAGTTTCGCCATGCAGCGCTTTACTCATATTTTTAGCATTGCAGATGGCGGAATTGACTGCCTTCGCTAGGTTGAGCCCAATAACCGCGCATTTTCTTTGTTCAGGTGACGAAGCTGCTCGGCTTCATCAGGACTGGTGTCGCCGTATTCCTTTTTCGACGTGTCGTACGACGCTGGGCTGCACCCAAAATCCCGGCATAAGGGTGGGCTCCCCGCCTCTTCTCGCGTCTTGGAGCACCTTGATCAGTTGATCTTCCGTGAACTGCCGATGGTCCATGACGTCTCCTCGCGTTCCAGCCTGACCCTTCACGGCTGGAATGGCGAGCCTTGGTCTCGACTTCACCCCACCCAATTTTTGAGGGCATTCTAGGCCATAGCAAGCTTGGAGCGCTGAACCGGATAAGCAGTCATGAGAGGCAGGATCATTGAACAGGGAACAGCTGACGCTGTTCCCTGTTCACTTTCCCACCGAACTCTGCCTCTCCTCACACTGCGCTGGACAGCAGTCTCCTTAAAACACCCTCTACTTGATGTTGCTGTTAATTTCCTTCAAGGCCCCCTCCAAAATGGAGGCGTAGTTGGGATTGGGTTTCTGTACGCTCTGGCTGACGGCGCTGCCCCACGGCCCCCAGACCGATCCCATCTGCGGCACGTTGGGCATGGGCGTGCCTGCCGAGATCGCTTTGCCGAACCCCGTCACCACCGGGTCTGCCTTCAATTTCGTGCGGGCGGCCAGACTGACTGGAATGCGCCCACCGGCCTGATTGAACGACACCTGCGACGTGCTGGTGATCAGCCGTTTGGCAAACTGTGCCGAGGCATTCTTGTTCTTGCCGTACGCGTTCAGCACCACACCCTGCACGCCCACGAACGGCGACCACTTGGAGGTGGCTCCGGGAGGGGTTGGCAACGTGGTGATGCCGTACTGAATCCCCGCTTTTTTGATGTCGCCCATGTCCCACGGCCCGGTGATGATCATGGCGGCGCGGCCATCCACAAACGCGCTTTTGACGACGTCGTTTGACACGCCTTCGGGCACGAGCTTGTATTTGTAGCGCAGGTCGTTCATCAGCGATACGGCCTTCAGCGCCCCCGCGTTGCCGACCCCCACGTCTTTCACGTTCAGGGTTCCGGCATTATTTTTAAAGATGTAACTGCCGTAAGCGCTGAAGATGCCGTAGTTGGCGTAAGCGTTGGTGAGATCCACCAAGAAGCCGAACTTGCCGTTCCCCGTATTTTTCTGGGCCACCGAGATAAATTCATTCCAAGTGGTGGGCGGCGTGGGCACCAGCGCTTTGTTGTAGATCAGCGCCATCGCTTCGGCAAACATCGGAAAGCCGAACACTTTGCCCCGGTAGGTCATGGCACTCAGGGCGGTGCGGTCGGTATCCGAGGTCGAGAGAATGTAGCGGTCAAGTGGTTCCACCACACCCGACGCGGCCAGTTGCCCAAAGCGGTCTTGCGGCAGGGTCACGATCAGGTCTGGCCCCTGACCTTTGGGCGCCCCCTGAATCAACTTGTCGGGAATTTGGTCGAGGGGCACGCTGACGATGGTGACCTTGTTGCCGCTGGCCTTGGTATACGCAGCGGCCTGCGTCTGTAACCACGAGACTTCGGCGGCGTCTGTAAAGTGGCTCCAGACGGTCAGGGGGGCGGCACTGGCACTCGCGGCGAGGGTCAACGACAGCAGGATCAGGACTTTGTTCATGGTGTTCTCCTGGAGGGTGAAACCCGGAAAAGTTCCGGTGGTGGGGCTGGACTTGAGTGAGGTGGCGTCAGTTCAGGCCGTCTACGGCAAGGGTGGCGCGGCCTTGGTCGTCGAACAGGGAGCGGCGGGAAGCGTCGTCGTCGGTCCAGCCGGGCGCCGTCAGCCAGCGCGCACTCTGTGACCAGAACGCGCCCCAGTAGAAAATGCCGCTGCCGCCCGCATTTCTGACGGCTGGAGTCAGGGCTTTGAGGTAATCGGACTGCCCTTGTTGGGTCTGGGGATAGGGCAGGCCGCTGTAGCCGACTTGGTTGGTGTCCCAGTAAAAAGCGGTTTCGGCCAGATATACTTTGGCCCAGGAAAAGTTGGAGCGCAGGGCCGACACCGTGCTGCTGAGATTGGCAAAGTCACCATGCCACATGGGGTAATACGACAGGCCGATGGCATCGACCCAGCCGCCCGCCGCAACAAAGGTTCGGTACCACGCCACCGTCTGGGCCGCGTCGCCTGTTTTGGCAATGTGCACCATGATCGGGGGCATGCTGGCGTTGCCACCGCTCGCGTCCCGCACCGCCGTCGCCCCAGCATTGCTGAGTTTGACGAAGTTGGCCATATTGCCGATTCGTCCGGCTTCCCAGAGCAGGCCGCCGTTGATCTCGTTGCCGATCTGCACCATGTCGGGCGCGGTGCCCTGAGCGCGGAGTTGGCTGATGACGTCTTTGGTGTAGGCGTACACGGAGTTGGAGAGCGCATTCACGTCTTGTCCGGCCCAGCGTGCCGGAGTCCACTGGTTGCCGGGATCGGCCCACCAGTGCGAATAGTGCAGGTCGAGCAGCACCTTCAGGCCGCGCCCCTTGGCGTCTTTCATGACGGCCTTCACGTAAGGCAGGTCTTGCAGCAGACCGTAGGTGCCGTCCGGATCCACCATCAGCCGCACCCGCACCCAGTTGTACTGGTGATCCTTGACGATCTGGAGGGCTGGCTTGACCGCGCCGGCGCGGTCTTTAAAGGTCACCCCCGCCGCTTCTGCGCCCCTCGCCTCCGAGACGTCGATCCCCTTGATCCATTCGCTGGGCAAGGTGGCCTGCGGGGTGAGTGCGGCCGCGGGCGCAGTGCTGGACGGTTCGGTCGCGCAGGCGGTGAGGGCCAGGGTCAGCACGCCCGTCAGACCGAGGCAGGCAGATCGAACAAACCCAGCGCTGAGGAGCCCCGTGCCCAAGAACGGTGTGTTCATATTGAAACCTCCGCAGGTTGAAGCAGGCGGGTGCTGACCGGGGCCAACTCTTGCCCCTGCCAGTGGACGGGGTGTGTATTCCAGTTCTGAAGCAGGGTGACGCCGCCGCGCCGCGAGAGCCGCACACCCTCGGGCAGCGGTAGAGGACTCAGGCCCGCGCCTGTCAGCAAGTCTTTCAAGACCTCTGAAATCAGTGATTCGCTGTGTGCGCCGACGACGGTCACATTGCCGTGCCGGATCACGGCGGCTTCCCCACCGAGTGGGCCGCCCCGGTAGCGGTACAGGGCTTCTGCGCCCTCCAGCTCGTAGCTTTCGGCCCAGTGCCAAGCCAGGTGAGAGGCGGCCTGGTGTTCGGTGGACAGGGAACCCCCGGGGTTGGCGGCTACGTTCTGGGTCATCTCCGGGTAGAGGCTGTCGTAATGCAGGAGGGCGGCTCCGACCAACCCAGCGAGGTCACCAAACTGCCCCGTTTCTGGCGTGCGGCCCGACACGGTACGGAAGGCGGTGCGCGGCCCGAACACCAGTTGGCAGTGCTGGGCAGCAGCTTCCAGGTGGCGGGCGCGTTCGGGGGTCATCAGCGTGAGGGCCGGGGCCACCACCAGCGCGTACCCGCTCAGGTCGCTGTCGGGGTGAATGATGTCTACATCAACGCCCAGAGCACGCAGAGCGCGGTAATAGGCAAATGCCTGTGCCCAGTAATTCAGTCCTTCAGCGTGCGGCTGCAAGTTATAGAGCCACAAACTCTCGTAGTCGTGCAGCAGCGCCACTTTGTTCTGCACTTTGCTCAAGGGGAACTCTTGCGGCTTCAGGGCCTCGACCTCGGCGTACCCCCGATCTGGTCGCTCGCCGTGCCGCAGCAGGCCAGAGTGCATCACCTCTTGAGCCATGGTCGCGGCGCGCCAGCGGAAATAGCTGACCACGTCGGCCCCGTGTGCCCATGCTTGGGCTGTCCAGAGCTGTACCGCGCCGTCGGCGGGCAACGGGTTGGAGGGGGCCCAGTTGACTTGACCACACTGCTGTTCCATCACCCAGAAACCGCGGGAAGGATGTGTGGAGAGTGGTGAGTGGGTCGGGTGTAGTGGGGCAGATGTGTTGGCCTGTGCGGTGTCAGCAGAACTGGAAGGCACATTCTTCACTGACTCACTCAGCATTCCCCGGTACAGATCATGATTGAATCCCGTCAAATCCGGATGCCCTGTGCGGGCGAAATCATGCGCCAGATGCGGCTCAGCCAGCTTCCATTCATGCAGGGCCTGCAGGGTGCCGGTGGGATAGCTGTCCCAACTGGCAAAATCGAGGCCTGCAGTCACGCGGTAATGGTCGAAGCCGCTGAAAAAGCCCATGAAATTGTGCGTGATAAAGCGGCCAGGAGAGAGTTCGCGCAAGAGAGCGACCTGCTCGGCCTGAAACTGCACGATTTGGTCGCTGGAAAAGCGCAGGAAATCCAGCGCATGTGCCGGGTTGACCTCAGACACCGCCTGGTGCGGCAATGGAATCTGAGTCCAGTCAGCGTATTCCATACTCCAAAACACGTTGCCCCAAGCCTCGTTCAGCGTGTCCAGCGAGCCGTAACGCTCTTCCAGCCACCCCTGAAAGCCCTTTAACGCAGCGGGGCTGTAGCTCTGAGCGGTATCCCCCCAGCCGAATTCATTGTCGGTTTGCCAGCCCACGACTGCCGGATGCTGCCCATAACGCTCCGCCATCGCCTGCGTAATCCGGCGGGAAAAAGCCCGGTATATGGGGCTGGACAGGTCGCAGTGTCGCCGGGAGCCGGACGTTTTCACTTGCCCAGTGCGTCCGTACGGCAGGATTTCAGGATGCTGGGCCACCAACCAAGCAGGAGGCGCGGCGGTGGGCGTACACAGCAGCACCTCCAGGCCTGCTGCTGCGTAGATGTCGATGGCCCGGTCGAGCCAGGCCCAGTCGTACTGCCCTGGCTGCGGTTCCATACGGCTCCAGGCAAATTCCGCGATTCGCACATAACGCAGGCCCAGCGCTTTTTGCGCCGCCGCGTAATCGGCCCAGCGGTCTTCCAGCACATGTTCCGGATAATCGCAAACGCCGAGTTCAAGGTGAGTGGTCTGAAATGGAAGCATACATACCTCTGAGAACAGGAGCTTGACCCCGGCTGAAGCTGGAGTACGGCGTAGAGGAAAACACGGCACAGTTGCCGCGTTGAAAGTGGACTGAAGAGGTCAGTCTGGACGGAGATTGATAGCGCAAACAGTAGAAGATGTTAAGGCTAACACTTGCAGGACAGATCACGTTTTGGTGTTCTGCGTCTTTAGAGCGCTTCGCCATAGTTCAGCATTCCCTGGATGAGCGCTGCTCAGACGATAAATCCTGATCAAGGAAGGGAGTTAAGCTGAACTTATCTGCAGGAAGCCAACCCCCTTTCCTCCCGCCTGCGATAGAGGTGCCCCGCCCGCACAATCACATATGTTAGCCTTAACAACAGGAGGCATCTTCAATGAGAACAGGTGAGAAAACGGCGACCTTGGCTGACGTAGCGCACCTTGCAGGCGTGTCGCAACAAACCGTCTCCCGCGTGGTCAATACGCAGGGGAAGGTGTCGGCCCGCACTCGCGCCCGCGTCATGGACGCTGTCGGACAGCTGAACTATGTGCCCAACCGTTTGGCGCAGGGGTTGGCTCGGCAGCGCAGTCAGTCCATCGGATTTGCCACCAATGATATTTCTCTGCACGCGCCTTCCCAACTCACTTCCGGCATAGAGCGGGCAGCTCGGGAATCCGGCTTCAGCTTGATCGTGTCTATCGTGCCGGGCTACGGCCTCGCCAGCGTGACCCAGGCAGTTCGCGCCCTCAAAGAGCGGCAGGTGGACGGTGTGCTGATCAACGCCTCTCTGAGCAGCACGGACGCCGCCGAAATCTCGCGCCGATTTGCCGATGTCCCCTCTGTCTTCTTGGATGTTCCGCCGGATTCGCCCGTCAATGCGGCGCTGCTCGATCAATATCACGGCGCAGCTTTGGCGGCTCAGCATGTCGTGGAGTTGGGCCACACCCGGATCGCTTGCGTCCACGCGCCACAAAACGCGGTGGCTGAACATTCACGCCTGCAGGGGTGGGTGGATGTCTTGCAACGTCAAGGCTTGGCGTTGGTGGCCCAGCAAGAAGGCGATTGGAGTCCAGCCAGCGGCTACTGCGCCGCAGTGGCGCTGTTGGCTTCGGGCATACCATTTACGGCAGTGTTGGTCGGGAACGATCAGATGGCGGTCGGTGTGCTTCGGGCCTTGTGGGAGCGCGGCCTGAACGTTCCCGGCGACGTGTCGGTCATCGGGTATGACGACACTGCCGAAAGTGCGCTGCTGATTCCGCCGCTGACCACCATCCGGCAGGACTTTCCGACCCTGGGACAGAAAGCGTTTCACCATCTCAAGGCCCTCTTGGACGGCCCAGAACCCACCCGCGTGACCCTGACCCGGCCTGAATTGGTGGTGCGTGCCAGCACCGCCGGGCCGCGCCTCGGCCAACGCCTCCAGTGGCAGGAGGCCTTACAGGTCGTGCAGCAGCACCTCTGGAACCGAAGAACGGAAGAGGAGGGGGCCGAGGAAACGAAGTGAGCGAGTGTCCCGAACGTGATCTCGAACGGCCAACACTACGTACCGACGGAGTAAGGAGTAAGGCGGCAAGGCCGCCTTACTCCTGCTTGAGCTCATGCAAAAGTGAAGGCTTTTGCGGGGAAGAGTGGATGTTTAGGCTGCTGCTTGAGATCAGGATAGTTTCGGTAGCGGTTGGCCTGATGCGTTCTCCAACGGAGCCTCTGGCAGTTCCAAGACTTCTCCCTCTGGCAGCGGGCGCATCTGCTTTCCAGGCTGGCCCGTGTCCATTGAGAGAGACGGTGTGCCCGCCTGAGTCCGCGCTCCGGCCAGGCGACCGAGAACACCTCAGCAGCCTGTACCGCCGAGCAGACGCCGTGCCGATGCAGGTCAAAGAGTCCATCTTCTTAAGATTGAGCGCTGGGCGAAGCCATCACCTTCCGCCATCCACAATGAGGCAGTACTCATTAGGAGGGCAGCAGGCTAAAGTATCCAGGTAAATCATTCGCTCTGTTCAGGCCAGAGCCGGAGTTTCAGATCGATTACACTGGATAAATGACTACCGTCGCTGCACCCACTGTTCTCGATCAATTGAAGGCCCTTTCACATGAGATCCGCTTTGACCTCGTGCAGCGCCTGGCGCTGGGAGAGCGGTGTGTCTGTGATCTCGAAGACCTCCTTTCCCTGCCCCAGTCAAAAGTGTCGTATCACTTGGGCATTCTCCGAGACGCTGAATTGGTGCAGGCGGAGCAACGGGGTAAAAACACCTATTACACGCTCCGTCACGAACAGTTCTTTCGGTTGGGTGGGGCCCTGCTCACTGAAATATTTACGCAGCTTCCTGGTTTGACACATCAAGAAAGTTCTATATGCTGAGCACGATATGACCCGTGTCCTGATTCTGTGCACCCATAATTCGGCCCGCTCGCAGATGGCTGAAGCCCTCACCCGGGATGCGGCGCAGCGTTTGAAGGTCGATCTGGAGGTTCACTCCGCTGGGACTGAAGCGACCCGCGTTAAGGATGATGCCAAGACCGTCATGCAAGAGATTGGCCTGAGGCTGGACGCCCACACCAGCAAAACGCTGTGGGACGTGCCGGACGCGCAGAACTTCGACTACGTCATCACGGTCTGCGATTCTGCCGCCGAAGCCTGCCCGGTGTACCCCGGCAAAACGAATCGGCTGCACTATCCTTTCATCGATCCCAGCGGCGGCAGTCTCGACCGTTGGCGGGCCGTGCGCGACCAACTCCGGGTTCAATTTGATGCCTTCGTTCAAGGGTTGAAAGACGGTCAACCCGTGCCCGCGACCTACGAAGACAGCCCCAGCGTCGCGGTGGGTTAGGTGAGCGTTCCCCTGCCGCGTGCCTTGGCCGCTGAAGGCATCGGCACCTTTGCCCTGATCTTTTTCGGCCCCGGCGCTGCGGTGGTACAGGCGCAAACTGGGGCGCTCGGACATGCTGGTGTGGCTCTGGTCTTCGGTCTGACCGTCGCCACCGTCATCGCCGCCCTGGCCCCCATCAGCGGCGCACACATCAACCCGGCGGCCACCTTTGCGCTGGTGCTGGCTGGAAAGTTTCCGCTCAGTCGCGCCGTCCCCTATGTGCTGGCCCAACTCATCGGTGCATGCCTGGCCGCTTTCACCCTGCTGGCCCTGTTCGGGATGAAGGGGAATGTGGGCGTGACCGTGCCCGCCGGAAGTGTGGGTCAGGCCTTCGCCCTGGAAACGGTTCTGACGTTTTTCCTGCTGCTGGTCGCCCTGCGGTCTGGATTGCCGTGGGTGGTCGGGGGTGTGGTGGCTTTGGAGGCCATGATGGGCGGCCCGATCACTGGGGCCAGCATGAACCCGGCCCGCAGTTTTGGTCCGGCGCTCGCCAGTGGCATCTGGACGGCGCACTGGCTGTACTGGGCCGCTCCGTTGCTGGGCGCAGCTCTCGCGGTAGCGGCCAATCATTTCATCAGTCCCAGCGAACCCATTGAAACCAAGCCCCATCAGGCGCAGGAATTCGCCCCGACAGGAGAACTGCTATGACTCAGAATGAATCTGCTGCGCCCCGTCTTGCCCGTGTCTTGTTCCTCTGCACCGGCAACACCGCCCGCTCTCAGATGGCCCAAGCCCTCCTGGAGCACCGGGCGGGAGAGCGGTTTGAGGTCATGTCCGCAGGCCTCGAGCCCGGTCAGGTCAATCCACTCACGGTGAAGGCTCTGGAGGAGCTGGGGTTGCCGACGGGCCACTTGGCTGCCAAAGGGGTCAAGCCCCTGATCGCGGAGCATTTCCACTACGTCATCACCGTTTGTGACCGCGCAGAAGCCAGTTGCCCGATTTTCCCGAACGCCCGTTACCGCCTGAGCTGGCCCTTTGAAGACCCCGCTGCAGCCACTGGAACCGACCAGGAACGCCTCCAAGTGTTCCGCCGCGTGCGCGACGAGATCAATCTCAAGATCCTGGCCTGGCTCAAAGAAGGCGCATGAAGATCGCAGTGTTCGGCGACGTGCACGGCAACCGCTTTGCCTTAGAAGCTGTCGTGCAGGACATAGAACGGCATGCTCCAGACGCGTGGGTCAACCTCGGGGATCAGGTCTTCGGCGGAGCAGATCCGGCGGGGGCGTGGCAGCTTCAGCAAGCCTTGAAGGCCCAGCACGGCGTCCTGGAAGTGCGGGGCAATACTGACGAACGGTTGGGTGAGCCGCTCACCGAGACCACGGAGAAGCGGGCCATGCTGGCATGGTTGCACGCTGCCCTACCAGACGGGACAGGGACCTCCGTCGCCGGGCTGCCCACCCAGGTCACGCTGGCAGGTGGCGCCGTCATGGCGGCCCATGGGACGCCGGACAGTGCCTGGACGTATCTGCTCCTCGACGGAAAAGCGTGGGCCAGTGACGCGCTGGTGCTGGAACGCCTAGGTGATCTGGGAGCGGTCCGAGTCGTGGTGGTCGGCCACTCGCATCAGGAGCACCTGCGGCAGATCGGCCCGCTGACGGTGGTCAATGTCGGGGCGGTGAGCCGCCAGAAGGACGGCTCTCCTCTGGCCCGCTGGGTGCTGCTTGAAGGCGAAGGCGACTACTGGAACGTGACCTTCCGCCGGGTGACTTATGACGTGAACGCCGCCGCAGCCTGGGCTGAACAGCACGCCTATCAGGGGGACAAGGAAGCGGCCCAGCTCCGGACCGGCAAAGTGGGTCACTAGAGCCTGCTCCACTGTTGAGATCGGCAGTGCAGGCGACTGACTGCGGATCTGAGCGCGCCTGCACCGCAAGCTGAAACTGCGGATACGCTCCTGTCACCCCGCTCGCCTGGCGCTTTGAAGGCCCAGACCCATTTACAGCAGCTTCTCGACGATCACCACGTCTTTCCAGACGCTGTCCAGCTGGCCATGGTGTTCGTACGTGCCCACTTCCCGGAAGCCCAGGGACGCCAGGAGTTTCCGGCTGGCTGTGTTCTCAGGAAAGACCCGGGAGAGCAGTTTCCAGAACCCAGCGTCCTGAGCTGCAGGGATCAGAGCGGTCATGGTCGCTCGGCCCGCTCCCAAGCTCCGCGCGTCCCGGGCCACATACACGCTGAACTCCGCAATCCCGGCGTAACAGTCCCGGGGGCGGTACAGACTCGTGCTGGCAAACGCGACGACCCACCGTTGTGCGCTGCCACCACAATGGGGTGAACGCCATCAAACCAGGCTTGAATGTGCTGCATGGTCCGGGGCTGGGTTTCGAACGTACTGGTGCGGTCTTCAATGCCCTGGTTATAGATGAGTGCGATGTGTTGAGCGTCGGTTGGGGTAGCCAGGCGGGTGGTGAACATGCAGGATCTCCTGATCGTTGAAGTTGACAACGACTTATCCACAGGTGTACGGTCTTTTCAGACCGTTGTCAAGGTCAACGAAAGGAGCATGGATGATCCAGAACCCTGGCGATCTGCTGCGCCGCATCACCCGCCTCCACACAGCCCTCCAGCAACGCACGGCCAACTGCTGCGGGGTTCAGAGCCTCACCCGCTGCCAGCTGCTCACCACGCTCGGCCGGGAGAGCCCCTTGACCCTCGCGGACCTCTCTCGCCGCCTGAACGCCGACAAAGGCTGGCTCAGCCGCAACGTGGATGAGCTGGTGCAGGACGGGTTGGTGAACAAGCAGCCCCGCGCCACGGATCGGCGGGCGATTGAACTCACGCTCACCGCTCAGGGACAGGAGCAGGTTGCCGCCCTCAATGCACAATTGGCCGCCCAATCGGTGCGCCTCCTCGGCCATGTTCCGCAGGAGGAACAGGCGGGCGTGCTCCGGGCGCTTGAACTGCTGGCCGACGCCTTGGAAGCGGAATCCCAGGATAGCCAGGCATGTGTTACGACGTGACCTTCCGGGAGGCCACAGCAGACGACCTGACGGTGATCGAGACGCTCCTGAGGGCGGCGGCACTTCCCCTGGAAGGGATTGAGGCTCACTTGCCCGGTTTCGTGCTGGCCCACCGTGACCAGGAGGTGGTGGGGCTCGCCGGAACCGAGCGGTATGGAGCGTATGGCCTGCTCCGCTCGGTGACCGTCCGCTCTGATCAGCGGGGCCAGGGCAAAGGACAGGCACTGACCAGCGAACTGATCCGGCGCGCGCATGACGCTGGACTCTCGGGCCTGTTCCTGCTCTCGACTGCGGCGGAACGCTTCTTCCCGAAGTTTGGCTTCACGCCCATCACACGGGGTGACCTGCCACCAGGTCTGTTTGCCTCACAGGAACTCCAGGGGGTCTGTCCAGCGTCAGCAGTGGTCATGCACCTCGCACTCCAACCGACCCAAGCTGGGATACCCCGATGAGCCTCCGGTACGACGCTCTGGTTCTTGGTGCTGGGCAAGCAGGTCTGGCCACGGCTTACCACCTGCAGCGGCGCGGCCTGCAGTTTCAGGTGCTGGAGGCCGGTCACCGGCCAGTCGGCTCCTGGCCCCTGCACTACAGGAGCCTGAAACTGTTCTCCCCCGCCCGGCACGCAGCGCTGCCAGGCCTGCCATTTCCCGGAGATCCGGAGCGCTACCCCTCGCGGGATGAGGTGGTCGCTTATTTGAACGCGTATGCGGCGCATTTCCGGTTTCCAGTGGTCACAGAGGCGGAAGCGACGCAGATCTTGCCGGATGATGGAGGGTTCCGGGTGCTGACGGCAGACGGCCGAACCTTCCTTTCCCGAACGGTCGTCGCTGCCACCGGAACATTTCGCCGCCCTTTCATTCCCGCGGTGCCGGGTCAGGAACTGTTCGGGGGCACTGTTCTGCACTCCCTGGCGTATCAGGAACCGTCACCGTTCACCGGGCAACGCGTTCTGGTGGGGGCGGGCAACTCAGCAGTGCAGATTGCGGTGGAATTGGCTCAAGTGGCCCGGGTGACCCTCGCCGTCCGCACGCCGGTGCTGTTCGCGCCGCAACGGATTCTGGGCCGGGATATCCATGACTGGATCACCTGGCTGAGGGTGGATCAGCTGACCCTGGGGCACATCCGGCGCCTGCCGTCCCCACGCAACGTGTTTGATCCTGGCCTGTACCGTACGGCCTTCCGTCTGGGACAGCTGGATCAGCGGGCGATGTTCCTGCAGTTCACGGCGCAGGGAGTGGTGTGGCCCGACGGGCAGGAGGAAGCGGTGGACACCGTGGTGTTCGCCACCGGATACCGGGCGGACTTGGACTTTTTGCGGGGCACGGGAGCCCTGGATAGCCAGGGAGAACCCGTTCAACGTCTGGGCGTGAGCCGCACGGTACCAGGGCTGTATTTTGCGGGCCTGAGTGGGCAGCGGGCGTTGGCATCGGCGACCTTGCGGGGAGCGGGACAGGAGGCCGCACTGGTGGTTGAACAGATCGCCAGAGGGCAACCTTAGAAGTGCCTGTCTCCCATTGACAATCTTCTATGCGTTGCGTACTATACATCCATGAACTTCGATGAGACAGCCAATGTCTTCAAGGCATTGGGAGACGTGCACCGCCTCAGGGCACTGCACTTCCTGGCGACCGTCGACGCTGGCTGCTGCTCCACTGGGCAGGGCGTCTGTACCTGCGACGTTCAGGAGATGCTGGGCCTGAGCCAGCCCACCACCAGCCACCACATGAAACTCCTGGCAGACGCTGGTTTGGTCGACACCGAGAAACGGGGCAAGTGGACCTACTACACTCTCAGCGCTAAAGGCATGCTCATCGCCCGCACCGCACTGGATCAGCTGCTGGCCGCTGTGCCGCAGGAACAGAAGGAGGCCGTATGAATTGGATTGCTCTCGAACAGTTGGTCTTGGAACATCAACGTGAGCTGCGGCACGAAGCTGAGCAGCAGGGTCAAGCTCAGTGCCTGGTTCGCGTTCGTCCGCCGTTCTCTTGGCCTTGGCGCCGTGTGACTCGCCCTGCCCCGACACCTCCCTGCGCCGCCTGCTGATTTTTTCGCCGCCATCCATCGACATCTATCGATTAGGAGCTCACCATGATCCAGACCATCCCCGGCTTGACTGACCAGACCTCGACCGTCACCCTTCTGGGCGAACTGCGGGCTCAACCCCAGCGTCCTCTGGAGTTTCACCTCCATGGTGAACCGCTGGTGCCCGCGGGGTACCACGTCACCGAGGTCAAAGCCGTCACGATTGAGGCCATGGACTGCGGCGGCAAGGCAAATGCCTGGCGTGAAACGGTCATTCAACTGATGGACGGCAGTGAAAAAGAAGCCTTGGCGGGTTTCATGACCAACCGCAAGTTTTTGGCCATCTATGACCGGGTGGTGCGGCATATCCCGGTGCGGGACGAGGCCGAGGTGCGCTTTGAGTACGGCAACAGCGTGACTCCAGCGATGCAGTACCACGTCAGCCACGTGGAAGCCCAGCCGGAGCGGATGATCGTCCACCTGCGGACACCGGGCGTGCAGTGCAAGGCGGGAGATGCCTGTGGTCTGCCCATCAGCGACTCCACCGAGTCGGCCGATGGCTGCGCGCCGGACAGCGGGTGCTGCTCGCCAGCCCCCGTTCAGTTGATGACCTTGGGGTGATGGGTTCATCCGCTCGCCAGCGTCTGATGGTCTGGACGCTGGCGCTTTTGGCGACGGTGGCGTATGGCGCGCTGTATTACGCCCAGCCCTTGCTGGCGGTCGCGACGGAGCAGGCCTATGGTTGGAGCCGCACGCAGACCAGTTTGGCCTTCACTCTGGCGTTGCTGGCCACGGCCTTTCTCGCACCCCGAGTCGGGCGAGTCCTCGATCAAGGGCACGGACGAACCTGGCTCGCTCTCGGCGCACTGCTGGGTGGTCTGGCCTTCGGGCTGTTGGCCTGGACGAGCAATTACGTTCTCTTTGTGGCCGCTTGGCTGCTCGCAGGCGCGGCCATGAGTTTGACCTTCTACGAAGCGGTATTCACGGTGCTGGGGCAACAGGTGGGGGGATCGGCCCGCCGTTCGGCCACCCTGACGGTCACTCTGATTGCTGGACTGGCGAGCACTGTGTTTGTCCCGCTCACTACTGCGCTGTTGGGGCAGGGGGGGTTACAGACCGCGCTGTGGTGCCTGGCCAGTCTTCTGATGGGTGTGGGTGTGTTGGTGTGGTGGATCATCCCCGCCAGTGGGCTGGTTCAGGCACACCGCGCCGTTGTCCCCTTTACGCCCGATTTGACCTTTTCACGACTGGTCTGGGCGTTTACTTTGTCACGGATGGTGACTGTTGGCATCGGTCTCCAGCTGGCCCCCTTGCTCCTGGCGTCGGGCTATCCCCCAGGCATGGCTGCCGCGTTGACAGGACTGATGGGTGTGGCGGCCCTGCCAGGACGGGTGATTTTTGCGCCGCTGCTCCAGTACTGGGGAGTCCAGACGCTCACCGCGATCCTCTTGGGTTTAGTGGGCGTCGGCGCACTGCTGCTGCACTTCAGGGCATCTCTGCCTCTGACCGCCCTGGGGATCGTGCTCTTTGGAGTGGCCAATGGCGCCTTGACCCTGGCCCGCAGTGAACTGCTGGTGACGTGGTATCCCCCGGCCCAGTTTGGCACTGTGAATGGTCGTCTGGCCTGGCCCGTCAATCTGGCGCAGGCCTTGACGCCCTTCGGGATGGGGCTGTTGTTCGTTGGGACGGGTGGCTACGGGTGGTCACTCACGATTCTGACAGGCTTGGCAGCCTGGTCTGTGTGGAGTTTACTGAGCCGATCTACAGGTACAAACGAGCTCTCAATAGGGTGACTCTCGACAAAAACTTGGTGCTGAATACTGCTGGCCGAGGTGGCGGCCTCGGTCACTTCGAGAATCCGAAGACTGAGGACGGTGATGCTTTATCGGACAAAGCAAAGTGGTGTGACCTACATGCAGTAAATGCGTCATTCAGGCTGAAATATCGAAGGTGGCTTCTGGATCACCTTTCTCTTTGCTGCTTATACTCTGGTAAGCTAGTAGTATGGGTCTGCAAATGAATTTGGGAGCGTACCTGGAGCGCCGGGGCATTACCGCCTACCGCCTAGTCAAGGCCACCGAAGGGCGGTTGGCTGCGGCCACAGTCTACGGACTGGCCGCCAGACCAGCCCAGCGCATCGACCTCGCCACAGTCGGCACAGTGTTGGAGGCTCTATCCGAACTCACGGGTTCCCCTGTGCAGGTACAGGACGTCCTGGAAACCCTGGACGCCGAGGGAGATCAGCGCCGCGAGGAGGCTCGCCGCCGCATCGCCGCGCCCCGCAGGGCAGGCAAAGCGCAGGGCAGCGCTGCGCCTGCCCCCGAAGGTGAATGGAGCGTGCCCGACCAACTGGCCGAGATGCGTGGGCGTGACCTTTGACCCAAGCGTCCCCGCTGTTTCTGGATACCTCAGCCTTGCTGCGGGCTTACCTGACCAAAGATCAGTTCCATACCCAGGTGCAAACCGCTATCGCGCAGGCCGAACCTGTGGTGGTCAGCGGACTGGCCCATCCCGAACTGGTGGCCGCGCTGACCCAGCGTCAACACCGTGACCATGCTGGACGGCTGGGAGCAGGCCAGGTCAACGCCTTGTTGGAACAGTTCCGAGCAGACTGGGACACCCTCTATGTCGTGCCAGTCGATGAAGCCCTGCTGTTGGAAGCGTCTGCATTGGTCATCCGTCAGGCGACATTCGGCCTGCGAGCGATGGACGCCATACATGTGGCGAGCGCCCTGCTCGCGGCAGAGGCTTTTGAGGGCCTGCGCTTCTTGACCTTTGATGCTCGTCAGCGGCAGGCTGCCCAAGCCGAGGGATTGATCCTCTTTCCAGAAAGCTAAGTGACCACAGTGGCGTGAAGGCGGTCATCTCTTCCTCACCTCACGCTGCACAGCCTCAGCACGGGCGCGGGCGGGCCAACTTCCGATTCCTTCCTGCCCGACCTGCCCCAACTCCAACCGCTGCCGGACGGCAGACCTCGACCGCCTCTCCCGACAGACAGGGGTGAGCAGGTTACGGGGCGCACGGTGGGATCAAGCTGGAGCCCCAGGGTGAGAGGTGGTTCAGCCTCTTACGGTTAGGTGGTCATCTGCAAATTACACCTGCCAATACAGCCGCTCCAATCGTATCTTCACTGCTCAGAGGGCTGCCTTTGAGGGCACTGCCCAACATCATCGAATTGCATAAATTCTGCCGGTGAGAGGCCAAAGACCCGGGCAATTTTCAGTAGGGTAGTGAAACGCATATCCACTTTGGCCGTCTCCAGGCGGTGGGGGTAGGCCCGGTTGAGACCAGCGAGATGAGCAAAGGTGTCCTGGCTCCATCCCCGCCCCTCGCGCAACTGCTTGATGCGCTCGCCCAGCATGATTTGCGCTTCACGCAGGAAAAGACTCTCTTCTAGTGGCTCTGCTGGCATCCGCTGAGGGTGCTGGATTCTGCTCTTGCGTTGTCGCCTTATATGTTGTCGCCTTATATGGTGATAAGATTTTGAGGATCCAGCTTAGGAGGTGCTTCCCGTGTTCACTCAGCGCAACCGCAAACCGATAAGAAGGAACATGTTTTCCTCCCAGCGCAGAAAACCTGCTCCCTTTCCCTTTCTCTGGAAAAAAGCCATGAGCTCTTTCAGATTGCTTCTCCTCATTCAGGCGATGACCCAGCTCAGTGCAGAGGGTGTGCCTTCTCTTACAGGGCAGTTCCATGTTGCTTGATCACTTGCCGGATCAATCCACACTGGAACTGAAACTGGGAGGGCGGTTTCAGTTCCATGGCCTGATTGGTCCAACACCCTCACCCCCACCGACCCTCCTCCACTACATCTGGGCGTATAGACGACGTCGGCATGGTTTTGAGCAAGGCGTCGAAGCGTCAAACGCGCAGGATCTGGTGCCCTATGGCACGGACGTGTCAGTCCTTGAAGCCCTATTGAGGCTGCAGACTCTCCAAGGTGTTCCCCCTGGAAAAAAGTTGGCCACAACTGGGGAGGAACTCCAGTCCGTGATTCGAGAGGTTGATCCGCAAGTCAACCTATCCACTTTCGAATTGTTGACTTCGTTGCATCGCCTGATGGGCGCTGTTTATCAAGTGGTGCAACCCAAACCGTATTACTGGAGTCTTGGATTTCGGCTCATCAATTCACTGGATGTCACGCTTCCAAGGATGGGTTCAAAAGAGACGCTGCGTGAAATTAAGCTCGAATTAAGTGAGACGACTCTGCACTTGCACACTTCTGGAAATCTCACGACATGGCCCCATGAATACTGGTGATTTGCCAAGAGGACGTGTGTAAGTGCGTGTGGATTAAAAGTTATGAGTGCCACGGAAGGGAGAAAGATTTGGGCCAAAATTGGGGACTGGGGAAGCATCGCTCAGCTAAAGCCTAGTGGGTCACTTGCCACAGGTGTAGGGTATGAGGATGGCTCGTGTCCAGAAGAACCCCCTGCCGCATGTGCCGCCGCATCTGCTCGCCTGGCGGCACCGCATTACGGTGCGGCGCCACATCGTGCGGCTCTGTGAGCTGGCGGGAATCCGTTACGAGGGGCGTGAGGTGCATGGTCTGAGGCACACGGTAGGAACCCGCACCTACATGGAGACAGGAGACATCCTGGAAGCCCGGGATCTTCTCCGGCACCGAGATATCAGTTTCACCCAGGTCTACGTCGCGTACGCCCGGAGAGGAAAAAAAGCGAGCTGTGAAAGCATAAGAATGTGGGAACCCAGCGGCTGAGAATGCGGCGAAGCTGCCCTGTTGACCCGGGCAGCTTCAGTGACCAGCCCGCTGAACTGGTCTCACACGACCAACGGAACCGGTCGCGGGTCTCCTTTCAGCTTCCGGCGCTGTCCTGGGATCAAGGGCGGCTGTTCTCCCACCTGACGGACCCGGCCGTCCTTCACTTCCAGGTGCAGGTCGAAGTCGCCCACAAACCGGTCGGCCTCATGCATCACCGCCAGCACCGTTTTGCCGGTGGTGTGCTCCAACATCAGGTCCAGCGCGACCTGCCGGTTGAGATCGTCCAGATTGGCCAACGGCTCATCGAAGACGTACAGATCGGCCGGCCGCAGCAGCGTCATGATCAGGGCGAACTTCTTGCGTTGCCCCAACGATAGTTCTGTAAATCGCCTCTCCAGGAGCAGTGTCAGTTGAAAGGCAGCCATCAACCGCTGAGCCTCCACCGGATCCGACCCGGCCAGCAGGGTGGACAACGGCAGTGCAGGGAAAATCACCGGTTCAACCAGGCCACTGACTGTTCCCGGCCGGGTCAGCACGCCGCTGGCCGGTTCCAGCAGCCCCAACGCCGTGAGGGCCAGCGTGCTCTTGCCCGCGCCGTTGGCCCCGCTGATCAACACCCGTGCCCCACGGGGAATAGTGAATGTCACCTCCTGCAGGGTGGGCGGGGTCCCGAGGCCACAGCTGACCTGCATCCAGGCGAGTTCTCCGGGGGAGGGGAGAGCTGCTGGGGCCTCCGGCGTCACCGAGGCGATCTCGCGCAGCCGGTCCACCCGGGCGTGCAGCACACTCAGCTGGGGAATCAGGTCGATCATGTTCTGAACGGCATTGACCGCCAGCCAGTAGGCACCCATATAGGCCATCAGTCCACCCAGACTGAGGGAAGTCGTCATCACCGCGTAGCCCCCGGCGATCAACACCATGAACTCGGCCAGGCCCAGAGACATCCGGCTGAGCGTGCCGTACAGCCCGGTACTGCGGCTCAGGGTGTAGACCGATCCCAGACGCAGCCGCACCGCCTGCATCAGGTCTGCCAGGGTCCGCTCGGCCAGTTCAAAGGTTCGCACGGCCCGGTAGGCCCCGACCGCCTGGGTGTGGACACTCTGCTGCTGGGCCGTGCGCTCCTGAACGTCCCGGGCATTCACGTTCAGCTGGCGGGCAAAGAACCGGGAGAGCGAGAGCAGAACTGGAGTAATCACCAGCAGGGCCAGGGTCAACTGCCAGGACAGAATGACCACCGTAGCCAGTGCAGTGACCAGGGTGGCCACCGCACGCAGCAGGCCTGTGCCGATGCCCGTCAGTGGCCCGACCGTCTCCTGCACCTCGGTCATGGTCCGGGCCACGTAGTAACCCTCGCCGTGAGACGCCACGGTCTGGGGCGGCAGGTGGTAATAGGCCGTCATCATGCGCTGCGTGACCTGCTCGGTCATCCGGTTGGTCAGACGCTGCTGGTAGAGCAGGGCGAGGTAATCCAACCAGCGGATGGCCGAGAAAACCAGGGTGGCGGCAATGGCAACGGTCAGCAGCAGGTCCAGGCGGCGTTGAGGGACAGCCACGTCGAAAATCCAGCGGGTGACCAGCGGATTGAGCAGGGTAAGTCCAGTGGCCAGGGCGCCAGTCCAGGCCAGGGCCAGCGCGTACGCCCGGCCCTGGGCGCCGATCACAAACCCTGCATCCTCGCGCAGGCGGCGGATCATGCGTGGACAGCTGCGGGGCGCTGCAGCAGAGCGTCTGGGAAGAGGGGATGGGCGCCGCCCTGGGCCAGCCGGTGCAGGAAGACCGCGATGCCCGCGCCACCTGTGCCCAGATCCGTGCTGATGCGGTGCAGGTGATCGCCCGGGAAGGCCAGGCCCTGAGGCTTCTGAACCCCGAACAGCAGGGTGCCCTCTGCGGCCCGGTGGGCATCCTGCAGATACCGGGGGTCCTGCAGGAACTGGTAGGCGTCGAGCGCGTACATGCCCAGACCAGCCAGGCCTGAATGGAGCCCGGGGAACAGGGTGTACTTATGGGCCACCGCGGCGTGAATGCCTTCCAGCACCGCCTCATCGCCGGCTTCGGGGGCCACGTGATGGAAGCGCAGCAACACGCTGCCGACGCCCGCACTTCCAGTCATCAGGTAGGGATACAGGATGTTGCCCTCACCGGCCCGCTCTGGGAAGCCAAGCGCCTCTTCACCGTCGACACGCCGGCCCTGGGCGATGTCGGCGGCCAGCGCCTGACGGCCCAGCTGCAGGTACTGCTCGTCCTGGGTCGCCACGAACAGCGTGAGCAAGAACAGGGCCATGCCGCTGCCGCCTCCGGCCAGGCCCACCTGCACTGGCCCAAGCGTAGGCCACGTCGCCCGCCCGTCCTCCACCTGAGCGGTCTGGGTCAGCACCGCGCCGATGCGCCGGGCCTGCTGGAGCAGCTGGTCTTCCCCCGACGTGCGGTGCAGCTCCAGGGCGGCCAGCCCAGCCCCACTGGCCCCAGTCGCCAGGCCGGGCGTCTCGAACAGCAGGGGATGACGCAGCGCGGCCTGCAGGGCCCGGGTGGCCAGTGAACTCTGTCCCAGCCGGTGGAGGGCGCTTGCGACACCACCCAGTCCACCCAGGTAGCCGGAAGAGAGGCGTCCAGTCTGCAGCGGTTGACGGGCGATCCAGTCCATGACCTCAGAAGGGACGTGGCCGGTGACGGTCTGCAGGGCCAGCGCCACGCCCAGGGCCCCGTGGTCGAGGCTCAGGGGGTTGTTGTGCTGCGGTCCTGCCGGAAACAACCGGTCGTCGCGTCCAAAGTCGGCCACGGCCAGGGCATACTTCAGCGCCCCCTGGGCGGCGGCCTGAAGACGCTCGGGATCCACGGCCGCGGTCGGCGTCAGGATGGCCAGCTGGGAACCGCTGTCCGGCAAGGCTTCGAGCGCGTCTGCCAAGGCATGCAACTCCACCGTCGACTCGGTCTGGGTCAGGGCCAGGACGGCGTCCATATAGGCCGGCGGCAGATCGAAATCCCGTTCGAGACTGCGGCCGAAGACCTCGTAGGCATCGGGCTTGACCCCGTTGATGATGGTGATCGGCATGATCAGGCCCAGCATCAGGGCCCCGAGGGCGTAGTGGTCGTCCGTCAGGTGGGTTTCGCGCCGTTCCAGACGGGCAGCGGGCGCGTAACCGGGTGTAAACATGTTGATCGCGCCGTCGACGCCGATCTCGCAGGCGCCCTCGAAGTCGATCAGCCGTAGTTCGGGGTGGGCCGCTTCCGGATTGGTCACCATGATGTTGTTGGCCGACAGGTCGCCGAAGGCGATGCCCCGGTCATGCAGGCGGGCCACCAGCCGGATGGTGCTGACAGCGAGGGAGCGAACCTGACGGAACCACGCCTGAACTTCAGGCACGGTGTAACGAACCCGGATCGCCTTGCTGCGCTGGGCGGCAAACCCGTGCAGGGTGTGGCCCTCGATGCGTTCCTGAACCAGGAAGGCGTGTTCCCATTCCACGAAGAACGCCACGGGTTCCGGCGCGATCCCAGTGCCGGAGAGGGAGGTCAGCAGCCGGTGTTCTTTGCGCAGCTTGTCCACGGCGTCGGCGCCCGAGACCGACACGTTGATGTGCGGCCGCGCCTCTTTCACCACCACCTGTTGCCCGGTGGCGTGATCGAGGGCCAGGTACACGCCTCCCGTATTGGAGTGGTTGAGCACCGAGGTGATTTCGAAGCGGCCACCACCCAGCACCAGATCGGTGTCCTCTTCCGGGGCCTGAAAGGGATCGCTGATCCATTCCGGTAGCTGGAAATAAGGGGTGCGCTCGTCCGGTACCTCTTCCAGGGTCGGGCTCAACAGGAAAGACGCGCGGCCCCCACTGGCGTCCACCCGGGTAAACGGCAGGATCCCCCCGTAGCGGTAATAGACGACCTTGCTGTCCTTGTAGCGCCTGTCCGACAGGATGTAGGGGCCTTCCTGGTCTTTGAGCTCCTCGTACAGCGCATCCAGCAGCTCCTGACATGACTCGACGCTGCGCGGGTAGATGGTCATGAATTTTCCGCTCGAGCCCCGCGCGCACCCTTTGGAGAGCAGCATGCTGAGGATCTGCCGGTCGCTGGCGAATTTGAAGGGCACGCCGGCTTTCACGCAGATCCGGCCGGCCTTCTCCAGGATGGTGGTGGCGTTGTCCTGGGTGGCCGAGACGTGAATCTTCCAGCCCTGCATCAGGCTGCGCGCACCGAGAGGTTTGACGTGGGTCCAGAAGGCTTCCTGGATCAGCTGGCTGGTGACGGGAACGAACGTTTCGGCCACGCTCAGAAAATGGTTGCGCGGGCGGTAGCGTTCCAGGGGCTCGTAGAATTCAGGATCCACCTGCAGGCGGTGGGAGACGGCTTGCAGCCGGGCGCGTTGGGTGTCTCGTGGGGTGTGTGCAGTCATGGCCAACCTCCTGGGGAACGTCAATAAAAATTCTGGTGTTGGGGTGGAACAAAAAAGAGTGGGAACGCAGCCTGGCTGCGTTCCCACAGGAACCTTCAGTTGACTTCCTGGGTGCGGGTGCAGCCGTTGCTGGCGGTGCTCCACTCATCAGTGCCGACCGTGTTGCAGCCGTAGCTGCTGGTGCTCCAAGCGGCGGTGTCCTCGACGAGGCTGGTGGTGGACAGGCTCTGAAGTTTCAAGATCTTGTTCATGGGAATCCTCCTGGGGATAGGCGAGAGGCGAAAAAGAAGGCTGGACAGCGGGGATCAGTTGACTTGTTGGGTCTTGGTGCAGCCGTTGCTGGCCGTGCTCCACTCGTCGGTGCCGACCGTGTTGCAGCCGTAGCTACTGGTGCTCCAGGCAGCGGTGTCTTCGACGAGGCTGGTGGTGGACAGGCTCTGAAGTTTCAAGATCTTGTTCATGGGGACCCTCCTGGGGGTAGGCGAGAGACGAAGAGACGGTGGACAGGGCAGTGAGGATCAGTTGACTTGTTGCGTTTTGGTGCAGCCGTTGCTGGCGGTGCTCCACTCATCAGTGCCGACCGTGTTACAGCCGTAGCTGCTCGTGCTCCAGGCAGCGGTGTCTTCGACGAGGCTGGTGGTGGACAGGCTCTGGAGTTTCAAGATCTTGTTCATGAGGACCCTCCTGGGGGTGGGTGAGAGGCGAAAAATGCCGGACAGCGGGGATCAGTTGACTTGTTGGGTCTTGGTGCAGCCGTTGCTGGCGGTGCTCCACTCGTCGGTGCCGACCGTGTTGCAGCCATAGCTGCTGGTGCTCCAGGCGGCGGTGTCCTCGGCGATGCTGGTGGTGGACAGGCTCTGGAGTTTCAAGATCTTGTTCATGGGAATCCTCCTGGGGATAGGCGAGAGGCGAAAAAAAAGGCCGGACAGCGGGGATCAGTTGACTTGTTGGGTCTTGGTGCAGCCGTTGCTGGCCGTGCTCCACTCGTCGGTGCCGACCGTGTTGCAGCCGTAGCTGCTCGTGCTCCAAGCGGCGGTGTCTTCGACGAGGCTGGTGGTGGACAGGCTCTGAAGTTTCAAGATCTTGTTCATGGGACCCTCCTGGGGTAGGCGAGAGGCGAGGACGGGTGGACGGCAACAGGGAAACCTTCTGAATGCAGTGACGGCGAAGCAAGTGCGGCTTGCCGGTGAACATCACCTCCTGCAGCGGTGTGGGGTCACGTCCCATGGGGCAAGTTGTACGCCCCGGTCTGGGAAGCAGCCGGGACGGCTTCACATGCAGCTGGGAATCTCCCGGCGCTACAGTGGGTCATGGGTTTTCCAGAGGCGTCCGTGCATCCGCAGGCCCTTGTTCCGCGGGCGCTGCAGGTCGAAGTGGTGCGCTCAGAGCTGCTGGAGCAACTCGCAGGCGCGGACCGGCCCTGCGTGGCAGTGGTGGCCCCGAGCGGGTACGGCAAAACCACCCTGTTGGCCCAGTACGCCCGCAGCACGGCGCGGTCGGTCGCCTGGCTGACCCTGGCCGAGAGTGACGTTGAAACAGGTCAGCTGTTCCTGGCCCTGCAACGCGCGCTGCATGCCTATCCTGGCCTGCAGATTCCGCTGGACAACCTGCCAACGCCGGACCGCTTCCTGTCTGACCTGGTGAGGCGGCTCTCGGAGATGGACGGTTGCCTGGACCTGATCCTGGACCGCGCGGAGCGGGTCACCCGGTTGCAGGGAAGCTGGCTGGGTCAACTGGTGGACGCCCTGCCAGAAGGGCACCGCCTGATTCTGGCGGGCTACGACCTGAACGGCTTTCCCCTGGCCCGCCTGGTGGCTTCCGGACACGTGCAGCTGGTCACGCACACCCAGTTGCGCTTTACCCTGCAGGACACCGAAACCTTTTTGCAGTTGCGGGAAGCGTCGCAGGACGCTGCAGCCCTGCAGGACGCGCTGGAGGGCTGGCCCGTCGGCGTGGCGCTGGCCTGCGTTGAGGACGCTTCACCGGTGGAGCTGGACGACCTCCTGCACGACGTACTCGATCGCCTTCCCGGCGACGTCCGGCAGGCCTTACCAGAGCTGGCCCTGATGGAAGAGTGGAGCGAGAACATGGGACTGACGCTCGGCTTGACGCTGCCCGCCAATTGGCTGCGCACCACCCGTCAGGCGGGACTGCCACTGACGCCGCTCGGCCGGGGCCTGTACCGCCCCCATACCCTGCTGCTCGACACCCTCCGCACCGAGCTGGAACGTGATCCGGCGCGGGCCCTGCCGCTGCACCTGCGGCTGGCCGAACAGGCGGTTCAGCAGGGCGACCTCACCCGCGCGGTGCAGCACGCCGCCTGGGCTGGAGACGTCGCCCTGCTCGAACAGAGTGCCCAGACCCTCTTCCCGCGCTTGCGGGGCCGCCATGAGTTCGCGCTGCTGGCGGACCTGACGGCCCTGCACCCGGCCCCCCTTCCAGCCTGGTGGCAGGAATACAGCGCCGTGGCCCAGATCGAGACGGGCCAGGTGGCGGCGGGCCTGCGTCTGCTGGAGCAGCTGGAACAGGCCGGGGCATTGGGCACTCTCGGTTACGCGGCGTTGGCCCTGCAGGCGGCCCGGCGAGGAGATTTCGAGCAGCAATTGCAGCAGGCCGAGCGGGGGCTGGCATTGCCCGACAGCCCGGTGCATCAGGTGCTGAACATGCAGCGGGCCTCCGCCCTGATCTCCCTGCAGCGTCCAGAAGAGGGGCTTGAGGTCAGCCAGCAGATGGTGGAAGAGGCCCGGCGGCGTGGCCTCCCCCTGGACGAGGCCAACGGCCTCAACACCCAGCAGTACGCCCTGATGATGCTGCGCCGCTGGGACGAGCAGGAGGACGCGTTGACCCGCGCCCGTGCCCTGTTTGCGGCGAATGGACGGGCCTCGAGCGTCTTGCAGATTGACCAGCAGCTGCTGGACATCCACCTGCTGCATGGCCGCACGGCGGAGGCCGAAACCCTGCTGCGGGACGCCCTGCCGGCGGCCGAGCGCAATCAGCCGGTGCTGATGCCGACGCTGCTGCTGGCCAAGGCGCGGTTGCTGCTGGCCCGGAGCGACTGGAGTGCGGCGGCTGAAGCACTGGATCAGGCCGAAGCCCGCCTGCAGAGCCTGGGACTCACCGTGCTGCTGCCCTTCGTTCACTTCACGCGCTTTGACCTGTGCACCGCTCAGGGCGACGCTCCAGCCGCGTCGCGGGCCTTTGACGTGGGAGTGACCACCTCGGTGACTCCCTTGTTACGCGACCTGTATCTGCCGTTCTACGAGGGCGCCCGCGCCTTTGATACGGGGGACTGGCCCCGCGCCCGCAAAGCCCTGGGCCGCGCCGCGCATGAGAGTGCCGAACGCGGACATCAGCTGCGGGCAACGGTGCTACTGGCAGCCCTGGAGGAGGCCACAGGCCAGTCCGGGAGTCGCCACCTGCAGGCCGTTGCGGAGCAGTTTGGGGCTCTGGACGCTGCCCTGGTCTGTGCGGCGGATCAACCGCGCCTGACTGCGCTGGTCACGGCGCTCCAGGAACGCCAGCCAGATCATCCTCTGGCTCGCCTGGGACCGCTCCGGGTGGCCCATCCGCCCGCCAGCTTTCTGGTGCACGCCGAATCGCAGGTACGGGTGACCTTTGAGGGCCAACCGGTACGGCTGCCCCTCAGTAAGGCAGGTGAACTGCTGCTGTGGCTTCTCTGGTACGGCAGCGGCACCCTCCCTGAAATCCTCAATGCCCTGTGGGACGGCTCCCGTGATCCGCGGCACCACGAGTATTACCGGGTGGTGGTGCGCCGGCTGCGGGCCACCCTGCGTGGCCTGATCGGTCAGGACCTCGATCCGGTGCCCCACATTCAGGGCCGCTACAGCCTGCATCCCAACTTGGTGATCACGTCCACCCTGCACCAGGCGCTGCAGCAGGCCCGGCAGGGCAACCCGGTGGCCATTTTGCAGCTGCGGGCCGATGAACTGCTGGCCGATGTGGAGTCCGAGTGGGTGGAGGCCCTGCGCGAAGCGGTGCGCCGTGAACAGCACCTGGTGCTGGGAGACCTTGAGGGCCAACTGGCCTCCCGCGATCCTGACCGGGCCGTGCAGATCTTGAAAGACAGCCTGCGCCACCAGACCGATCAGGA
This sequence comes from Deinococcus sp. QL22, assembly GCF_023370075.1. Classification (NCBI taxonomy): domain Bacteria; kingdom Thermotogati; phylum Deinococcota; class Deinococci; order Deinococcales; family Deinococcaceae; genus Deinococcus; species Deinococcus sp. QL22. The sequence goes on from NZ_CP097152.1 coordinate 201,755, forward strand.
AGCGTTCCACCTGTCCTTGATCCGGACTCTGCTGCTTCACCGCCCGGTTGAAGCCCCCGCGGCCTACCAGGGCTACGTCCACATGCTGGAAACGGCCCACGGTCAAACGCCGGATCCCGCGGTCCGGCGGGCCCTGACGGCCCTGGGGCTCAACGCCTGATTCCCTGCCCCAGCCCCCGTGTCCCAGCCTATTCCCAGCCGCCGGTTTACTGTATGGGTACTTCACCACCCCAGGAGGATCCCGATGCGACACCTGATCAAGTTTGTGCTGACCGGACTGATTCTTTCTCTCGCCCTGAGCGCTCCTGTTCAAGCTGCGGACACGACTTCTGTTCCCCAATCCAACGGCGCTGCAGATGATGGGGACAACCAGGCCCCAGCGTGGCCGCCCATCTGGTGGCCCGGAGGCGGGTGAGCGGCGCGTCCGCCCCGGTCATCCAGCGCACCTCGGCCCTGATCTGGGAACAGGTGCAGGCCCACAGCAATTTGGTGCTCCGGGCTTCGGTGCAGGACCTGTTGACCCAGCTGCAGATGTCGGAGGCCCAGGAGCGCCGGCAACGCCTTCTGGATGGGTTGGACCGCGCGCTGCGCACCGACAGCGATGATCGGCTGATCGTGGCCCGCGCCCACCTGAGTGCCCTGCGCGGGGTACTGGACGAAGAGGATTAGCGCAGGGATCACCAAAGGGCTGGGCAGGCTGGTCTGCCAGGCGGTGAAGAACGACGGTGCGGCCCGGCACCCAGTCGGCTGAGGCATGAACCGGTATGAGCGCGCGGTACAAACATGGGCCGTCCTAGCGTGGGCGGCCCGTCATCGGCAAACCATCACCTACCAGCAGATCTCGTAGGCCACAGGAGTGTCCACGGGCGGTCTGGGGAACGTGCTTGAGCCGATCTAGGCTTACTGCCAGGCCCATCAACTGCTGCCCCTCACGATTCTAGTGGTTCAGAAAGACACCGGGCTGCCCGGCGCAGGGTTTACGGCGGCCCAGGCCGTTCAGGTCGCCAGCGACTAGGCCAAGGTCTTCTTGGTCGACTGGTTGGAGCACGGCAATCCTCAGGAGGAGGGGCTCCGGCAGGCCAGCGAAGCGGCAGCGAAGTCCTCAGGTTGAACGGGGATTTCTGTGATAACGACTGCTTGGGGCCCATTGCCTTGCGTTCATTGAGGTGAATAATCCACTGAGCTCAAGCTCCCAGAGCTGAGACAGCCTCTGCGAAGGCACAGGCAGTAGCAACAGTTAACATCGTGCTGGCCGGGCTTTGACCTCTTTTCAATACAATGTGATGGGTCGTGGCTTCAACGTAATGACGCGTTGTAGCGGTGAATGAACATCCAGATCAGGAGTTCGAGATGCTCTTGTTTGCGGCTAAAGGACAGGCTCTTGCGTACCAAATGAGCGACCCGAAGCCGCAACGTGGCATTGAAGCGTTCGATATGTTGTGTCCCGCCGATCACGTGCAGCCCACCAAAAACGACGCCTTTATAGGCACTCAGGCCGTCGGTATGACACACGGCATCGAGATAAGGGGTGGGCAAGCTCTGCCACAACCCGAAGGCTCCAGCGGCATCTCGGTTTCCGATGAAACAGCCGACGATCTGACGGGTGGCGCGGTTCATGGCGAGCCAGATCCAGATGTTCTTTGTCTGCTGCGCCACAAAGGTGCATAACTCGTCACACTCCAGCACCAGCGGGGCTGGTGCTGGAGTGCTTACACTTTTTTTGCGACAGGCGTTTCAAGCTCGATGCTGTGTGGCACGGTCTTCATCAGAGATTGCAAGTGCCGGCGGAACCAGCTTCGACTGACCCCGATGACGCGGCAAATTCCCCGGTGAGAGAGGCGTTCGGAGAGCAAACGATCCACCAAGGTCACGGTTTCGGGTGAAACCGGAGTTCGAGTGTGGTTCAGGGTGAATTGATGTCGATACACGCGGCACAGATACCGTTGTTTTCCGGTATGGGCGTGACCGTTTTTAACGATGTAGACGCCCTCACACGCTGGACACGTCAGACCGTTCATGCTCTATGAAACCTCAATCATTCCTAAGAAACCACGACCATGTGATGCATCTCCTGTGCATGGCCTGTATATTGGGCTATATTAGAGGAATCAAAGGCGGCCTTCGGGCCGCTTTTTTGTCTGGCTTCTTTACTCTGGTAAGCTAGCAGTATGGGCCTGCAAATGAACCTGGGAGCGTACTTGGAGCGTCGGGGCATCACCGCCTACCGCCTAGTCAAAGCCACCGAAGGGCGGCTGGCTCCGGCCACGGTGTACGGGCTGGCCGCCAGACCCGCCCAGCGCATCGACCTCGCCACAGTGGGCACGGTGCTGGAGGCTCTGTCAGCACTCACCGGCTCCCCCGTGCAGGTGCAAGACGTGTTGGAGACTCTGGATGCCGAAGGCGACCAGCGCCGCGAGGATGCCCGCCGCCGCATTGCCGCGCCCCGTAAGGCGGCAGGCAAACTGCAGGGCAGCGCCGCGCCCCGGAAGGCGACTGGAGCGTGCCCGACCAATTGGCCGAGATGCGCGGGCGTGACCTTTGACCCAAGCGTCTCCGCTGTTTCTGGACACATCAGCCTTGCTGCGGGCCTACCTGACCAAAGACCAGTTCCATACCCAAGTGCAAACCGCCATCGCGCGGGCCGAACCCGTGGTAGTCAGTGGTCTGGCTTATCCTGAACTATCTGCCTTGACTCAGCGTCAACACCGCGACCACGTTGGAAGGCTAAGGACCAGCCAAGTGAGCGCCCTGTTGGAACAGTTCCGAGAAGACTGGGACACCCTATATGTCGTGCCCGTCGATGAAGCCCTGCTGTTAGAAGCGTCGGTGTTGGTGATCCGCCAGGCGGCATTCGGCCTGCGGGCGATGGACACCATTCATGTGGCCAGTGCCCTGCTTGCGGCAGAAGCATTTGAGGGCCTGCGCTTCCTGACCTTTGATACCCGCCAACAGCAGGCCGCTCTAGCCGAGGGGCTGGCGCTCTTCCCAGAAGGCTGAGTCACTCCAAGCGAAGGCGGCGCAGGCGCCCTCTGAGTTGCCCTGCTCTGAGGCAACAGGCGAAGTCACCTCTGAGGTCAGGATCACTACGCCCGCGGTAGGTCTGGAATTGCCTGCCAATCCGCCGGTACCGTTCTGGAACTTTTACGGCAACAAGATCATGTGGGTGTTGCTGGCGATTTTGGGATCAGAGTTTTCTGAAAGCGACGGACTGAATCAGCCGTAATCTTGACCCTTGGCGTGGTCTGCCGCTAGAGTCTGAGAGATGCACGGCTGAACGGCTCGGGAGGCTGCCAGCCAGACAGGATTCCAACAAGCATTCCCCTGCGAAATTGTTCGCAGGGGAATGCTTGTTGTTTGAGGGATGGACAATGCGCAGCCCAGTCCCACGCCCTCCAGTTAGGGGTCATTTCAAGATTGGCACGCCCTCCTGCGCTCAGGAAAGAAAAGCCCCTGGCAAGACGGTTGTCTGAGCCTACGGCCGGGTGCGCTCACCCTTCTCGCGGCGTTGCTTAAGCCTTTCCTGGAGGGAACTGGGCCGCTCGGGACGGTGGGCCGCCAGCCGCTGCGCCACCGCCCGCAGTCTGGAGTCCGCGAGTTGGGTCGCCTGCTCAATGCCCTGTCTGGCCTCTTCACCTGTCAGGTGGCCCAGCGCGCTGAGCGCCGCGAACCGAACCTCCCAAGTGTGGTCCAACAAGGCTTCCGTCAGGGCAGGCGCAGCCGCCGACTCACCGAGCAACCCCAAGATATCTGCGGCATGGGCACGCCGTCGGGCCTCCGGGTGCTGCAGCAATTCCCGTAGAGGGAACAGCGCGTCCTGTCTAAACTCCATCAGGGCTCTGCTGAGCGTGTTGCGCCGCTCATTGTCCGGGTGGCCCACCTCTGCGACCAACGTGCTCAGTGCTCCCGAGTGGCCCAGCTGTCCCAGGGCAAAGATCGCTTTGCGGGCCACCTCGTCATCTGGGTCGCGAACCGCTTGCCCCAAGGCCGCCACACTTACAGGATCGGCCAACTTGCTCAGCGCGTGAACGGACTGCAAGCGCACCGCAGCGTCCGAATGCTCCAGCAATCCAAGGAGCGGCGGTACGGCCTCCACACCCATCCGCACGATGGCCCAGGTCAGGTTCTCTCGGACAAAGAAGTCCGGTTCACAGCCCAGCCGTTCGATCAGAGTAGGTAGGGCAGCCCGGTGCTGGGCAGCGCCCAGATCCAGCGCCGCCCGGATACGGACGTTCTTGTCGGGATGGAGCAGGTTGGTTACCGCGCGCTGATTCGTCATGGCTGCTCCGTCTTGTTGAGAGGACATCGCCTCTGAAATAAACGTCCAGGCGCTGTGCAGCTCTGCCGGGACGTGATGTTCGTAAGCCCTTCCAAGAGCTTGGGCAATTTCAGGGCAGTCAGCGGTGGTGCGCCCGACCAGACGCTGCCAGCGAAGTGCCAGGGTTTGGGCTTCTTGGGAAGTGGGGGGAATACCCTCTTCCAATGCGGTAAAGACCTGGGTCAGCAGCGTCTCCCAATCATCATTGCCCGAGTCCCAGGACTGGTCCTGGAGGCTCTGGAGTTGTTCGTCACTGAGAGTAAGTTGCTGCGTGAGGTTCTGTGCCGTCTGCATAAAATGTCCCACCTGCCGGGCCACACGCTGGGTCAGGGCGATGGTTTCGGCGATCTCCGTCCAGCTCGCCTCAGCGGTTCCCTGCAATTCGCGCAGACGGCTGACCAAGTGCTGCTCCTGTGCGATGCGCGCCTCGAGCACCTCAATGTGTTGCTGAAGGATGTTTTGTGCGGCGTAGGCAGGGTCGTCCAGCGCCCGGGCGATCTCCGGCAGGGTCAGCCCCAGGGTCTTGAGGCTTTGGATGTGGAGCAGGCGGGTCAGGTCTGTGGGTGAGTACAGACGGTAAGCGGACGGGGTGCGCTCAGTGGGTTTGAGGAGGCCCAGCGCGTCGTAATGGCGCAGGGTACGAATAGTGAGGCCCGTTCGTTGGGCCAGTTCCCCGATCTTAAAGTTCACAGAAGACCTCCGCCACTTACGGTAAACCGTGACGCTACGAGAGAGTCAAGAGGGGATGGCGGGCGATTCCACTCAAGGGCAAGCTCCTGCATCCAGCACTGAAGACCCGGATGGGGGTGCTGTCGTCCCAAAGGCTTTGAGCCTTCCCGAGTTGGGGGCTGAAGAACGTTGTGTTTCTGAGGTCTGGTGGTGTTTCGATCGAAGGAGAGCTTGATGGGGACACAGGTGACTCAGCAAGCAGCATTTCCAGTGTGGCGCTGGTTGAGACCGAGAAAGTTGAGCCTTCCGTCAGCGCTGAGCGGAGGAGGGCGCATAGATCTTGAAGTGACCCCGATTTGCCTCTGCCGCTCATCGAGACGGCTCTCGATCTGATGAACCGGGATGTTGCGGCTGCACCCCTACTGAACCGTAGCCTGGGCATCCCACTCCCGCTAGGCTGGCTCTTTGATACTGGTCAGCAGCGTCACCAGATGGCCCCAGGGCAATGGGTCAACAGGCTGTTGACCAAATTCGAAGCCAGGAGAGGCGCCGGCAAACATGCGCATGTCGTTCAGGTTGGTGGGGGAAAACCCTTCGAGCTCCGGGAACTCCGTGCGCAGGTCTTGGGAGAGCCGTCCGATCACCTGGGCGTAAGTTCGATAGAGAACGCTCCGCGGCGCAGTGGCGTCGAGCAGGCCAGACGCTTTACAGTGCAGCTCATGACTGTTCTGCCCGCTGTGGCCTGCCACGTCACTGCCGGCGGCACGCGGGTCTACACCGTGACCCTGCGGGCGTTTCCCCAGTTTGAGGCCAACACCTTCCTGGTGGTTCAGGGCGAGCCCGCGGCGCCAAGTTACGCCGCCCTGGTGGACATGGGCAGCGCGCACGAGGACAGCCTGGGCGACCTGCACGCGGGTCTGGCGCACATCCGTTCGGCCTACGGCGAGGCGTGGTCTTGGGACACCCTGAGCCGGCTGCTGGTCACTCACCCTCACGCCGACCATGTGGGCGGGCTGCCGGCCGTGCGGGCGCTGACCCCTGCGCCCGTCGCGGCCCACACCTGGGCGGTTCCGGCCCTGGAACAGCCCGAGGCGCGCGGCGCCGCGTGGCAGGTTCAGGTCGAGGGCCACCTGCGCTGGGCGGGCATTCCCACAAAGAGCAGTTACGCGGCGCGTCTGCGCCGCCGCGCCCACAACCTGATGCTGCCCAGCCGCGTGGCGGTTCAGACGCCTCTCCAAGACGGCGACCTGCTGGACGGCGTCTTTCAGGTCATTCATACTCCCGGCCATGACGGCGCGCAGGTGTGCCTCCGGGTGGACGATCTGTTGCTCAGCGCTGATCACCTGCTGCCGCACAATTCACCACCGCTGATGCCAGAGCGCTACCAGCGGGGAGCGGGGCTGCAGCACTACCTGGCTTCGCTGAACCGCATCGAGGCACTTGAAGGCGTGGAGGTCGCGTTGGGTGGTCACGGCGGCCCCATGGCCGACTGGCGCGGGCGCATCCGCGCGCTGCGGGCGCGGTATCAGGACAAGCTGGCCACCCTGCGGGCGGCGGCTCAGCAGCCCGTGACCATTCACGACCTGCTCCCCTTGCTGTACCCGAACCTTCGCCCCGCACAAGCCATCTTGCTCCTGGATCAGACGGCGGCGCTGGCCGAGTATCTGGGGCAGGCAGGAGGGCTGGAGGAAACGCAGCGGGAAGACGGCGCGGCCCTGTTTCAGACCCGGTCGTAACGCCGCCGCCTCAACGGCGGCTCTGCGCTCTAAAGCGCCTGCCAATCCCTAAGCGAAGAGTCCCCCGGGCTCGCAGATCATTCAGGCTGCCTAGAAGCACATGATTAAGGCTGGCCAGGAAGACCTCCAACAAGTCTTCCTGCGCTGTTTGCCGGGAAACGTGGGCGGATGACCGTTTTTCTGCTGCGAGGGCCAACGCTTCACCCCAGCCACAATCCAATCAGGAAGCCAGCTTTGCCGCGGCACCCCCTCCATATTGGCTTGGCCCAGCAGCGCAGAAGGCGCTCCTGCGTCACCTGATCAATGTCCTGAATCAGACGAACCGCACCCGCGGGCGTGATGCTCAGATTTGCCCCAAACCAGTGCATACATCTGCCCTGCAGGCTACAAATGAGCTCCGCCATCTGAAGGTCGTGGCGAGTCCCCCGGTACGTGTCACGGTTCACGCTGGCCGATGCGAGTCAGAACGTCTATAGATTCAAAGTCGCGGTGAGCAGGGTCAAGATTGAGGCACAACTGGACAACTACGCGGAAAGTGTGTGTTCTGCACATAAGAAACGCTGTTTAGGGTCGTGAGCCAATGAGGGATTAACTGCCTGAAATCCCGCCTGTTCTCCAGGGCCGTGTAGCACGGCACAAAATCGCTTGGGAAGCCTCGGAAAGAGCGAGGATGCAGAGAGTTCAATTCGAGAGCCAGCTTTCGCGCTGGGCCAGCACCCGTAACGCATAGGCCACGGCCGAGAGCAGGGTCGCCGTTGTCGTTCCCCCGTCCAACCCCAGATACGCTGCTGAGTGCAAGGCGTGATAGGCCGCTGGCAGTGGTTCATCTCGCTCTGCGACCAAGCGCTTGTACCAGCCTTGCCCCAGCGCCGGCAAATCCAGGAACCGTTCCCCTGCCAGCGCTGCGACGTCTCCCGCATGCCGGTCCAGTTCAGCAGCAAACGCCAATAGGATCTCCCGAGTCGGCTGGGTGTGATGGAGGGCTGGGGCAAATTCCACCGCCGCCAACACCTGCAACGTCGTCGCCACACACGTCTCAAACGCCTGCTGGTTGCACAGCTGGAAGTGGGGAGGTTGAGGCACAGCCGTCATCCCCTTCAGCATGGCGCGGTCCTGAAAGACGGTCAAGAGCAAACTGGCCTGCCCACGCCGCGTTACACCCAGCGTGGGCAGGCCAAGCACGAGGTTGAAGACGGTGACCCGCAGGGAGTGAATCCCGTCTGCAGCGCCGTGGGTGCACCGAAGTGGCCAGAGGCCATCTCATCTGCCAACCACGGCAGGTTGTTCCGGCGATCCGAACCACCGAGGTGCTGGATCTCTCTTGAGGCCCACAGGCGCTGTGCCTGGTAATACTAGGACGTGTAGAACGGCAAAAGCCAAGTCAGAGGGGTCTATATCCTGGGCAGGTGCTGGCTCCTTTGCTGGCCATGAAGATCGCCCGGCGTCCAGCGCTTACTCGCGCCAGAGCACGCCTGTCTTACTTACAGCAGTCTGAACCGGACGGTCAAATAGCCCAGTTGGCACACCCCGCAACTGCAGGTCAAAGAACACATTCAAGTAGTGGTCTGCCGTCTCCTGCCCCGCCGCTGGATCGTAGCTCCTTGGGGCGATCAGGGGCAACATCAGCGGCATGATCGTAAAGGAGTAGTGGTTGGTTCCGGATACTTCCAACCACATGGCCGGGGCCTTGGCCGCCTGGACGTAACGTCTCCACCTTTGAATGGCGTACTCCAGGGAATTGCTATGGCTCGACGTCATCAGCAGCACTGGACGCTGTGCAGGCAGGAGCCCCCCTTGGGGCAGCCCACCGTCCAGGTTGACGGCCGCGCGGCACCGGAGCTCGACGCGGCAGACTTCAAATGCGGTGACGCCCCCGAACGAATGCCCAAATGACCCCATACGGCGCACATCCAGGCGGCCTGCAAACAGGGGATCTGACGCTTGCCAGGTCGTGAGCGTGTCGTAAACCAGCCGCTGATCCGCGACCCAGATAGGCAACAGAACCCGTGTGGATTCTCCGAGCTCTTCCGGCCGAATCCCGAGTCGCTGGAGGTCATACCCTCTGGCTTCACCGTCCGGAAACACGGTGACTGCCGCCGCGTCGGTGTGATCCAACGCCACCACCACAAAGCCGCGACTCGCCAATTCCTGAAAGGTTCCACTGTTCTGTAACCGGACGCCGACCAAGCCATGTGAAAACACGAGTACGGGAAAGGGTGGGGCGGAGGACAGCATCGGGGCGCCGAGGCTGGCTGAACTGGTGAAATACCGCAGGTGTTGCAGCAGTGGAGCGGCGGCAGGCAACCCAAAGGCGCGGGTGAGTCCTGCGGCCATTTTTTCGGAATACAGGGTGAGGGGCGCGCGTGCTCCCTTCTTCGCCGCCGGATACCAGACGGAGACCATCAGGCGCCGTGCCCGCACGGGATCGTTGAGTTCACGGTCGACGACTCCGACGGCATACCGCCCAGTCGGCGCAGGCAACGTGACCACGGGCAGAAGCCAAGCGGGGAAGGCGCCCGCCAAAGCCAAGACCACACCAGTCCCCAGTAGACGCAGCCGGGGGTGACCGACCTTCAGAGCCCTGTCCCTCAACCGCAGGCGCGAAAGCAACAACAGCGCCGCCAACAGATACAGCGGAACCATGTGGATTCGCCAGCCCTCGAACACCACATGGGCCAGGGTCGCGAGCATGGGAAGAACTGCAGCAAGGTCCAAGAGCCCGTGTCGCCGACCATTGCGAATGACCCAGGGGAGAAGCAAGGCGGGAAGAAAGGCCAGAAACGACAGCCACTCTAAAGGGCGCATCTACACCGCCGGAGCTGTCGGGCTTGAGTTAAGGTCATCACGTTCCGATGGTGACTTGAATGTAATTTTCCCACGACCTCAAAAAGGTGTATCTGGAGACAAGCAAGCACGCCAAGTGAGCGTTGAACGCTCAGGAGCGTACAAACCAGTGCCGGGCTTCTGCGGCAGGACGTTCCAACGCAGCCCGCACCGTGGCGACCTGCTCTGCAGTCAACGCTTGCAGTGCTGCCAAGGCCGCCGCTGAAGGTGCCCGGCTCAGCCCCAAGCCCCACTGGCATGCCCAGCGTCGCACGGGCGTCCTGAGGGCCAGGCCTCCTTCTATAGGCCTCAAGGGCGCTTCTCCACTCTGGAGAGGCCTTTCTGGGCACTTCAGTCGCCTCGAAACCCTACTTGCTGGACTCGCGCACTGCCTCTCTCCCAGAGGCGGTCAACGCTTGAGAACGTGATTCAGCGGCGGGTCGCCCGTCTACTGGCTGTAAGGCCGGTGCCACACAGTCAGGATGACCCGCCGCCAGCGCTTCTGCCACGGGCCGGGTCACATCGCAGTCGAGCAGACAATCCAGCAACTTTAGGTTGCAACACAGGCAAGAGGGTGTATGGAACGCTGCCTGCTTTGTCACTATATTTGCAAATTGCCTTGCGCAGAGCCTTCAAAACTGTGCCTGAACATTGATTCAGCGAAGGCAACAATTTCATCGTCAGACAAGGCTGAAACGGATCGAAGGAAAGCCAGACACTGCAACGTGAGACATGGCAGCGTACAAAAAAGAGCCACTCCTACCTGGTGAGGGGGCAGCAAATTAAGATCCAGACCCCTTGATCAGGCTCTTCTTTTCCGTAGGCGTTGGAAAGTCTCAGCGGCATACACTGTCGCCACCGCCTGTGGCACTTTGTGGAATTAGGGTTTGTCTCCCTGTGGCACTTTGTGGAATTAGGGTTTGTCTCCCTGTGGCACTTTGTGGAATCGCCCGCGGCACTTTGTGGAATTGAGATAAATTCGGGGCAACCAACCTGTGGCACTTTGTGGAATTAAGGTTTGTCTCCCTGTGGCACTTTGTGGAATGGCCGACGGCACTTTGTGGAATCTCCGGAGCTTTGCCTGTGGCACTTTGTGGTGATTTTGATTCTTTACCTGTGGCACTTTGTGGAATCAGAGGGTGTTCGCCTGTGGCACTTTGTGGAATTCTTTCAACAAATGCCGTCTAAAACAGTGTTTTTTGCTTTGCCTTGAGTGATGATCATTCATATGTTTTAACTTCTTTTAAAAAGATTGATCATCAATCACTACTGGCAGCAACTGATTCACGAAGTCTGAGAACCCTGTAAACTGCTCTCATGGCGACCAGGGACGCAGACGTAGAGTTACGGCATGACGAACCGAACCTGGCCCGGCTCAACTTAGTCCTTGCACCCAACCGCACAGAGCTCTACGAATGGACCAAACAATTGGCCTTGGACGCACTGGGGGCGATTCACATCACCTGTACGGCGCCGCGCAACAGTTTGGTTCCGCATGGCGTCGACAATGACATCTTGCTGGGCTTGGTAAATGCTGCCGTGTTGCAAGGCCTTCCGGAAGATGACACGGTGCGGGTGACCAGCCGGGAACTGCTGCGGCTCAGTGGAATCACCCCCAGTGCCCGCGCCTATGAGAAATTACGCGAGTCGCTCCGCCGTTTGCAGTACACCGCCTATGACGTCATTGACAGCTGGTATGACGGTAGCAAGCACCGCTGGCGCACCATGAGCTTCAGCCTGATCGTGAAGCATTCGGCTGAAGACAACACGGCAGACGTCACCAACCTCGGGCAATGGCGTGCCCAGACGGTGCTGGCTATCAAACTGGATGATGGCGTGATCAAAAATATTCGGGCCGGTCATATTCTGCCGCTGAATTTTGAGCTGTTGGCCAAGTTAACTCAGCCTCTGACCCGCAACCTGTTCCGCACCCTGTCGTTCCAGCGGCAGGGGAGCGGGCAGCCTGTGTTGGCTTATTCGGTTCCGCTGAGTGTGTGGGCCAGCCACCTCGGGATGCACGAGATGCGGCCCGATACGGTCATGCGCGCGCTTCAGCCCGCCCATGTCGAGTTGAAAGCGACGGGCTTCTTGCAGGACGTGACCTATCAGGGCCGGGGGAAATCGCGTGTGGTGCACTACACCTTTGGCCAGGTGGACGCCACAGCCACTGACCCCGAAGCGGCCGCACTGTTGGCCCGCTACGGGGTCAGTGGAGGGCGCACACTTCTATTGGCCCAGAGCCACGGACTGCAAGCGGTGAAGCGGGCCGTGGGGGTCTTGGAGGCCCTGCTGCGAACGGAGTACCGCACCAAGATCCGGAACAAAGCCGGAATCCTGACAGATATTCTGGAGCAACCTCACAAGTACGACATCCTGCTGATCCAAGCGGAAGGTCGGCAGTCCAGCACTCCAGCCGTTCGCCATTCAGCGGCTCAGCACCCCAGCGATGCGGATGCACCGGTGGCTGTCCGGGATATTGCGGCGGCACACATTATTCTGATGGGCACTTACGATCAACCTGCTGAACGCCGAGAGATTCGGGATCGGGTCTCGGCCCTGTATGTCGGGGGCCGAGTCACGACCCTCGACTTAATCGGAATGTTGGGCAAAAGTACTGCCGAGGCTCAAGCCATGCTCGCCCATTGGACAGGATAGAAGGGCAGTAGGCGGCCTGTGCTGAAGGTTGCCGATGGTCTTAAAGCGGCTCTGCTCAGTAGACCTCTTGCGAAAGTGATGGGCTAAGCTGGCAGCGTGGAGCGAGACCGTCTGACACGCACGCTGAAGATGAATCGCAAGCCGTTTCGTCGACGCACTGGGGTTTCCCCGGAAACCTTTGCCAAGATGGAAACGGTGCTGGCACAACGGGAAGAACGGAAGAAGAAATCTGGCCGCCCAGCCGCGCTCAGCGTGGCTGAACAACTCCTGATGACGCTGGAATTCTGGCATGAGTCCCGTACCTTCGCACACCTGGGTGACGACTGGGGCGTGCATGACGATGGCGTGCACCGCACGGTGGAACGCGTGGAAGCGGCCTTGATTGCCAGTGCGCGGTTCCAGATGCCCAGAAAACGCGTATTTCAGGAAGCGCAGCTCGTCTACAGCATCGTGGCGCTTGATGCTTCTGAAGTGCCGTGTGAACGGCCCAAAAAAAGCAGCGCGCTTGGTACAGCGGGAAGAAAAAACGTCATACCCTGAAATTTCAGCTGCTGATCTGCACGGTGACACAGCGCCGTGTTGGGCATCCCCACGAGTGCTGGGGCCGTTCATGATCCCAAGCTGTTCCGTCAGTCGGGTGTGCCGACACGGCGCTGATCGGGGACGCCGGAGACCAGGGACTCTGGCGGAGCCACGGGCACGCCATCACCACCCATAAGGCGACGCGAGCGTCGCCCCTCTCCGCCGAACAACGCCAAGAAAACCGCGTGCTGGCACATGCCCGGCAGGGCACCCTGCATGCCATCCGTCGTATGAAGATCTTCCGCGTCTTGAAGGGCATGTACCGACATCGGCGGCGTCGGTTTGCGCTCCGAGTTCAGCTGATCGCGGCGCTCTGCAACCTCACCCGTGCACGTCCCGCCTGACTTTCGCAAGAGGTCTAGTCAGTAGTAAAGCAATTGCTGCACTACTGCAATCAGTAAAATAAGGATGCTTGCCACATTGCTGAGCGTATGAAGTAGCTTGTGTTGGATCTCGACAATCGCTCTTCCAACTTAAGGCAAGGCAGTCACATGTGGCCTTCGGGTCGCCAAGTGCGCACATTTTTAGACCGCCCACCTGTGGGCTCGGGAGCGATCCAGTGCAGCACCGAAATTTGCCAGCCACGTCGGACATACGCCTCCTGCAGGCGGGTATGGTGCGGGACTGGAGGCAGCCAAGCGCTCACCTGACGGACTTGATTGTTGGGTTGAGCAAAGACGAGCCCCAAATCTGCCTCGACTCTAGCAATTAAGAGAACATTCAGGTGATCCCACTCCGGATCAGTCAACACGACTGACATTGATGGGACGTAATCTTGCAGAGAACACCAGCCCGCCCCAACAATTTCGGCGTCTGCCTCAACCACCCACAGGCTAGGCCAGGAGTGCCCGATGGGCGGCAAAGAGTACGGTGGGCAGGCATTGAGAATCTGCCACCCATTCGGAACCACATGCTGAAAGAATTCGAGCAGGGCAGAGGCATCCGCTTCGGTACCTTGTCTCAAGGTGTGAGGGGCTCCCATCAGTTTTTCCACCTCTGAAGGCCACCGTGGCTGGGCCTGATGGACAGCAGCGGGAGGAGTTGTTCAGCGATAGCTGCCAGAAAAGCCTGGCTGTTTTGCCTGTATGGCAATGGGTAGCCAATGATAAGTCCAGTCCACATAATTTTCTCCTTGAATGGGGTGTGATCTTGAAAGTGGTTGGGCGCTATCCCGCCGCTGTGGTGAACTCGAGGACGTGATACAACTTCTGTATGACTGTACCCACAGTAATAGTACCAGCATTCACTGTATTAAAAATTGCAACCTCATTCACGCTTAAGGGATGCCCTCCAAGAAACGCCCAGCCAGTAGCGTCCGCATTCTTTTTGGACGCCGTCTGCGTGAGGAGCGTCATGCCCGCGAGATCACCCTTGAAGAGTTGGCGGAACGCTCGGATATGAATTGGAGCTATATCGCTCAAGTGGAGCGGGGAGTGAGAAACGTCAGTATCGACAATATGGCCGCTTTGGCAGACGGACTTGGCCTGCCACTTCGCGACCTGCTCTGAGATGCTCACCTTTGTCATCCAGCACTAGCTCGGTCAGTTAGGCTGTAAAAGGTAATTCGGACACCTAAAGTTATTAGTGCCATTTCCTGATGCCCCTCCCCCACCGGAACACCACCGGCGATGGGGGGGGGCGCCAGCGTGGTCAGTGGTTCTGGTGTCGTTCCAGGACCACTGGTCGTGAGAGGCGAGGAGCCGAGGAAGGCAGGAGCCAGATGCAAATGGAAAAACCCCCAAACATTGCTGTTTAGGGGCCAAAATCACCAGATTGCCCTTAGGTTTTGTGACCAGATTTGCAGCGCGGCTACGCTGTCGTCTCAGAAAGGACGTAAGGGCCGACGAGTCCCCTACATCACCAAATCAAATCCCACCTAAGGGCCAACGTGTACCGAACAGTGCAGGCCAGCCATGTTGGCGGCCCAATCCCAGCCCCCTCTGAGGATCTTTTTCCCCGCCGACTTGACATACCAGGTTCGGGTACTGAGCTCTTCGCCGCTGGATGGGATTCTTGGAACATTATCCAGGTCTGCCAAATGAGTTCACGCAGCCGGAAAGCCATGTCGCCCTTGAGCAATTCACATTGGTAGGTCGTTACCCAGATACAGAGATATTGAATCTTGTATGTGGTGTGGTTCCCAGAGCGGTAGCCCATTGCACCAACCTAACGGCTGAAGGCTCACCGGCTAAAGCGGGTGGTTTGAACCTTCTGTTCAGAGCAATCAAATCACGCAAAAGTGAGGCTAAAGCACAAGAAGGAAACGCAGCAAAAGCTGCATCAGCACCCACCGCAGAAGCCGCCGCACCTGCCCGCAAAAGCAACGCGGGCTCCACGACCGTCGCACCCGAGGAAAACGCTGCAACTGTCTGAAATCGCCCTCCACCCCGCAGGCTCGCGGGGTGTTGCTTGTGCTGAAAGGACAGCACAGACCCTGCCAGAACGCCACAGAATCAGCTGCAATCCACGTGACAGCGTAAAGTGAAACGCTGTGAAGCAGACCCCATCTCAGGCCCGCTCAAGGGATCAGTACAACTCCACAAAGAGATCAGTCTGCCTCTGTAACCGATCCGCCACGGCTCTACAGAACAGAACATTGACACCCAGCAGGCAACTGAAGGACTGAAGAAAAAACAGAGCAGAGTAGCAGGCGAAACATCCTGACCAGAGATGCCGGGAAGCTGAAACAGCTGACTTCTTTGCCCAAGGTAACCACCTCCTGAGTGAAGATCAACAGGCAGCTGAAGTACTGAGAAAACATAAAACACAACAGTCATAAACGCACTGGCCGAAAGCGTCTGAATACCTGAATCAACTGTGATGTTTGTACCGGTTTGCGAACTCCAGAACACGAATCCGTACCGCAGTAAATGAGCTCAGAAACCTGAAATGAATGGACAGTTGTAAACCCCATAGGGCAGTGTTTCTTCGGCGAAGTCAAAGGCAGATCTGCCATCAAAACACGCTCCGCTACAGTCCGATCACAGCCGAGCATCGCATGGGTAGTGAGAGCCTTGCAGCAGCGGCGCAAACTCAACATGTTGGCATTGTCTGCTCCTGCTGAGAAGAGATTTCCGCGGCAATCCATCTGCCAAAATGCTGTGAAGGAACACTCTCAACATAGTAAAAATCGAGAATGTTTTACGGCAGTTATCGTTCAGATTTCAGCTTCAACGCTGCCCCCAGAAGCCGCGAGACTCTTGAGGTCAACGTTGCGGAATCGCAGAAATTCAACCGTAAAATCTCGGGCAAAAAACAGCGAGCGCACCTAAAATTTGGAAGCACCGATGCGCGAACTATCGCAGACAAATGCAAGAAGATGAGACGTGCAAAACTCTTGCAAAAGCTTAGAAAGCAAGGTCGCAAGACACTGAAAAGTGCGTCCAGATTTGGAAGATGTTGGAATAAATGGCGTCCCCAAATGCCGGTTCATGCGATGTTCTACGTCGCACTATCGGGCGCGGCCAGTGCTTCAGGTAAACCCTCCAAGAACACGACAATGAAGCAAGACGAACAAGACCGCATCAATAGAACGGCCTGGAATTTGCCACGAATTTGCACAACACCCCCTACGGGCACGCACTGGTGGCCGCCAAGCTCACCGGAAACGGGTATTCCACCAAGCACATACTCCGGATCGCGCAGCGCCTCCGCAGCAGTGCCCTGTCAGAAAATTTCTTCGTCATTATCCTGACTCCTAACCCGCGCAAGGGCCAGGTGTACGCCGCCCAACACGAAGCGTTTTTCAAGGTGATCAGCGTCTTGCCGGAGGCCCACACGCCAGTTCTTCCCCAGCCTCTGGTACAGGTGGTGCCGCAGTCGATCACGCCGCCTGGACCCCACCTGAGCGGAGAGGCCTGGAAGCATGATCCGCAGTATCTGCGGCTGCCACAACCCATTCAAAACGTGCTGCAATGTCCGCGCGACGAACGAATTGAACAGGCGATGCTGAGTGTGGAATGCGACGGGGTAATGAGCGCCGCGAAACTGAAATCTTTTTACGCGCTGACCCCCGAGGACCTGCACGGAATTTACCGCCGCGAAACTCTACTTCGCACCACCCCGGCACAGCGCACCAGCGGTCCCCGGAAATCCAAACAACCCGCCCAGGGCCCCCGGAAATCCAAACAGCAACACCCGGTTTTTGTGTCTACTTCAGTCCTCGTTCCGGGGAAAACCTGCGCCGAAAGTCGCCTGCTGTCATGCGCTCGGAAGGGGGCTGTGACCCACAAAACGAGAAGGGATTTGAGGGCTTACCCGTTCAAGCTGGGGCCTCAGCATTCTTCTCCGAAGGCAGGAGGTTTTAAAAATTCTCCCCCGGGAAAACCGGAAAACCAGGAGAAGAATTCCACTCGGAACGCCGCAAGATCGCCTCTGTGTTCAGGAGCAGCAGGAACGATTCTGGAAAAATTATCGTTCGGATTTCGCACTCAGGACTACGCTCGGAGGATGCACGATTGTCCAGGTCTGACCTTCAGAACAGCAGGCATCAGTACAGAAATATTCGCTTCGCGCACCGCAGAAATGCACTGCCCCTGAAGAATTTCAAGCATCCATTTGCGCAGAAAATCCGGACAAGATGCATGCCGTCAGAAGGGCCACGAACACCGAAACGCAAACTGAGAAAACAGAAGATGCGGTGTCCGTACCTACCAGATGGAGCACCGCACACGAGGTGGTGATGTGTCGCTCCTGGGCTGGGGGAGCACCGCAATTCGGAACAGAATTAACCGGTCAAAGAGGTTCATCAGAGCAGCAAAGAACAGAACAAGCCGTGCCAGATTCATTCACAAAACAGACGGACTGTGCAAGGCGCTGGTCATCAGCAACCCGGCCAGAAATGAGAACGCTCGGCTGATTTGCAGAAACCACCCACATACAACTTACACGGGAATCAGGACATCTTATGACTAACATTAAACGCGGTCCTCAGCGGCCATTACTCGATCTCAGCAAGGCTGAAACTCAACTTCTTGACCAGCTGTACCGGGTTGACGGGGCATGGACCATCGAAGAAGCACTGGCAGCATTTGGAGAAGAGAAACTCGCACAACTTCTGCGGGTTGAAGCGCTGGGAATCACGCACACCGAAATGGGTGAAATGCTTCTGTTGCTCTCTCATGGACGCATCATGGCCTTCGGCATCTCCAGCGCCGCAGTGAGTCTGCACAGACAACTGAACCGTGCCTATTTCCGCCTCTGCCTGACTGAACTGGACTGGCACATTCCGCAACCGAGCGAGGCCACACGGCATCTAGAGCAATTTGATCCCAGCAAACAATTCCGTGAGGTGATCACCCAGTACGGACACGCTCTGGTCGTGGGCAAACTGACCGGAAACGGGTACTCCACCAAACACATGATCCGCCTCGCGCAGCGGCTGCGCAGTACGGCCCTGTCCGAGAATTTCTTCGTAATTGTTCTCACACCAAACCAGCGCAAAGGACAGGCCCATGCGGTTCAACACGAAGCATTTTTCAAAGTCATCACTGTCCTCCCGCAAACCAGCAACACGTTTCTGCTGACCCCATTCGTTCAGGACATTCCGGAGCTTCTTACACCCCCTGGACCCTACCTGAGTGGGGAGGCCTGGAAGCGCGATCCGCAGTACCTTGTCCTTCCCAGAATCATTCAGGATGTCCTTCAATGTTCACGCGATGAACGCATCGAACAGGCCATGCTGAGTCTGGAGTGCGACGGGGCCATGAGCACGGCCCAACTGAACAGTTTTTACGCGCTCACCCCTGAAGACCTGCACAACATTTACCGCCGCGAAACCCTGCTGCGCACCTCGCCGTCTCAACGAACCAGCGAGACCAGAGTAGAGTTCCTCACCCTCAGCAAAAGGCTGTCACGTTTGGATGATCACCGCCTCGCGCACCGCTGCGGAACAGGGCGAATGCGGCACCTGATGGACATTGCGCCGAATACAGAAGTGTGGAAAGCGGAGCACCGAGGAGCGCTGCGATACGAAGAACCTGACGCAGTGATTTTTGAGCAGGACGGCGCAGAACGCGGCATTGAATTTGACAACGGAACATACATCATGTCAGTGGTGGGAAAGAAAATTTCAACCTTTCAGGATAGAGGATTTACCGAGATCATCTGGGGGGTGTCCAATCCACTTCGCAGGCGCAATCTCATGCGTGAAATTAGCGACCACCTACAGCGCGAAATCCTGCTGGCCGAATGGTGGAAATAGGGCAGAAAGTCCCGCGAAGGCCACCGCCGACCGCTCTCAATCGAGGGCGGTTTCGTGTCTCCTGAGCCTACTGAATGCTCCTAAAAAGGGAGCGAGTCACACGGACTGCACAGACCGAAAACTGGTACACATCACATCAGAATCAAACAGAACTTTGATCAGCGTTAACCACGAAAACACGATTGAGTAGCAGGCACGAACTCCAACATTTATAGGCTGAATCTCATACAATCTGGATAACTCGAAAGGGCAGGATAGCGTAGTGATTGACCGCCGGGTCTAGTAGGACATATAGAAGTATCTCGAAAACGGCCAAAACGTCGAAGTCGGACATATAGAAGTATTTCCGAATCGTGCTGGGTGGGAAAGTCGGACATATAGAAGTATCTGCCAGATTGGGTTCTGCTGAAAATCTAGGACATATAGAAGTATTTCCGAGATACTTCAATGAGTAAGAGAACTGAACCGACCCACCGGCCCTCCCCGCGAACCCTCCCTCTCCACGGTGTCCTCCTGAGCCCCCGCAAACGCCCCTCTTGAACCCCAAAATCACAGCACCGCCTGGGCCCAAAAAACGCGGCACACCTCACCCGGAATCACCGCCGCCCCACCAGAGACGCCGCTGAAAAAAGCAACACCTTCACCCCCACACAGACGGGGGTCAGAGGGCGGTATGAACAAAGCGATCAAACCCCCCGTCCGCACCCCCGCCACCCGCGCCGTCTCCGGCACCCACTTCGCAGAAGCCACCGTGGCCCTGGACTCCATCCTCAACGGACGCAAGATCACCAACTACCTGCCCCTGACCTTTATCGGCAGCGCAGCGACCTCCGCCGGTGAACGCCTCACCGCAGGCACCACGGTTTCCGTGCAGGCGACGGTGCGTCAGGAGAAGTGGGCCAGCCCCGAAGGCCAGAAGCGTTCCAAGGTTCGCCTGCAGGCCCTGCGTCACGAAGTCTTGGACGGCGACTTTGCGACCATCGCCGACCGGAACGGTGGACAGCGCCTGGCTGAAGGTGTGAACTCGGCCCTGCTGGGCGGCAACCTGGTCAGCACGCCCGAAGTGCGCTACACGCCCGCTGGAGATGCCGTCACCGATTTCACTCTGGCCCTGAACGAGAAGTTCACCAACCGCGCGAGTGAGCCAGTGGAACGCACCTCGTTCGTCGAAGTCACCGCCTGGAAGGAACTGGCCGTGAAAGTCGCGAGCATGGTGAAAGGCACCCCGCTCACCGTGATCGGCGCAGCCATCTCCGATTCGTGGACGGACAAAGACGGCAACAAGCGCTCGGCACTGAAGTTCGAAGCCGCGCAGATCTTCATGGTTCAGCCGTCCCAAGGTGGATGCCCTGAACTGGCCCCGGCCACCGCTTCCGGTCAACCCGGCGTGGACCTCCTGCCGCCTGAAGGTGACCTGCCCTTCTGAACCCCGGTTCCCTCTGGGCCCCTGCCTGATCCGCAGGGGGTTTTTTCTTGGCCGGTTCGGGCACCCACCAACGCTGCCGGTCAAGGCCGCCCCGGAGCACTGACCCCTGCGAACCCGGAACCACGGGCAGAGGTCTCCACACAGGCGGGCGCGGGCCTGTCCACATTCCGGCCCAACCTCCCATTCATCCCACCGCGTCAGCGGGAGCCGCACACCTCCCAGGAGAAGACATGACACAGCCTGCCGAACACAGACCCGCGCCCACTGAAGCCCACATGATCAGCGACGTCATTCCCCGGTTGTCGGGCGGACTGATCCCCGAACGCTGCACCGTGATTTCTTTTGACCGTTCCCACCGCTTGCGGCTGATCGAGGACGCCCTGCGCCTGAAAATCCCGCTGCCGCTGCTGGAACAAGCGGGCGATCCGGAAGGCCAGGCAGTTTTCGTCTTTGAGGCAGGAGAGACCATCCAGATGGACGCCCGAACCTCACTCGCGACCCTGAGCGACATGACGGCAGATGACCGCACCCGCGAACGTGACGTGTTCTTTGAGGCCGCCACGGCCTGGCCCGCCCAGCGGTTCACGGTTACCAGTGGTGCAGGCTGCGGCTACGGGTACTTCGGTTTGGACCTGAGCCGGGGCGAACTGATCAAGCACCTGATCCGGGTCTACAGCGATCTGGATTTCACCTGCCTCGCGCCGACCACCTTGCTGAACAAGATGCGGATTGAGAAGCAGGACGTGCGGGAAGGAACGCGGACGTGATCCTCGCGCCTGAGAACGCCACGGTCGCCGATCAGTTGCGCTGCACCCTCGAAGCGCTGGCCCTTCACGGTGTTTGGAAACAGGCACTGGCAGACCAGCCTGCAGGCGTCCTGGTCTACACCTCTGGCGGCTCGCCGCTGGTGTACGTCTACCAGGTGGAAGATGACCTGCACTCCGTGGAAGGCAGGGGCTGGTCGCTGCTCTTTTCCACCACGGCCAGACCCGGCACCCTGACCCGAATGCTTCAGGTGTATCTGCGCCGGGAAGAACACCCGAAGCTGCCCTGGTATGGAGACGGGTGGCCAGAGAAAACCAGAAGTGCGTGACCTGTGCGCCGCTGAACGGAAGAACAGAATTCATCCTGACGGGTCAGTGGGCAGCATGGTTCTCATCGTCGATTTCACCCTGCCCTTCCCCACCCCGTTCGCCAACCGCGACGAAGCGGAGGCCCAGGCCGCCACCGTCAATGAAGGATTACTGGTCAGCGCCTACAGCGAATTCTTGCCGACATCAGGAGCGGGGAAATCATCAACGCGTCACACCCGCAACCGGGGTCACTTCCCACAGAGGTGCCCCCGGTTTCACTGAAGAGAAAGTCAACGGCGCTTCACCCCCTGAACAGCTAGGGGGCAGGGCGCGGCATGAACACGCTGATCCAGATCCTGCTGCGCCGCGCCGCTTCCCGCCTGAGCGTCTGGGCGGATGGCCCAGCACCTGCCGCACCAGAACAGGACGGCCCTACGATACGGCTGATTCATCCGGGTGGCCAGGTGGAAGTGCTGCCGGTGGCGAACTTCCTGCGAACCGCCCGCCGCGCCCGCGGTTCGGAACCGGAACGGCCACACTTCAGGGCCCGCCTGAGGCGAACCAGCTAAGCGGGGTGGCCCCCCAAATCTGGGTGGTCGTGGACTTGCTGACGGCCACCGCCCATCAGCCGCGTCAGCCTCTGCCCGGAGACGAGGAGCACCTCCTGCCCATGGTCAAGCGCGCCCTCAGGCACTGGCCGGAACTGGATCTGCCGCTGCACCGTATGGCCACGCCCCAGTGGTTGCCGTCTCGAGCGATGTCTTCAATGCCAGCCTGATCAGGGCCGTGTTGGTTGCCCTGCCGACCTCCAACCTCAAGTGAGAACGTGCTGCTGGCCGACGCAGTCAACAGCCTGCAAAATGACAGCGTGATCAATGTTTCGCAGGTGTTGGTGGTGGATACAATGCGTCTAGAGCGTCGCGGGCATCAGTTGGAGGGTCAGTGCGCAAGGGTTGGATCAGGATCTCACACTCGTGTTAGAGCTGACCTGAGGGCACGGTGGTAAGCGTGTTTGGCGGCTCAATGGCGCAGGGTTGCAACTTCAATTGGTAAGTGATGTCGTCAGCCCACTTGCTTCCGACTGCACATGCTCTCCGATTTCCCTTCGGCCTTCGGAACGAGCAACGTGATGAAGGGGGTTCCAGTTTCTGCCCACTGCGGTGGTGAATGTATGGAGGGCAAGGCGCTGGAGCTTCGTTAACGCCAAAGCTCTAGCAAGCCCAGCAAAGCCCTTGCATAGTGGCCCAGGACTCCCAAGTCCGGCAGAGGAGCCGCTTGGCCCTCATGACGCTTAGGAGCCGTTGGGAGTGCTGCTGCAGTTGGGACTGAGCCTGGCGCTCTCACCGGCTGCATTAGCTGCGCTTCAGGGCTTGAGGGCCAAGAAGCTGAATACCGTCCGGACTGCACTGGAACGCCCGGTGACAGAAGCCTTACCACTGGTGCGGGCGCTCCTCAGCGTTGAACTCCAACCTAGCGTGGATTTATGCGGTGTCAGGAGGGATCCTCCTGTTCCCAGCCGCACTTCTGAGCATCCATCAAACCGTTCCTCCACCGCACAGTGGATTGACCCCCTCGGACAGGACTACAGGCCAAGACACTTCGCCCCAGTCAGCGGATACGCTGAGTGCATCGCGAAGGAGATCCCATCCCCGGACGGAACCACAGCCGCGAATTCAAACTTGAGGTCGTCAGCCAAATCAACACCGGCCAACAGACCACCGCCCAGCTCAGCCGCACCCATTCCTTGGCGCCGGGTCTGATGTACCGATGGCGCAAAGAGGTCGAGGCACGTGGTGAAGCTGCGTTTACAGATGGATCCAACACAGATCGCAGCGATGAACTTCGCATTGCCGAGTTGGAACGGTATTGCGGTCAACTCGCTCTGGAGAACACCATCTTGAAAAATCGTTGGCGACGTATCGCTCGAAAAGCGGCACCAAATGATCACGTATGCGCGCAGCGCGCATCCAACGGTGTCGGTACGTCGCTTGTGTGAGCTGCACGCGGTCAGTCGGTCTTGGTATTTGGGTCAGCAGACTCGGACACCAGTGAAGCCGGATTTAGATCTCACGAAAGAGATTGAGGCCATCGTGCTGAAGTGGAATGGTTACGGCTATCGACGCGTGACCCACGAATTGGCCTGCCGGGGACGTCCAACCAATCACAAGCGCGTCTTACGTATGATGCGGGCCGGAGGGTTGTTATGCCGTCCCAAACGGCGATTTCAGGCCACCACAGATTCGACGCACAGCGAACGTCGTTTTCCGAATCTGTTGCCTACGGTGGTGCCGACTCAACCCAACCAAGTCTGGCAAGTCGATCTGACTCACGTCCGGGTCAGACAGGGGTTCGTTTACCTCGCCTGCGTTCTCGACAGTTTTACCCGAGAAATCGTGGGCTGGGCCGTGTCCAAATGCATTGACGCAGCGCTGGCCTTGAAAGCGCTCGCTCTTGCACCCGCCGAGGTCAGAGGAAGAGCCTCCTGCTTGTGCACTAAAACAGCACCAAAACTCACCACAGAAGACACCCTCAATCTGCCCGTCCCAGCCGGTGCTTGACCAGCCGCTTCACTTCTTGGACGATCCTGGAAGAATGGCTGGAGCCACTCAATCTGCTCACACTGACGCTTTGACCCCCAAGAGCGGCCGGCCTCTTTTACAGCAATGCCTCTCCACGAGCAGCGCTTCAGTGGCAGAGGCGGCCTTTTCGCTGGGCCAACACCCGCCGCGCGTAACCTACGGCTGAAAGCAGCAGCGCCGTCGTTGATCCACCCGCCAGACCCAAATACGCCGCCGAGTGCAGCGCGTGATAGGCCGCCTGCAGCGGTTCATCCCGCCCGCTCGGCAGCTAGGCGCTCGTACCAGCCCTGACCTAGGGCTGGCAAGGCAAGTCCAAATGCCGTTCCCCGGCCAACGCCACGACGTCTCCCGCATACCGGTCGAGTTCCGTGCCAAATGCCAACAGGGTCTCCCGGGTCGGTTGGGTGTGATGCAGTGCTGGAGCGAATTCCACGGCGGCCAACACCTGCAGCGTCGTCGCGATACAGGTTTCAAAGGCCTGCTGATTGCTGGGGTTGGGGCGGTTGGGACACGGCGGTCATTCCCTGCAGCATGGCGCGGCGTGCCGAAAAGATCATAAGGCAGACGGGCAAGGCCTAAGTTCGAGGTAAAGACCCTTCAGGGTGCCCCTCACTGCACCGCGTCAAATAAGGAGGGTAAGACGTGGCGTCCAGTGGGGTCTTGCAGGTTGCCCACGGTGATGCCCAGGAGCCGCACCGCCCGGCCCTGCAGGAGTTCCAGCGTGAGGAGCTGCACAGCGATGCGCAACAGATCGCTCTCCAAAAACACTGGCCCTGGCAACGAGATTTGCCGGGACACCGATGCAAAGCTCGCAAACTTGACCTTGAGCACCACCGTTCGGCCAGCCAGGCCCTGGGTTTCGAGTCTTCTCTGAAGCTGCCCGGCGATCTTCACCAGCTGAAGGTGCATCTCCTGGAGGCTTGTCAGGTCGAGATCAAAGGTTTCCTCGACACCAACACTCTTGCGCTCCCCATTAGGATCCACGGGTCGGTCATCTTGACCCCGCGCCACCGCGTACATCTGACGGCCCTGCACCCCAAACAGCGAGATCAACTCTTGCAAGGACACGGCCTGCAAGTCTGCCCCCGTCTTGACTCCGCGCTCTTCCAATCGACGGGCGGTCACCGGACCAATCCCGTGAAATGCCCCGACAGGCAACCCAGCCACCAACGCTTCAACATCTTCGGGCAAAATCACGGTCAAGCCGTCCGGTTTGTTCATCCCGCTGCCCAGCTTGCTCAGGAGTTTATTGAAGCTCACGCCGCAGGACACGGTCAAGCCGCCTGTCCGTTCTTTGACTCGCCGCTTGATTTCGCGGGCGATCAGGGTAGCGCTGGGTGGGCCTTGCTTGGGTTGGGTGACGTCCAAGTAGGCTTCGTCCAAACTCAGGGGTTCCACGAGATCAGTGAATTCATAGAACACGCCTTGCAGTATCTGGCTGGCCTCGCGGTAGACGTCCATGCGCGGCTCGATGACGATCAACTGTGGACAGCGGGCCAGCGCAGTCCGGAGCGGGAGGGCGCTGTGCACCCCAAACTGCCGGGCTTCGTAGGTGGCAGTGGTGACCACGCTGCGGGGGCCGTGATACGCCACGGCGAGGGGGAGGCCGCGCAGCCGGGGCTGATCGCGCAGTTCCACGCTGGCATAAAAGGCGTCGGCATCCACGTGCACGATCTTGCGCATGACGCGCGCAGTCTAGGTGGGGCAGGGTCGGCTCAGTGTGAGACCGAGTCCGCCTTCAGGACGCTTTGCCCGGACGGGGAAGGGCGTCTGACCAGCCTTCACGGGTGGAGGGCGTCAAGGCCTCAGGGCGGTCTTGAACAGGGGTGAACCTCAGAATCAGGTACGGCATTTGCTGGGGGAGACCCGGCTGAGCGGCTCGGCGCTGGGCATAACAGGCCAGCGCCAATTGATGCACCCCTTGACTCATCGGCCCGATCCACAGTGAACCGGTGTAGCTGACCGTTGACCGCAGACCGTCCTCCCAGCGCAGCAGCACCAGCCATTGAGGAAGTGAAGGCGCAGTCATGCCCCCAGTCTGCCTGATGAAGCGGGCGATGGGGGCAGATGTGCCCTGGGGCTCTCAAGCACACGGGGTAAACCCACCCCCAGCTCTTCTGAAGTGCCGACCCCACCCAGGCTGCTGGTTGACGCACTTCAGTCAGCGATCACCACGTCGTCCTCACCCTCCTGGCCCCGCCAAGCGTGCAGCACCTGCGCGGCCCGTTCCTCCTGATCGGCGGCACCGGGAAGGTATTCAGTGAGGCCGCCGCCCACCACCTCAAACCGGGCATGCAGATCCTTCAGCAGGCTCAGGAGTGCCCCCAACGTCAGGCCGCCCGGCGTGGGCCACCCCAGCGCCGAGAATTCGGTGGGGTCGAGCACATCGAGATCGAGATGCACGTACAGCTTCCGGGCGCCCCGCTGGGTCAGGAGGTCTCCCACCGCGGTCGGCTGCGCGTTCAGCGTGGCCGCCGCGACAGGGATCCAGCCCTGGGCGTCCACGTAGGCCTGTTCGGGCGGGTCAAGCTCACGCACGCCGGCCAGAACCACTTGCGAGGGGCGCAGGGTGGACGGCAGGGCGGCCAACACCTCAGCGTCGCCTTCCCCCAGCAAGTGACGCAGGGGCATGCCGTGGAAGGTGCCACTCGGAGAGGAGGCGGGGGTGTTGAGGTCACCGTGGGCGTCCAGCCAGACCAGGGTCAGCTCCGGGCCATAACGCGCATTCAAGGCAGCAATCGGTACGAGTTCGGCGGCGCAGTCGCCGCCGAGGGTGAAAAGTCGCGTGGGTGGCTGGGCCGCCAGCAGGGCCAACACCGTCTTCAAGTGCCTGAGGAGGGGAGCACGTCCCAGGATGCCGCCTTGCACCGTCAATGACTCTGTGGCTGTGATGGGTACCTCGTGCCACGACAGGTCAGGCGCAAGGTGCGCGAGGCGGCGCGCGCCCTGTGCGAGGGCGGGAAGATGGCCTGCGCCTTGCCACTGCGGAAACAAGAGGTACATGAGGAATTGTTCCACGTCGTGGTGGAGCGCACGCGCACCTTGCGCTGAACCTCAGCCCGCACCTGTGTTCAGGCGTCGGCGTTGACAACGCGTTGTTGGCGGGTGACCGGAGACCAGAAACCACAACCTGCGCTAGGGAGTCCGGTGAAGATGTGCCTCCAGTCAGGACGGGTCACGCCGCAGTCTGAGGTCGCCCTGGGCCATCCTCGGCGAGCGCGTGAAATCGGACGAAGCCCGGGGAGAGGCTCATCCCGCAGGGAGCTGCGCCGGGCCGCCTCCGCCTCTCGCACTGGATGGGGGGGGGGGCCAGTACCGCGCCATTCATCCAGCCCGCGTCCCCATCAGCGTATTCCTCCCCGGATACCGCCCGCCATACGCATCGCCTGGATTGAACAGTGCACAACGCTCCAGCGACAGACAACCACAACGGATACACCCGCCCAGATCGTCACGCAGCCTGGTCAGCGTCGCAATCCGGGTGTCAAGTTCAGCACGCCAGCTCTCCGAGAGGCGTTCCCACTCCGCCACTGTCGGTGCGCGTCCGGCAGGCAGCTCCGCCAGCGCGGCGCGAATGTCGGCCAGCGGGACGCCCACACGTCCGGCAGCACGGATAAAGGCCAGCCGCCGCACCGTGTCGCGCGGGTAGCGGCGCTGGTTGCCCGGAGTTCGGGTGCTGACGATCAGGCCCTCACGCTCATAAAAGTGCAGCGCGGAGACGGTTAGGCCGCTGCGTTCGGCCAGTTGGGCAGGCGTCCAGTGGGAAGCGGGAAGAGACATCAGGTACCTCCGGGGGGTTGACCTCAACTTTACTTGAGGTTTTAAGCTGAGTGTCAACAACGTCGGGGAGAACCCCTGAAACCGATCTTGAGCCTGTCCACCCACTGGATGAATACCGTACGTTCACCCCCGAAAGGATCCCCATGCATATTGAGAGTCTGACCCTCTTTACTCCTGACCTTGACGTCCAGCACGCCTTCTATACCGGAGTCCTTGGCCTGGACACGGTGACGAGAACCCCCGAC
Organism: Deinococcus sp. QL22; assembly: GCF_023370075.1. Taxonomy (NCBI): domain Bacteria; kingdom Thermotogati; phylum Deinococcota; class Deinococci; order Deinococcales; family Deinococcaceae; genus Deinococcus; species Deinococcus sp. QL22. Next base: position 229,840 of record NZ_CP097152.1, read on the forward strand.
AGCGTGACTTTCCAGGCTGGACGAACCTTCCTCACCTTTCGTCAGCAGGGTGATCCCGGGCGCTTCTCCCACCTCGCCTTCGACATTCCGCGCCACCAGATGGACGGGGCCGAAACGTGGCTCCGGGCGCGCGTGCCGCTGCTCGAAGATGAAGAGGGAACCAGCCGCTTTCCGCTGAGCGAGGGCTGGAACAGCGAGAGCCTGTATTTCGAGGACGCTGCTGGCAATCTTCTCGAATTTATAGCCCGACACGATGTGCTGAACGATCACGCTGCCCCGTTTGGTTCCGGTGGCGTGCTGCATGTCAGCGAGCTGGGCATCGTGGTGCCGGATGTCCCGGCTGCCGTGCTGGATCTGGAACGCCGCTTCGGCCTCCTGACCTTCCATGAGCAGAGCGGCACCTTCACGCCTGTCGGAGATCATAACGGCCTGCTGATCGTGGTGAGGGAGGGCCGGGGCTGGTTCCCCACCGGGCGGCCTGCGGCTCCCGCGCCGTTTGAAATCACCTTCAACTGCGGCGGATCGACCCAGCGCTTCCAACACAGCGATCTCCTGAAACGACCAGGAGCCCGCCCCTGCTGACCCCTGCCACCCACATTCGCCTGGCCCGACCCAGCCTGAACCTGCGCGCCGCCGAACACTTCTACACGGCGGGCCTGAACCTGAGCGTCCTGTACCGCCATGACAGCGCGGGAGAGGAGGCGTCCCTACTGATGCTGGGCGTGATAGGCGCGGCCTGGCATCTGGAATTGACGCACCTGGCCACGCACCCGGTTCTCCCCACACCGACGGAAGACGACCTGCTGGTGCTGTATCTAGGAAGTCCGGTGGAGCCGTCTCTCATTCAGCACCTGATCGAGTGCGGCGGCACGCACGTCCCGGCGCTCAATCCGTACTGGGACACGTACGGTGTGACCATCCAGGATCCGGACGGGTACCGCTTGGTGCTGTGTCGGCGAGCGTGGACGGTCTGAACAGCCCCGCCTTTCCCTGCGAGTTTTCCGTGGTGTCCTGCATGGCTGGAATGAAACATCCCTTGGCGGTGCTGATCCCTGAGCACAGGTTTTAGGTGCCAGTCTCAGGTCTAGTGGAGGCCGCCATGGCGCGGGAGGCATCAGAAGCCCGTTAAAGGCTGTGCTGCCTGCCGAATGGGAGGTGGGCGAGAAGAGTCAGGAGAACCCATGGCCTCCGTTGTGCCTGTCGCGCACCCTGGGACACGGAGAGCCTGGCCGTTTCCCTTTGGTTCAAGCAGCGCAGGCTCACCCCACCGCAGGGCGCTCCCGGCGACCTGCTCGCCACGCCGCCCAAGCTCCGGTCGACCACAGGGCCCAAACCACCAGCAGCGGTTGAAAGAACAGGCGGATCAGCCGGGCCTGGTCGGTGTTCAGCCCAAAGGCGTCCGTTTGGGTCAGGTACTGCGAGATGTTGCCCGGAAACACGGCGACGAAGAAGGCGGCGACGACCGCGCCAACCCGGACTCGCTGCTTGGGCAGCACGATCAGTGCCGCGCCAAGAGCGAGTTCGACCACGCCTGAGGCGAGCACCACGAAGTCTGGGTCAAGAGGAAGCCAGGGCGGCACCTGCGCTTGAAAAGCCTGACGTTGGGTGGTGAGATGTCCAGTACCGGCCAGCAGCAGGGCGCCGCCCAGCAGGAACCGGGCTGCGTTTTGAACCCAAGTGGTGGGCTGGTGGAGAGGGGCAGTGGACAGAGAGACTCCTTCAGGAAAAAAGTGGCCTGAGCGAACGCAGACGCGGCCAAACGCTGACAAAGTGATGTTCAGCTAACCCTGGAGATGAGGCGGCGTAACGCCCGTCAGCATGACAGACCCACCACCGTCCGGCGACTCAACCGGCGGCCTGCAGTCACCAAACGCTCTCCATCAGCTGGCAGCGTACTCCAACCCGGCTGGTGCGCCCAGGAGCGGGCCACGCACCAGTGGGGGCGGCTTGAGCGGGCCGCTGATCCGCATAGGTGGCGAGTCGGCGGTGGGGCCAGGCGAGACGTTGAGGAACATGGTTCATAACATCCTCCGGTGCGGGGCCCAACGCGCTCGACGGTCCACCCTGGAGAACCGGTTCAGGGGTCGAGGTCGTGCAGGCCCGACTCAGTTGTCGGTTCTGTTCACCTTCCACCGCAGCATAGGCGCGGAGACGGCGGACAGGCGGATGCACCTAGCGTGCTCCCCCAGTGTGCCAAGCTGAAGGGGAGCGGGATCTCCAGCCGGGATCTACACAAGCACCAGCCCTCTTTCATGTTTTGGCGCTCCAGTCAACCCCTGTTCGCGGTGGGTGACAAAGTCGCACGGATCACATATGAGTTGGATGCCAGAAGGGCTGAGCGCAGCATTGCCCGTCTCACAGCGCCCCATACAACCCTAGGCCGCCATCCATAGAACTGTGTGGCAGATTGCCCTGCCGTAAGCTGAACCATGTCTCTTCCCTCCGGCACGCTTGCACGCCCTTCCCTGAATGAGCGACTGCAAGACGTGACCCACGCCCTCGCCGCGTCCACGACGGTTCACGGCGTCTTTGAGATTCTCCTCACCTCTGCCCTGGAAGCTGTAGACGCCACGACTGGGGCCGTCTTGTTGGTCAACGCGGACGGTGACCGCCTGGAACTGGCGCAGAGCTACGGATACACCCCGGACGTGCCCACCATCTGGAAAGATGGGCCGCTTGACGGCAGTGTCCCGGCTGGCGAAGCCTTGCTCAAACAGACTGCCTTGTTTTTCGAGCATCAGGAAGCGCTGATGCTGGCCTATCCTGACCTTGAAGAGCGCGTGGGCGCGCCGCCGCCAGTGGCCACCGCCGTGCTGCCCATGTTCGAAAACCAGAAATCCTTGGGCTTGATCGTGCTGGACTTCAAGGAGCCGCACCACTTCACGCCGGAGGAACGCTTTTTCCTGCGCACCCTGAGTACCCAGTGCGGCATTGCGCTGGGCCGCGCCCGCCTGATGGCCGACCTGCAAGGTCAAGTCGAGCAGCGCACACAGCAACTCCAAGAGCAAAAGGCAGAGGTGGAAAGCCGCAACCGTGCCCTGGAGGCGGTGGCCCAATTGTCCCGCGACCTGCGGCTGCAAGACGACCGCTACGCGCTGATCCACCGGGCACAGCAGAGTCTGGCGGGCCTGCTGGCGCCGGGCGTCTTCACCTACTTTGAGCTGGAGGGCGACTGCTGGTGCCTGAAAGCCCAGGAGGGTCAGTTCCAAGATCCTGCTGTGCAAGAGCAGATGGACGCGGGTTGGCCCCAGGCTACCCCTGCATTGTGGCTCCCTTTCGAGACGCGGCAACCCTTGTACCAGGCCAAAGACTCCCTGAGCACGGATCCGCTTCCTGAAGCTGGAGAGGATGTGCACGCGGCCGCCACCTTGCCGCTGCTGGTGGACGGGGTCGCGGTGGGCTGTTTCCGGGTCGCGCTGTTCACCCAACGCCTCTGGACGCCGACCGATCAACGGGTGCTGGAAATCATTTTGCATGGTCTTGGCTTGGCGCTGGAGCGGGCCGAACAGGCGGGACGACTGCGGGCGCAGCGTGACGCGCTGGCGGCCGCCAACGAGGAACTCGAGGCCTTTGCCTACTCCGTGTCCCACGACCTGCGCACGCCCGTGCGGCACGTCACCAGTTTCGCTCAGCTGCTCCGCAAAACCCTGGGTGACCGGCTGGATGACAAGTCGGCGCGTTACCTGGGCGTCATGGATCAGGCGGCCGCCCGCATGACTACGCTGATCGACGCGATTCTGGAACTCTCCCGCACGTCCCAGCAACCGCTGCACCTGCGGATGGTGGATCTGGGAACGGTGGTGGCCAGTGTGCGGGAACTGCTGGAGCCTGAAGCCATTCACCGACAGGTGAGGTGGACGGTGGGCCCCCTGCCGCTGGTGATGGGCGACCTGGGGTTGCTGCGCCAGGTCATCGAGAACCTCTTGTCCAACGCGCTGAAATACACCACACCGCGGGCAGAAGCGCACATCGAGGTCTGGGCGGAAGAAAGCCCTCAGGACTGGCGCGTCTCCGTGCGGGACAACGGGGTGGGCTTTGATGCGGGCTATACCCACAAGCTGTTTGGGGTGTTTCAGCGGCTGCACCGTCAAGAGGAGTTTGAAGGCAATGGGGTGGGCTTGGCCAATGTGCGGCGGGTCATCACCCGGCATAGTGGAACGGTAACCGCAGAGGGTGTCCTGGATCAGGGCGCGACCTTCTCGTTCACGTTGCCCAAAGCGTAGAGACAAGCCGCAGTGACCATGTTCACCCCGAACCAGAGACGTCAGTCAGGCGGCCCCATGTCTCTAAGGGTCACGAGTAAGCGGAACAAAAACACCCCTGGAGTCCTCCACAAAGCCAACTTTTGCCTTTCCTCAAGCTTGAGCGTCCAAGTCCATCGGCACCACAACCCCGTCACGATTTGCGGCTATGGCCCGCACGACACTCTTGGGGAATTGGCTTGTTGATGGGAACGACATACTTGGGGGATTGCGGGTTCATTCCATAGTTTTTCAGTGTTACTGAGCGAGGATTTCGCATTCCTCTCGACATTGATCCTGCGGTAAACCCTCGTACGACATACTTGGGGAAAGAGGAGAAAACGGCACGACATACTTGGGGAAAATCTGCATATTCAACGACATACTTGGGGGATTCAGTCCAGATCAGGCACGACATACTTGGGGGGAAAGCGCCTGAAAAGCACGACATACTTGGGGCATTTAACCGGGGCCTGACGACATACTTGGGGGAAAGAGGACGTAAAGCGCGACACTCTTGGGGGGAAAGAGGACGTAAAGTGCGACACTCTTGGGGGGAAAGAGGGCGAAAACACTGTCTGGCACACCCAGGGCCCCTCCCGCTTGATGTTGAAATCATCATTCTTTACTGCTGTACTTCATCTAAAAGAACATCAACATTCAAGGCGTGGCCCTGCACGCGCTAGACTGGCCACACCGGAGACCATGTGACGCGTGAACGCAAGAGCAAAGTTCAGCGAGGACAGGCCATGCAGCGCTTCACGGAGGCCAACGTGGCGCGGCTGGGCCTCATTTCCATTCAGGAACGGATTCCGGCGGACTTCACCCGTTGGGCTTTTGAATTTGACGTCGACGGCCGGATGGGTCACCTCTCCTGCTTCAGTCCTGCCGAGTGCGGGGGCGTACCGCATGGCCTGGACGGTGACATCGCCAACGCCCTGATCGACCTGTTCATGGAACAGGGTGCGCCAGAAAACGGGACGGTCACCACCACCGCCAGCCAGCTGCTGCTGCGGGCCGGGCTGCACAACAACGGTCATTATCACCGGGTGCTGACCGAATCCCTGCGGCGGCTCAAGCAGGCCACCTATACCCTGAGTCACGCCTGGCGCGACCATGAACAGCAGCGCTGGACCAGCGGCACCTTCAGCTACGTGCTGGCCTATGAGGTGACCTCCGGGGAGCGCGATACGGTCACCGAGGGCGCGGTGCTGGCGATCACTCTGGCGCGGCAGATCGGCCAGTCGATCCGGGCCAAATACGTCAAGCCACTTGACTACGCTTTTCTGACCTCGCTGGAACGGCCCCTGACCCGGGCGCTGTACCGGTTGTTGGATGCCAAGCGGCATGATCCGCATGATCTGACCCGGGTGGTGGCGTCGTATCAGGTCAACCTGCTGGACTGGGCGGCCGAGTGCAAGATTGTGGATCTGCGGACGGACAAGATCCGCCGCACCCTGGAGGGCGCCCATGAGGAGCTGCGGGAGCGCGGCTACTTGCAGGAGGTGGTCTATGAAGGCCGGGGCCGCAAGCAGACGCTGACCTACCGCTTTGGCGTGCAGCTGGTGGGGGAGAGCGACTCCGCCCTGATCCTGGCTCTGGTGGCCTTGCGGGTGGCGCGGCCTGTGGCCCGCAAGCTGGTCGACACTCTGGGAGAAGCGCGGGTGCAGGCCCGGCTGAATAAGTTTCGGGCCCTGCTGGCGTCCGGGTATAAGGCCCGCAATGCGTCAGCCCTCCTGGTGGACGTCATCAAGGATGAGGAGGGCAAGTACGCCGATCCGCTGGGTTTTGCCCCCCCAGAGCAGGAGAAGGCGGTGCAGCAGGCGCAGGTGGAGCGCCAGAAACGGGCAGTGGTGGATTTCGAGCATGAGGAGCGCGAACGCGAAGCGGCGTTTCAAGCGTTGAGTCTTGAAGCGCAGGCGGATCAGACGGTGCGGACGCTACAACTGGTGCTCAAAACCCGGTTGGATACCGCTCAGTATGCTCGGCTGCGCTCGGCTCTGGCCGCCGGGCGAGCTGATGCCGGACAGGTCGCCAAAGCGGTGACCAAGGCGGCCTTTGAAGGCACGGTGGAAAAGGTTCTTGAGGACTTGGCTGTCCTGACCGGATAAGGAAGCAAAGCAAGGTGAGGACACGGTCCTGACATGAGGAGCCCCGTGCTGGGAACAGCCAGACCGGCGCAGGCTCACGGGACATCACCTCCGCGATAGAGGGGAACCGCCAAGGTCTAGTGGCTCAACCAGACCTACGCAAAGTCGGGTGAGGCCCAGGGAGCGCGGGCGCCAATCGTGTTGCCTTAACTGAGTCCACCAACATCCGGGGGAGAGGTTCAGTCAGTGGACAGCCCTCTGGCAAGCAGCGTCTACGGCACCTAACGACGGCTGTTGGTAGGTTTCCAGACTCTTCTTGCCCAGATGGCCGCCCGCGACCGGGCCAGGTTTGGGGGGTACTCCGGCGATGAACGAGCTTAGCGCCGCACTACAGACGCCGTCCCATCGGTCAGGCGCTCGATGCCGTCCAGGATCAGATCGAGACCGATCTCAAACTCGTCGGCATACGCGTATCCCGGCTGAAGCACGTGATCTACAGCGATCTCCAAGAGAAAGGGGTACTCTCCTGCGGGCATCTCTGCCAGCAGGGTGTCCGCAACGGGAGCGGCCTGACCAGAGGTGTTGAAAGGCAGGTTGATCTGTTGAAGAACGAAGCCGTAGAGGTAGCTGTCCAGCACCGAGTAGGCGTGGGCCGTCGCTGGAAGCGGGAATCCGCCTGTTCTGAGGCAGCCGAGCACCGCGTTGTGGTGACGCAACGTGGCCGGGCCAGGTGCGGTGCGCGACTCCATCAGACCGATGGCCCAAGGATGACGGATCAGGGCGGCGCGGGCGGAGATCGACCGCGCCCGCAGCGCAGTCTTCCAGCCGTCTTCCGAAGACGGCAGGTCGATCTCGGCAAACACCAGGTCAATCAGGCCGTCGAGCAGCTCGGTTTTGTTGGCGACGTGGTGGTAGAGCGACATCGCCTTGACGCTTAACGCATCGGCGAGCTGGCGCATCGTCAGCGCGTGGATGCCGTCCCGGTCGGCGAGGAACAGGGCGGTGCGCAACACCAGTTCCCGGCTCAGGCGAAGTCGAGGCGTCGTCGTTGGGTCATTCGGGGGGATCGGCGGCTTGTCCATAGTCTCCATTTCTGCTTGACAAGCTTACAGCGTAAGCCTATGGTTGGCTTGCTGCCTTACAGTGTAAGGTCAGCGGAAGTTCAGGAGGAACCGCCCATGATGAGCAAGACCGCACGAATCGCCCCTCCTTTCGCTGACCGCCGCACCATGCAGGCAGTCGTGCGTGACCGCTACGGCTCGGCCGATCTGTTGCAGCTCCGGCAGGTCGAGCTTCCCACGATCACCGGAGATCAGGTGCTTCTCCGCGTCCATGCGGCGGGCCTCGACCGTGGCGCTTGGCACATCATGACCGGGCGGCCTTACCTGATGCGCCTGGCGGGTTTTGGCCTCCGCGCGCCCAAGAACCGGACGCTGGGCTCGGACGTGGCGGGCGTGGTCGTGGCCGTCGGCCCGCAAGTGACCGACTTCCGACCTGGAGACCGAGTTTTTGGAACGTGTTTCGGCACCAGCCACGGCTCCTTCGCCGAGTACGCCGTGGCCCGCACCAACAAGCTGGCCCGGATGCCTGCCGACACCTCGTTCGAGCAGGCGGCCGTCGTACCGGGGTCTGCCCAGACCGCCCTGCAGGCCCTGCGGGATCACGGGCGGGTGCAGGCCGGTCAGCGTGTCCTGATCATCGGCGCCTCAGGGGGCGTGGGCAGTTTCGCCGTGCAACTCGCCAAGGCGTTTGGTGCGGTGGTCACGGGCGTGTGCAGCACGGCGAAGGTCAACCTCGTGCAGTCGCTGGGGGCCGACCACGTCATCGACTACTCGTCAACCGACCTCGCCCAGATGACTGAGCGCTACGATCTGGTGCTCGACATCGGCGGCAACCGGTCACTGTCGCGGCTCCGGCGCCTGCTCACCGCCCACGGCACGTTGGTGCTGGTCGGCGGTGAGGCGGGAGATCGCTGGACGGGTGGGCTGGGCCGTCAGGTGGGGGCCATGTTGATCTCGCGCTTTGTCCCTCAGCGCCTCGTGTCCTTCATCACCAAGGAGAACAGCGCCGATCTGGAAACTCTGGCCAGGATGATCGAAGCCGGCACCCTGATCCCGCAGCTTGACCGGATCACTCCACTGGCGGGCGTGGCCGACGCGATGCATGACCTGGAGGCGGGCCGGGTGAGCGGCAAGGTGGCCGTCTCCGTCGCCAGCTGACTTGGAGCGGCAAGAAACCTCCTATTCTTGAGGTGACATGAAACGTAATGCAGCTCTGATTTTCTCCGGTTGTGTCCTGGTTGTCGTTTTTTTCCAATGTGCTCTGGCTGCTGGCGCACCCTGGGGGAGCTACGCCATGGGCGGCGCGTTCCCGGGGCAGTTCCCACCCGCCCTCAGGATAGCGGCCCTCGTTCAAGCGGCCCTGCTGGCCGCGATGGCTGGTCTGGTGCTGTCCCGTGCGGGTGCGGCCCTTCCGCGGTGGGCCAAAGCGTCACGCGCGCTGATCTGGCCCGTCGTGGCTTTCTTCGCACTGGGGTTGGTGCTAAACCTCATCACCCCAAGTGCACGCGAACGTGCCATCTGGGCGCCGGTCACGCTCGTCTTGCTGGTCAGCAGCGCCCTCGTGGCCACCCATCGGCGGGAAGGCCGCGTCTCTCCCTAGCCTGCGCGTGCTGCACTGCACCCGCAAGTTCCTCGGGCCCTGACAGGACTGCCCCCGAGGGCCAGTTCTGCTGGCTGCCGCCTCGGACTGACCCACTTCAAGCGGGGCTAAGGGATGTTCAGCGCAGGGGCGGTTTGTGCTGGCTGGCTGACGGTTCCCACGGCAGGCGTGAACGTCTTCAGGCCTTTGACCAGGAGCCAGCCCGCGAGCATCATCTCGTAGGCGGCCACCGGCAGTGCCAGCCCCACTCCCCAAGCGGAAATCTGCTCAATGATACCGAACAGCTCCAACAGGCCTGCGGCAAAGACCGAGACGGCCCCCACCATCCCCAGCCCGGAGATGAACCGGGGCACGAGTTTGGCGGCATAGAGAAGCAGGGCGCAGAGGAACGTGTTGACGCCGAGCATCAAATTTGGCCCCAGAATAAAGGTCCATGTGAGATGGAACTGGCTGTCGAACAGCAGGTGCGCCAGCGCCTCAGGACGTGGTTTGTTCAGAAGCTGGAGGAGCGGACGCAGTGCCCGAACTCACGGCTTATTTCGAAAGCCATGACCGCCACCTTACTGGCCAGCGGCGTCTGCGAAACGGCCATCCAATGGGCCCGGATGTCTTCAGCCCCGCCTTTGGAGCCCTGTCTCACCGAGGCGATGGTGTTCTTGTCCGCAGGACTCCAGTCAACCGGATACGCCACCTGACCACGCTGTGTGAACGTCATTCCCTCCGACGCACCCTGAATTGAGCTGTGAGAGGGTGCCCACACGGCTGAAAACCCCAGGCGCTGCGCGTCGCACCTGGGGTTGTGTTGCCTTAACCGGGCTGAGGGGGCCTCACCTGGCGTGACCGATCCGGTCCCTGACCGCCACCGATTCAGGGTGAGCATCATTCAGCACGCTCTCGGGTTGTCCCACCGCGCGAGATGTTCAAGAGGGACTGCACGTGCGCAGCATCGGGGTCAGTCACGAGACTTGGCGACAGTGGAACATCCCTTTTGCGCCGCTCCTGACCGAAGCCCTGCGTTCCCGAGAACCCCGGCGAGGTTCTCGGCGGCATCTGATGGAAGGGTGCGTCAAGGTCGGTGCGGTGAGGCACTGGGCAGGGCCAGCAGTTGACGAATGGGGCGACGTACAGGGCCTCCTTTTTCGGGAACACCGGGAGAGCGAGGCTGCCCACGCCTTGTTCGTGCGCCTGTTGGGGAAGACGACCTGCCGGACATCATTCGCAGCGGCACGTTGTGGCGTGATGGGACAGCGTTGCGCCACCCACCTGAACGCCGCGAGCTTGGCGGCAAACGCAGGACTTCCTGGCCCGGCACGCCCGGGTGGGTCTCCCACTTCCACCGCCAGACCCGAAGCGCTGTACCGGGCATCTGGAGGAAAAACCACCCCTCCCCAGCGGTTCTCCTGGGGCACCGAGCTGAAGTGGCCAGAACCCTTGTTACGGTGCCGCCGAACTGCCCACCACGAACGCCCGAATCGCCTGCAGTTGCTCGTCGGTCACAGGTTCTCCGTTCAGGCCCACCTCCGCAAAGCGCGGCATGACCACGCTGAGTTGGCGGCCTTCGGGGGCTTTGCCGTGCAGCACCGCAGCGGTAAATTCGGCCTCCGACCAGGTGCGCGATGAGGTCAGGGCCGGGCCGATGCCCCCCTGAGCCTGAGCGCCGTGACACCCGCCGCAACTGGCGGCGTACAGCTGGCTGCCGTTGACCGGGGCCGAGGCCAAAGCAGGCGACATCTGCGCGCCTTGGGGGCCAGCCATCCCCAAACCCGTACGGTAGGAACCGACCCCGATTCCGGTGGCTACCGCGACCAACGTTACGGCCACCAGCACCTCACGCACGCTAAAGCCTTCACCTGACATGTTGCCCCCCTGCTTTCATCGCCACTCTCAGCAGTCCAGCTCCCAGCAGTCCGGCGCTCATCAGTACAACTTCCAGCCGGGGACGGGTTGCAGACCGGTGACCATGCCCAGCAGCACGGGGCCGTACATCAGCAGCACCAGCAGCAGGGCCGCCGCCCACAGCGCCAAGAGGGGTTCCGTCACGCGGACGAGGCGGTTGGCTCCCGCCAGGTGTTCCCCGGCGGGGCTGAGGACTTCGCTGTAGGGGAGCGGCGTGGTCACTTCTCCCTGATCCACGCGGGGCGAGAGCAGCATGCGGAACAGGACATAAAAGAACATCAGAGCGCTGACCAGCAGGATGACGCCGCTGATGGCCGTCAGCAGTTGCGGCACGGCGATAGGCAGGTCGCGGTACACATCTGCGCCCGTCGCGCTGATCTGGGCCCGGCGCGGCACTCCCAGCAGGCCCTGCCAGTGCATGCCGAGGGCAAACACCATCATGCCGAGGAACCACGTCCACACTGACGCCGACGCGAGTTTCATGCTGGGGAGGCGCTTGCCGGTCAGGTGCGGAATCAGCCAGAACATGATGCCCATAAAGGTCAGCGTGGTCGCCGTGCCCACGGTGATGTGAAAGTGGCCGGGAATCCAGGCCGTGTTGTGAATGACGGGGGCAAAGGTAGAACTGGCATTCACGATGCCGCCCGCGCCGCCCAGAATGAACGAGATCATGGCGAGCACCTGGGCGCTGAAAATAGCGTTGCCCCAGGGCAGATACCGAATCCAGCCCACGATGCCCCGCCCGCCTTTGGCCCGCGCCGCGTCTTCGAGGGCGGCGGCCACACTAAATGCGGTGAGCAGGCTGGGCACGGCCACCAAAAAGGTCAGGAACATGTGCAGCACTTTCCAGAGCACCGAAATGTTGGGGTCGCTGTACTGGTGATGCAGGCCTACGGGTGTGCTGTTCAGCAGGAACAGGGCGAAGGTGAGCCGGGTCAGCGGTTCGGAAATCAGCCGCCCCCCGGCGTGGCGTGGCACGAAGGCGTACCACGAGATGTAGGCGGGCAGCAGCCAGAAATAGACGATGGCGTGGCCCGTCCACCAGAACAGGGTTTTTGCCAGGAGTGGGTCTACTCCCGCCGTCAGGCCCAGCGACCAGGGGATCAGCATCACCACCACTTCGGTGACCAGACCCAGCGAGGCCACCAGCCACATCATCCAGGTGGCGACGCACATATAGGTCACGAGCGGCGTGACGCGGCCCGGATTCGCCCGTTTCCATTGCCACCAGACCCAAATGACCTGCCCGGCCACGAGCAGGCTGGCCGCCACCATGATCGCGGCCCCGATATAGAACAGCGGGCTGCCCTGCATCGGCGGATAGAAGGTGTACAGCAGGGTGGCCTCATTGGTCAGCAGCGGCACGGCGGCCAGCAGCAACCCCGCCGTCATCATCAGGTACGTGAACCAAGCAAACCGCAGATTGATGCGGACACCGAGGTCACGTACGGGCAGGTACAGCATCCAACCGCTGATGAAAAACTGGGTGAACACCAGCGCGTTGAGGACGCCGTGCAGACTGAGGCCCTGATAGTAGGATTTGAGCAGGGCCTTGAGGATCGGAAACTCGTAGACGTTGATGCCGCCGTAGTTCAGGGCTTGCAGTGGCCCGATCAGCACGCCGATGAACAGGGCCAGGAACGCGGTGACGACGTAGTACTGCGTAACGGTTTTGAGCCGCGTCAGGTGAGCCGCGTCCTCTGATACGGCGGCAGGCCGAGAAGGTCTGGACAGGGTGATGGTCACGGTTGCTCTCCTGCGGATGTGGCGGTGTCCGGCCCGGTCACGATCACGCGGGCCAGCATGTTGTGGTGGCCGATGCCGCAGTATTCGTTGCATACGCTGTCCAGCGTGCCCGGCTCCCGGAAGGTCACGCTGAAACTGGTGACCTGTCCGGGAATCACGGTGGCGTTGATGTTGGTGCCCAGCACCATGTAGCCGTGCATCACGTCCACAGAGGTCAGGTGGATGGTGATGGGCCGTCCGGCGGGCACGCGCAGCACGGCGGGATCGAAGGCGAAGGCTTTGGCGACGATAAAGGCCTCCAGGCTACCGTCTGCGTTTTCGCGCAGGCCCGGTGTGGCAAACGGCGTGGCGGCCAGGGCGCGGGGATCGAGCCGCCCGCCCTCGACTCCAGTGATGTGGTGGCCCACACTGACGCCGCCGTTGTCACGCACCGCCTGATAGGTGCCGCTGATGAAACTGACCAGCACGCCTGTAAACAGCAGCACGGACAGAATCACAGAGATGACCAGCCAAATCGTTTCGTAGCGCTCCAGGGTGTGATGGTCGAGCCGGGGTGCGGGCAACAGGGGAAGGCGGGCCATCCGCTACGCCCGGCCCTGCTGAATCCCCAGCACCAACGTCCACAGCCACAAAACAGAGAGCAGCAGCACGCCGATGACCATCAGGGTGCCCCAAGGCACCACCGCAGACGCAGTCAGGGGCGGGGAAGGGGGCGGAGGGCCGGGGGACTGAACAACAGTTTGAACTTTGGATTCAGTCAGGGCAGCTTCAGTCAGGGCGGGTTTGGTCATGGGTGGGACTCCATGGTGTTAGGCTTCCGCGTGCCCATTACCAGGGCATTACGGCGAAGAGTGATGCGGGGCAGGACAGCAGAGTGCGCCGGACGCGCAGAGATGAAACCGAGTCCGACGAGCGTTTGCCTCTCACTTGATTGCGGCTGGAATTTGGTTTTAGGCCAGTGGCACGGCCCTATTCCACTTCACTTGATTGCTCGGTCAAGCCCAAAGCGGCGTGGAAAGCCAGCTCAGCGAACACGCAGGGGCGCTCGCCCGTTTTGATGCGCTCAGCCAACTGCACGGTGTCGGGCATGGGCGTATCTCCAATTTCGTCGCGCAGATAGAGGCGGTAGCGGCGGTAATGTTCTACCGCCCTGAAACGGCCCTGGGTCTGGGTCAGGCAGCCCATCAGGCGTTGGTGGTGGTCTTCCCCGATCAGCGGGTCGTTCTGAACAGCCTGCATCAGCAGGTCTACTGCCGCCGCACACTCGCGCTGGGCGCAGCAGAGGGCCGAGAGGGCCAGGCGGGCGCGGAGCAGCGCGGCACGGTGTCCCTGCCGGGCTTCCTCGACCCAATCGCCCCGAATATGCGGCAGATAGTCGCCCTCACTGCCGGCGATGACGCGCCGCAACGCCGCCGCCTGTTCCTGTGGGTCTGGAGCAGCGTGGGCTTCTTTCAGATCGCGGTGCATCTGCGCCAAATCGCTGGCGGCCCACACCTGCGGGTGCAGCAGATAACGGCCTTGCTGCTCGGTCACGGCGTCTGTCCGGCCCAGTGTTTTCCGCAGTCGGTGCAGGCTGACCCGGAAGCGGTTGGCAGCGGCAGGCGTATCTTCTTGCGCCCAGAGGTCAGACAACATGGTGGCCCGCGACGCGCCGAGCGGGTGGGCGTGCAGGTACCACAGGAGTTCTTCGGCGCTGCGGGCAGGCCACTGCAACAGCATTTCGCCGCGCCAGACGCCCACTTGCCCCAACGTCTGAAGACGCAAGGGCGGCGGGGCCGTGGATGCTGTCGGTTGTAGCATGTCGTGCCTCCTGACTTCAGCCCTGGATGAAAATGAAACGCGGAAGGGGGCGGCGTGACAGCCGTGGGACGTGGACTGAATTCGGAGGGGAGCCGGACGAGTGCAGAAACTTGCTGCACACTTCATCGGCCCCTCGCTCCATGCCCCAGCATCCTCCCCACTGCCGCCCAATGCCATGACTTTCGTCAAGACGGTGTGGGGCCGCGAGCGGGGCCTGACGATTGGCGCATAGCTTTAGACCTGACGCACAGCGCAGCCTTGACCATCAGCCCTTGACCAAAGTCATGGCGCGCGCCGCCCCGCCAGAGGATGCTGGGGCATGCCGCACATCATCACCAGCCCCTGTATCGGCGTTAAAGATCAGGCCTGCACGGAAGTCTGCCCTGTGGAATGCATCTACGACGGGGGCGACCAGTTTCTGATTCACCCCGACGAGTGCATCGATTGCGGGGCCTGTGTGCCCGCCTGTCCGGTCAGTGCCATCTATCCGGAAGAAGACGTACCGACAGAAGAAATGGCCTACATCGCCATCAACAAAGCGTTTTTCGGCCTATGAATATCAACCCGACCTTGCCTACCACGCCTTCCGAAGCTGGCCCGCGCCCGGCACACGGCCCTCTGGACGACGCCGAACTGCGTGCGCTGCTGTGGGCTTTTTACGGCGCGGTCATGCAGGACGGCCTATTGGCCCCGGTGTTCCGTACCAAATTGGGGCCGTTTCCCGGCGCGGGCTGGCCGGTGCACATTGCTCGGCTGGCTGGCTTCTGGCGGGCGGTCACGGGCAGCCCGAGCCACTACCGGGGGCAGCCTGCTTTGGCCCACCGCCATCTGGGTATTGGGGCCGAACACTTTGACCGCTGGCTGGAGCTTTGGCAAGACACCCTGAACGGGCAGCAGCGGTTGCCCTCCACGCAGGCGCACACCCTGCTGACGCTGGCACGCCGCATGCGGGTCAATCTCCAGCGGGCCGCCCTTCATCAACAGGATGACCAATGAACCGGGCCGAACCGCCCCAGATTCTCTGCGCCACCCCGCACGGACGCGTCCTTCTGTTCACATTGCAAACGGGCCAGGGCCTACCCAGTCACCGCCACCCACAGCACTGGGGAATCATTACGGTGCTGAGTGGAACGTTGGCGGCCACTTTTGGGGGGATGCAGACCCTCAGCCGATCTGAAGTGTTCAGATTCGACGCGAACGAGCCGATTGAACTGCGGGCGGCCACCGACGACACCTGTTTTCTGGTGACCCTGATCCCCATGACGCCGCCTGAAACGTTGCCGTGAAGTGGGCGGACGACTTGGGGCGCTAGCATGACCCGACTGTGACAGACCGCGCCCTAAGGATCTTGCTGCAACTCCCGATCTTTCGCGGCTCAAGCAGCGGGGTACTCGGTCCTCTGGCGCGTCAGGCCGAATTTCAGGCGCTAGAGCGGGGCAGCGTGCTGTTCCGTGTGGGAGACGCCATCGAGTACGTGCATGTGGTCGTCAGCGGGAGCGTGCGGGTCTTCCGAATGTCTAAAGACGGCTACCGGGAACTGACCCTGCACGTCGAAGGCCCCCGGCAG
The DNA here is from genome assembly GCF_023370075.1 of Deinococcus sp. QL22. Classification (NCBI taxonomy): domain Bacteria; kingdom Thermotogati; phylum Deinococcota; class Deinococci; order Deinococcales; family Deinococcaceae; genus Deinococcus; species Deinococcus sp. QL22. Next base: position 245,841 of record NZ_CP097152.1, read on the forward strand.
ATGGTCGCCGCCATCGCGACCTTTCAGAGGCAGGCCACCTATCCTGCCAGTGCCGAGGCGTTACAGACCCCCACAGAAATTCTGCGAATGCCCGCCGACGTGGTACAGGCCACTGTCTTCGCCTCTCCTGACCTGTCGGCAGCCGTGATCGGGGCGTTCGCCCGGCGGCAGGCAGAACTGCTGAACCGCATAGATCAGCTGGTCTTCAGCGGTCTGAGCGTGCGCCTGGCCATCTACTTGCTGGAACACGCCCAGACTTCTTTTCAGCTGCCCACCAACAGTGAATTGGCCGCCTTGCTGGGCACGGTACCGGAACTCGTCAGCCGCAAGCTCGGAGAGTTTTACCGTCTAGGCCTGATTCGTCTGGAACACCGCCGGGTCGTGGTGGCCAACCTGGAGGAGTTGCAACGGCTGGTCGGTGAATCCTGAGGGGGAGCCAAGGACAGGCCAACCTCCTGAACCGCGTTAGGAAGTTAAACAGCTATCTGTGGGGGGTTCTGGCCACTTCAGCTCGGTGCCCCAGGAGAACCGCTGGGGAGGGGTGGTTTTTCCTCCAGATGCCCGGTACAGCGCTTCGGGTCTGGCGGTGGAAGTGGGAGACCCACCCGGGCGTGCCGGGCCAGGAAGTCCTGCGTTTGCCGCCAAGCTCGCGGCGTTCAGGTGGGTGGCGCAACGCTGTCCCATCACGCCACAACGTGCCGCTGCGAATGATGTCCGGCAGGTCGTCTTCCCCAACAGGCGCACGAACAAGGCGTGGGCAGCCTCGCTCTCCCGGTGTTCCCGAAAAAGGAGGCCCTGTACGTCGCCCCATTCGTCAACTGCTGGCCCTGCCCAGTGCCTCACCGCACCGACCTTGACGCACCCTTCCATCAGATGCCGCCGAGAACCTCGCCGGGGTTCTCGGGAACGCAGGGCTTCGGTCAGGAGCGGCGCAAAAGGGATGTTCCACTGTCGCCAGGTCTCGTGGCGGTTTCTGACAAGTTTATAGGTTGAGCTGAGTCGACGTCTTTCCGGAAAAAGGCTCAGTCCATCCTGGACGCCGTCACCACCAGCCGGGTTCCTGCCCGTTGTCGGTGGTCTGAGGTGCCGCAGGCTTGTCCAGACCAATCCTGTCTTCAGGTCATCGCGCTGCCTTCCGCACCCGCGCCTGTTCGCGTTCGGCTTCCCTGTTCCGAAAGCGCGCGGGCCCCGCGGAGATACCCGTTCAGCTGCGTGTGGTATACCCACCGCCAGAAGCGGGATACGCCGGTTGCGCTGCGTTCTTCCAGGTCTACCCTGCCGCGCGGGTGAGAGAGAAGCCGCCCGGCAAGACTGGTGACTGGCGCAGGGAGCAGCTCCAGGCGCCGGAGGTGCTTGATGTTCTTGTAGCCGTACAGTTGCGGCGCGATCAACCGCAGGGGCGCCCCATGAGCGGGCGTCAGCGGGGCGCCGTTCATGTGGTCGGCCAGCAGCACGTCGGGTTGCATCAATTCTTCCAGCGGGACGCACGCCTGGTAGCCGTCGTGGGCGCTGACCATCACGTGCGTCACGTCTGGCCGTGCGGAGTCCGCCAACGCAGCGGCCCACACGTCCGTAAACCGCCAGCCCTCCCACTGTACCCGGGGCGCGGTCCAGGTGGTGACGCAGTGGAAGTCACGAATGATGGCCGTCCGCGGGACGTGGGCCAGGAGCGATGGGGTCAGGACTGCTGGGCAGATGACGTGGCCGAAGATCCCGATCGGGGCATCGGGGGCGACCTGTACCTGGCGCCCCAGGTAGCGAGGCAGGCCAAATCGGGGCATGGGGCCGGGCAGAAAGACCTGGCCGGGAGCGGGGAATTCAGGGGTCATGGTACCTCCAGAGACGTTCGTTCCTGAAGCAGACTAGCCCAGTGGTGCGCAGGCCACCAGCACGTTCAATCCTGAGCGAAGGTGTTGGCAAGAGGAAACCTTACTGCGTTGCGAAAGCTATGGCCATCACCGCCGCCTCAATGGGGCATAAGCCCTCCCTTTTGCAGACTTGTTGTACGGCTCAGCCCCGTGAAGGCAGCGCCCTATAGCCGGCGGGTGATTAACACCTGGGGTTTCACCCAGCGAAGCTCTCAGAGATCGAGTGCCTCAGGCCGGGCGAGCAGGGTCACTGTGGCCAGAGGCGGTTCATCCAGCCTGCAGGATCTGTCGCGGTTCCTCTGACCCGGAGTTCGAGATGCAGATGCGGGCCGGTACTCAGGCCAGTGCTGCCGACCTCACCGATTTTTTGCCCGCGCTGAACCCGCTCGCCAATCCGAACCAGCAGCTTGCGCTGATGAAAATACAGGCTGGATACCCCCGCACCGTGGTCGATCACCACCAGACCACCCCGCACGGGAAATAGCTCAGCTAACACCACCGTTCCGTCATTCATGGCCGTCACAGGTGTGCCTGCGGGGGCCGGATAGTCTATGCCGTAGTGGTATTGAACGGGTCCGCCCGTTACATAGATCCGGGGTTGGCCGAAGGCGGTACTTTGCCCCTGCACCTTCAGTGCGGGTTGAAAGGGCTTCGACCAGGCCTGAGGCGTTCGCCGGAGGTAGGTCTGCTCTACCACCGTGTCCTCTGCTTTGCGGGCGGAAGCTTCCAACTTGCTGCTGAGACTGGCCGGAAGATTCAGGCGTTGGATCGGCTGCGGAAGTGAGCTGATCTTGACTGTTCCGCGAAGACGCTCTTCGCCCACCTGAATGTCATAGACGAGCGGTGTGCTTTTTCCGAGAACGACCCGCCCCAGCACCACAAACTCGTTTCCAAAGGCGACCGGCTGCAGCGCCTCGCCCGGCAGCTGGACGTCTTCGCCCTCTTCGCTCAGAAACCGTACGGTGGCTTGAGCGGCACGCGGTCCACCCAGCCTCAGGACAAACGCCTCCCCCACCTCCAGCGTGGCAGGAGCCACGACCGTCAGGCCCACCAATTGCTCGGTCTGGGGAGTGGCCGGCGTCTGAACAGGCACTTCTCCAGGAAACTGGAGGGCCTGTCCGACTTCAAGGGCGGTGCTGGTCAGGCGGTTGAGCCGCATCAGTTCCGCCACGGTCGTTCCCTGAGCCCGCGCCAGGCTGTACAGGGTATCGCCCGGCTTTACCGTGTAGGCGCTGGCCCCACTGCTCAGCAAGGCCAGCACCAGGAGGGTGGCCTGCCGAAACTGGAGGAAGGGGCGGCGGCCTTGAGTCCGGTGCGCCGCGCTGGTCTGCATTGAGGGGCTGGTTGGGGGGCGGGGGGTCTGAATCATGGGGTTCCTGTGATCATGGCTAGATTCTGCTTGAAAACGCCGCCTAACACTGGGCAAGCCGGGGTGGTCGCTGGCCAAGAGGTTCCACCTTCCCCAGTCTGATCGGGCATAGTGCGGCTATGAATGTTCCTGTGGCTCTGCTCGCGGTTCTCCTGTCCTGGGGTTCAGGCACGTACACCGTCAAGCCCGGCGACACCCTGTATTCCATTGCCCAAACGCAGGGCACCACCGTTTCTGAGTTAACGGGACTCAACCGCCTTCAGAGTCCTGCCCTCCAGGTCGGCCAGATCCTGCAACTCTCTTCAGCTGCTCCTGCTGTGCAGCAGATGGCGGGCGTCACCGTGACGGCTCCAACTCAAGTTCGTATGGGTGACGCATTCGTGTTGCGCCTCTCGGGATCCCGGGTGCAGGAGGCGACCGTGCGGTTTCCAAGCGAGGTGGGTGAAGATGTTCGCCTGCCGAACGAGGTGCTGAAGCCGGTCAGTTCCGCCGGAGGGGCACTCGTGTTCGGACGGGTGGTGTTGGGCAAGTCGACGCCCGTCGTGTACGAGATTCGCGTGGGACAGGACGTGATCCGGGGTTCCATTCCGGTCACGGACCAAAGACAAGCCACACAGCATTTGAACCTGCCCTCAAGTATCAGCAGCAGAATGCAGGATCCGGCCCGCAAAGCCGAGGAGGAGGCCGTCGAACGGGCCTACACCCTGCGAACGGCCCAACAGTGGAATCAACCGTTCCAGGTCGCGCTCTCGACCCGGCTGACGGCGAGCGCATTTGGTCAACCCCGCACCTATACCGCCGGCAGTCCCGTTGTGTACCACTACGGCGAGGATTACCTCGCCAAAGCTGGGACACCCGTCCGTGCCGTCAATGCCGGCGTCGTCGTCGTCGCCGGCAACTACCCGGTTCGCGGCGGCCTCGTGATCATTGATCACGGCCTGGGGGTCACCAGCCTGTACTTCCACCAGCGCCGCGTGCTGGTGCGCGTGGGCCAGACGGTGAGCCGGGGGCAGCAGCTCGGAGAAGTGGGTTCCGAGGGTGTCAGCAACGCTCCCCATTTGCACTTGGAACTGCGGGTGCGCGGAGAGGCCACCCGTCCCGCACAGTGGATGAACCGGATCTGGCCACAGTAACCCCGAGAAGAATGGGGTAACCAGGGTGCCTGGAGCCCGTGCACTTCCGGACGCCGTCCTGAAAGGTGATCTTGCTGGCCACCGTAACGTTGTTCAGGGGGCTTGTGGTACCCACCAGTCACCGGCGGCACACTCCGCCGTCAGCGCTGGCAGACACCACGGCGCGTGAGTCCGACACATCAGCTCGACCTGCAGGCCTTCAATGCGCAGATCCCGCGCAGCGGCCCGCACGTCGCCGCCGCGCTCACCGACTTTGCTCAGCACTTCGGCGAAATTAACGGCACTGATCACGGCGTCATTCTGGAGGGCCGCGTCCACTTGATCTGCGCCCGGTTCCTGCCGAAGCCAAGCGATGATGGCGCTGGCATCCAGAATGATCACTCGCCTCCTTCACGTCGCGCAGCCTCACGGCGGTCTTGCAAGAACTCCTCTGTCAGATTCACGTCTTCGGGGGCAAGTTGGGCGCCGAGGGCGAAGAGGCGTGACCGCGCTTCGCCTTTTTGTTCCATCACAATGCGTTCCCCATCCACATACAGCACAAACTCGCTACCTTTAGGAACATTGAGGCGTTCACGCACTTGGACAGGCACAACAACGCGACCTTGGGCGTTCATGCGCAACTTTGGCCGTCATGGTGTCAGGGCACCAAAAAGTATGTCAGACCTTTTCCAGATCTGTCATTCGAAGCTCCTCTTTCTGGTAAGCAAGTCTCACCAAAAGGGTGAGAAAAGCGGTGGGAGTGAGTGTTGCTTGTGCCCTGTCTGTTAAAATCAGGCATGACTGTGATGCTCTCCTATCATCTAAAATTACAGGCACAGGGACGCCTTGTGGTACCTACGGATGTTCGTGCCGAACTTGGCTTAAAAGAGGGCGATGAGGTCATCCTCCTGAAAGAGAGCAATGGGTACCGCCTGACCAGTCGCTCTCTATTGGCGGCAGCGCTGCTTGGCTCCCTGCAGAAGACAGGCGCTCCCGAGCTTGACCTCACGGCGGAACTGCTCTCCGACCGGCAGGCCGAGGCGGCACAGAAGGGTTGGTAAGGGGTGCTTCTGGATGCCAGTGCCCTGATGGCCTATCTGCTGGACGAGGACGGGGGAGAGCAGAGTCTGCAGGTGATCGCCAGCCGACCGTGTTTCGTCAGCAGCGTGACGCTCACCGAGTTGGAGGGCAAACTGGTCGGACGTGGGGCCTTTACTCCGCAACAGGTGCAGGCCGCGCTTGATCCGCTGCTGTCTCTGGTCTCTGAACTCCCCTTTGATGCCCAGTGCCGTCCCCGAGCCGCGTTTTATTACGCCCGCAAGAGTCCGTATGGACTGAGCCTCGGCGACGCGGCCTGTTTGGGCACGGCGGACGCGTTGGGGCATGACGTCCTGACCGCTGAACGAGGCTGGGCCACCATTCCAGACCTGCCGTTTCAAGTGCACCTGATCCGGTGAGGCAGCCTCAAGAACCCTGGCGGATCAGAGACCTTGGGTAGGGGGAGAGATGACGCTGGAACTGTAGCGGCAGGAAACTCTGGCCCCTTCCCGCGCTTGGGTGGCCCTCGCCCCGAAGAGCGGAGGCGACGGGCCGTGGCTGCTGTCACCGAAGGCGACACCGCCACGCTGCTCGACCTCCTCGAAGCCCATTTTGTCCGGACGCACGGCCACGTCAGTCCTGAAACCTTGCGCAAATACCGGCTGGGTGCCCGCACTTGGCTGAGCTATGCCCAAGCGAACGCGGTCGAGGTCTTGCATCCGGAAGCCGAAGACACCGACCTGTGGGTGCGGGCCATGGAGACTGCCGGGAAATCCCCCGCCTCTGTCGGCGTCCTGCTCGCCGGAGCACGCGCCCTCTACGCTGCCCTCCGTTGGAGCCGGGCCACCAAAGACACGCCGTTTACCGACACCAAGCCGAAAAAAGATAGGCGGCGCCCTTGGGATGAGCGCCAACCCTATCCAGAGTGGTGTATCAAGTTCAGTTCCCTATTTGCGGAAGAACTGCATGACCGGGAACCGGGGCGGGGTTCCCGGTCATGCAGTTTGATGACCTGCCCGCTCTTGCAGCTTCACTGTGTTGGTTTTTTCATTGCTTCTCCCCATTGCTTCGCTCAGGGCTTTGGGCAACGAACATCCTGTCCAAAGTATTTGACGCTGAGCTTGGCATAGGTTCCGTCTGCCATCAGGGTCGCCAGGGCTTTGTTGACCGCGCTGAGCAACTCGGGATTGTTTTTGTCCATCGCCATGCCGATGCGTTCAGGAAATACGATGTCGCCCAGTTGCAATTTGCCGGGCAGTACCTTGCTGGCATCGATGGCGTTGAAGCGGTCGAGCACCATCGCATCGGCGCGGTTGTTCAGCACGGCGTTGATTTGGTCGTTGGTGGTCGAAAACGTCTTGACGCCTGCAATGCCAGGCAGCTTTTGAACGTAGCCCAGATAGGTGGTGTTGACGCCCATGGTGACCACCTTGCCTCTCAGGTCTGCCAAGGTGCGGGGTCCGCCGGGCCGGGCGACCAGCACGCCGCCGCTGCAATAGTGCGGCGCTGAGAAATCCACCGCTTTGAGCCGCTCGGGGGTGATGCCGTGGGAGGCGATCACCAGGTCGTAGCGGTTGCGGTTCAGCCCCAGCAGCAGGCTTTCAAACACCACCGTTGTCCACACCGGCTTCAGGTTCAGCTGACGGGCCAGCGCATTGCCCAGCTCCACCTCAAAGCCAGTCAAGGTCTTGTTTTTGTAAAAATTGAAGGGAGGATAGTTGCCCTCGGTGGCGAGCCGCAGCACCCCCGATGTTTTGATCTGCGACAGGGAAGACGCCTGGGCAGGAAGCGTAGCACTCGCAAGGGACACGACCAGCAGGGCATACATCCGGGACTGGGACATTCTGTTCTCCTTAGAAGGGGCTGAGCTGTTAAAGGGGCGTGGACTGAAGAAGGTGAGCAGGAAAGGGCGCGCCGTGCCCAAACGCTCCGGGGGTAGCGCAGTTGCGGGCGGCTTCTTGGGCACCGGCGTTCAGCGCCGCTGGGATGTCCTGATGCTCGGCCCACTGCTGCAAAAAGGCGGCAATAAAGGCGTCACCAGCCCCGAGGGTGTCGGTCACCTGCGCCGGAAGACTGGGCTGGAAGTAGAGTTCCCCGCCACTCAAGGCCAATGAACCCTCCGCACCACGGGTCACCACTACCACCCGCGCCCCGTGCTCCGCCGCCGCTGTGGCCAGAGCCTGCGCCGCTTCCAGCGAACCTTCGCCCGCCGATAAGAAAGCCACGTCCAGCAGGGGGCAGACCTGAATCAGAAGCTCTGGAGTCCATTCCGACGAAAAATCGTAGGACAGCACTGGCGCGGCCTGCCGAATCTGGGGCAGCACTTCATCTAAGGCGCTGTAAATGCTGGTATGCACCAGGTCGTGGCGGGCAATGAAGCTGAGGTCCTGATCGTCGAGAGTCCACTGGCCCTGCACGCCGGGGTCACTGCCCACAAAATGACGGTCGCCGCCTCGGTGCTCGATTTTGGACCAGGAGGTCAGGCCCTCTATCTGGCGGCAGTGCGTGATATCCACGCCCTCGGCCCTCAGGGCCCCCAGAATCAGGTGGCCCGCCGGATCTGTGCCGACACAGCCCATGTAGCTGGAAGGGTGGCCCAGCCGCGCGCTGAGCGCTGCGGCGTTCACCGCGTTTCCACCGGGGTACATGGTCGCGCTGCTCAGGTACAGGTCAGCGGTATTGTCCCCCATTCCGAGCAAGCGGGCCATCTCAGTACTCCGTGATCCACATGTAGCGCCGGGTGTCCAGAGATTGCTGGCGCTCGGCGGCAAGGTGTTCTGCAAAGCGGTTCAGGGCAGCCTGAAGGGCGTACGGGGCCAGAAGCGCCCGAACCTCGGGAGCCACGCCCGTCATGGGCAGGTCGCGGGAATCGTAGGCCATCACGTGGCTGGTGTATTTCTGGCAAAAGGCCAACGCCCGCTCGGCCAGAGGGCGGCTGGGGTCTTCTCCAAGCAGCACGAAGACGGGGGTGTGTTCATCCAGAATCTCAAAGGGACCGTGGAACCATTCGGCGGCCTCAAAAGGAACGCTATGCACCCACTGCATTTCCATCAGCATGCAGACGCCGAACACGTAGGCAGTGGCAAACACCGGCCCCGACGCCAGATGATAAAAGGTCTGGTTTGTGCGGTACGTCTGGGCGTCGATCCGGCCCCGCGCGTCACTGAGTTCCGCCGATTCCACCAGCACGCCGGGCAGGGCGTCCAGCGAACGCATCAGCGGTTCATAGAGGGCGTACCCGTGCCGTCCATCCAGCAGCCCGGCCACCAGCCCCTGCAACACGATATACACCCCGGTATGGGCCTGCTCGGTTTCTCCCATCAGGAGCAGATGCTGTGCGCCCTGTGACAGGGGTTTGTCTGCGGTACTGGTGACCACCACGGTGCGGCAGATCTGGCCCCTCAGAAACTGTGCCGCCTGAACCGTTTCCTGCGTGGTGCCCGATTTGGAAGCCAGGACTACCAGGGTGCGTTCGTCCAACTTGGGCTGCAAGGCCAGAAATTCTGCTGGAAAGTAGCGCTTCACCACCAAGTCGGTCTGGGCCTGGTCAAGCCAGTACTCCAGGCTGAGCATGACGCGGTTGGGCGCACCGCAGGCCACAAAATAGATGCGGTCGATCTGATGGGCCAGCTCACGGCCCAGTGCAGCCGCCTCGTCTTTGGCCCGCAGCGCCCCTTGCAGGCTGCTGACAATCAGATCGCGGTCGATGGCGGCGGCAACAACGGACGGGACAGTCTCGGGGGTCAGCATACAGCTCCTTGGTCTACTTGGTATATACCAAGCATACGCTGGACTGTTTGGGTTCGTCAAGGCTTCCGGTCAAGAGCCTGCGTTCAGGGCTCCTGTGCCACGACGGCGCGGCCCTCGCCGATGTTGAACACCACCAACTGTGGGTGATTGACCGATTTAAGGTATTCAAACGGCTGGCCTGAGGTGTCCTGCACCACCGAGCGGTACAGCAAAACGGCGTGGTTGGGGGCCAGATTGAGGGCTTCGGCCTCAGGCGGAGTGGCGAACGAGACCCCGATCACGCTTTCCCCCAGCGCGGCGGCGATTCCGTAGCGCTCTTCAAGGATCTGATACAGCGATCCGCCTTCCAGCAGGTCTTCGGCGGCCAGGCCCGGAACCCGCGCCGCCGACAGATAACTCGTTTCCAGACAAAAGGGCACGCCGTCCACGAGGCGCAGGCGGCGGATGACCACCACGGGGCTGCCGGGAACGAGGTGCAATTTGGACGCCACATTGGCCGGAGCCGCGGTTCGTAGGAATTCCAGCAACTTGCCTCCGGCCCGCCCCCCTGTGGCCGCCACCATCTGCGTGATGCTGTGAAGGTGAGCGTGATTAAGCAGTCGCCGGACTTTGGGCGTGCTGACCCGCGTGCCGGTCGTGCTGTCCCGCTCCAGCAGCCCCTGTTTGACCAGGTTGTCGACCGCCCGGCGCACTGTCATGCGGCTGACGCTGAGAGTCTGGGCCAGTTCTCGCTCCGAGGGCACCTTGTCGCCGGGCTGGTACTCGCGGCTTCCGAGCATTTCCTGAAGACGCTGCTGAACCTGCAGGTAGCGGCGTGGCGTTAAGTCGTCCGTCATTTCCTCTATCATGCCGTCTTTCGGAACCCAGCTGGGCCACACAGACGGATCTGGCCTCTGGGATAAGCCCAGTCTCAGCTACCCAGAACGGGATGGTTCCTCCAGCGCCTGAAGATCGGCTGGCGTGAGCTGGATGCTGAGGGCCGCCACGGCATCTTCGAGGTGCGGCATCTTGCTGGCTCCCACGATGGGCGCGGTGACGCACTTTTTAATCACCGCGAATAGGGGTTGACCTGTAGGGTAAAACATGCGAAAGGGACGGTGTTATGGGCCGTCCCGACCTCACTTCACTGCCGCTTTCCACTGCTGTGCCCCTGCTCCGTCGTTGAACCCTTCCTTACACTCCACCGAACCTGCTTCATCCACACGAAAAAATCTCAGACGCAGAACTCCTGGCGATTGCCCTTCTTCAAAAACTGCATCAGGTGCCGTATTTCAGCCGCTGGTGGAGCTTTCTCAAGCTCAATCACTTCCCCCACTTTCCGTCCGGGACCCAGGCCCGCATTCGGCTGGCCCGCTTGACCCGGTGGTTGAGCAGCTCGCGACCGAAGTCCAGGAACTGGACTTCGGTGCCGTGGACTCCGAGCCCCTTCCTGTATCGACGTTCAAGCGAGCACCACGCTGCAAATTCAAGGGCGCGAGGTACGGATTGAGCACGGCTGAACCCGTCTACGGCTTCAAACTTCATGCGTAGAGTGGCCTGAACGGCAAGACTGTGCGCTATGAGATTTGTCCAGCCAATGAGCATGATTTCAGCGTCTTGTGTGACATGAACAGAGTTTGGCCCTCCGTAGGAGGGCCAAAGCAGCTTGGGGATGAGGGGTATCAATCCGGGACGTGCCTGACGCCGGTTGAAACGGCGAGTAATGTCTTCGCCTGACTCACGATGATCGCAGCCGTGTCATACGACCGGCTCAACCGCTCCAATGTGGCGCGTTCCTCCTCAGTTAGAGCACGCAGCGGGTTTTTCTGGACACGGGGCATCCTCAAAGACTACGCCCGTGGCAAGTGACCCACCAGGAGAGCGGAGAGTGGGTTTTAGCTCAGACCCAGGCTTGGGCCGTCCATAGGGCGCCGGGCGTTCTGGCTTGACTCAGGCGAATGACGGTGCCCCGCTCGTCCTCCCAGACTTGTACGTGCTCACCGCCGTGCATCCTGAGTGCGTTGTCATGGGCGATATAGCGATCTGAGCAGTGCACCAGCGTCACGACCCGGTCTCCAGTTTCCACGAGCACCTGCTCACCGTTATGCGTCAATACTTTCATGGCTGAGGCTAAAACAGCGTGATTTCCTACAATGAAGTGCTTCTTGCCAATAGCTTCATAAGTGTGAAGCGTTCTGCCCTGGCTGCTTCGCCGAGCCGTCTTAAGGATGCCGATCCCTGACCAGCATTTATAGATTGAGTACACGAGTGATGTTGAGGGCTAAACCGACTCCAGCACCCGGCCCAGGAAGTGGGCACGCTGCCGCGTGATGATCAAGCATTCGCCCGGCAGGTCGTCGGCCGGACGAAGTCAGAGATCGCATCCGCCCTCCAGTCCAGTCTCCGGCACGGCCAAGCTCTCGCGTAGGGGGCCGTTGTTACTGACAGAAGCCCGGCCGATCATGGCGGGGGTACCTTGGCGTTTGGGAAGACCTACTCCCGCCGAAGCGTGGGGAGAACATACAAAACCACGAGCATTCGTTCCCAAGAGCAAGTGTCTCGACTCGTGGTAAGACACCTCCAATTCCGACGCGCTCATGCCGCATCTACCCGGATCAGCACCCCGATGCCTGCCTCTGTCGCCGTGCAGAAGCCCGTGTCTACGGCGTCCAGTATCCTGAAATAGCGCCGATGGTGCGTCCGTTGGTTGGGCTGCTGGAAGACATGGTGACCGCAGGCATTAAAGCGGCGTACCCGTTGGCCGTCAAGCGCAAGGAATACCGGACAGCTCCGGCAAGCTTGACGCCCTCTGTGCGCCTCAACGCTCAAGACCGCTTTACGGGGTTTGCATCCTCTGACAAGGTGAACAGAGGACAGTCGAAGTCTTAGAGGAGACCAAATTCTAGTGGAGGTGACAGATGACGCGTCATGACGAAGAAGAGCAGCGTACAAAGACCCGTCAGCCTGAAGCGGTGCCGGAAGAGCACGGTCAACCTGAGCCCACAGATCACCAGGGTCAGGAACGCCCGAATCCCAGCACAGGGCCGGGCACGCATGGTCGGCCTTCAGACGATGCAGACCCCGGCCACAGCTGAGGAGCGCTTTCCTCCTGCGCCCCAGCTGTGGCTAAGGGCGGGGGCGGTTTTTGGGTTGAATTTAGTTATGGGTCGCCGGGCACACACTCCTGGCCGATGGAGACGGCGGAGAAGGCACAAATGTGCGTCAGATGGCTGTGAGACACCTCCTCCTACACTGCTGGACATGACATTCCACACCCTTCCAAGTGCTGTCCACCTGGAACAGCTCAAGCAAGACCTTGAAGAGCGCCTTCCTACGAACTGTACCGTCTACGTGGAAGGCTCGCCAGCCGTGATGCCTGAGGTATTTACCGTCACCGTCAAGACCTATCAGGTCAAAACGGCGACAATTGCTGGGGTCGTGTTGCCTTTTGTGGCGATGAAATGGAAGCAGAAAACACAGCAACAAATCACAGAGGATGTGGCCGCGCTCGTTCAGGTGGAACTGATGAAGGGGTTACCGCCCAAAGGCTCGGAAGGCTTCACGCGCCGCACACTCCACTAATAGGCGTCCCTGCCCCAGCTTTGGTTGGCAGGCGGAGGCGGTTTTTGGCGTTGGGGGTGGGCGAGCTGATGGAGAGGCTCAGCAAGCCGGACAGGTGGTGGAATCGTCGATGCTTTGAAGTGCCTATCTTACAAAACTGGCCCAGCGTTTCTGCCGCGAGGGTGGTCACGCGTCGGCACAAGCGACCCCCAGTACTGGAATTCAGCCGCTCTCGTGGTGTGATTGCGGTGGGGAGAGGTGATTCGGCCCAGCTTGAGGTTGGAAACGTGCTGGCGGTTGGAGTAAAAATATGGGTTGCCGCTGCTTACTTCAAAGAATCAAGGAGCGCGGAGAGCGCCCGGAGTTGCGTCGCAGGCACGTGCCCGATGAGGTCCTCGCTGATATGGGCTGCAGAGGAGAGGGCATGGCTGAGCAGTTCACTGCCCGTGGGGGTGAGGGCGACGTAACTGATGCGTGCGTCGCGGATGTCTGGCAGGCGCGTGATCAGGCCAATCTTTTCCAGAGGGAGGAGCAGCCGCGTCACCCCCGAGGCGGTCAACCCCAGCTGCGTGGCCAGATCGCTGCGGCGCACCTTGCCCTGAGGCACTTGAGCCACGAAGTAGAGGACAGTGAAGTCGTTCAGACTGAGCCCGTGCAAGGCGCTGAGACGGTGATCGATGTGACGGGTGAGGACGGCGGTCGCCCGGTTTAGGTTGAGGCAGAATTGAAGGGTGTCACGTCCGACCGGATCAGGCTCAGACATGTGCTCCTGCTCCATGAAGTGCTTCGGCTAATTCTGACGCGGTTGGTGGCTGGTATACCCGTTCCATCATGTCGAACATGGCTGGGGTGACGGTCAGGGCGAATGTTTCGCCTTGGATCTCGTTGCGGTGGAGCACACGTGAGCGGCGGAGATCGGCTGGCGCGTCAATCAGGTGAAATGTCGGTGTCGCGCCGCATTGTACGGCCAACTGCCGGGCACGCTCGCGGTCATCGGTGGTCAAGAACCCGAGGTCGAGGATGACGGAGATATGGACGGTCACGAGTTGCTGAACCATAGTCCAAATCTGAGTATGGCAGCGGGCAACGCGCGCCATGACCCAGCTCAGGTCAAGTGGTTGAGGCAGATCCGAGCCGTAGAGGGTGACCATCCACTCATCCATGGAGAACCGCACCCCCTGGGTCTGGGTGGTCAATGTCCGTGCGTGGGTGGTTTTGCCGGCGCCTTGAGGACCGTAGATAACGTGCACAATGGGGAGGGGCTTCATCTGGACTCCTGTTCAATCTCATTGATATGTATTTGATAGATCAAATATATATCAACCTTAAGCTTGATCGCCTGTGGTGTCCAGCCCATGGGCCATTGTGCCTATATCCTGCTCTGCGATAGTCCTCGGAAGCTGCCTTCAATCAGGTGGTGTAGATGTTCAAACACCACTTGAAATTCTGCGATCTCAGCACCTGATGGTCTTCCGAGCTACCCGTACTCCCGGTGATTGAAGTCCCCTTGGCTGATCAAGAGCCCGAGCCGTATGGGCGTGTGATGACTTCTAAACCATGCCCAGCAGCATCCTTGAACTACACGCCGCGTCCACCGTGGTGGGTATTCATCTGCCCAGGTTGCGTGCCCTGTGGATCTAACCCATGTTCGAGGCCAGTCGCCTGTATTCGCGTGTAACTCTGGTCGAAGGTGTCGTCGTCCACGAGAAACGCAACGCGCTGCATTTGAATCTCCTCCACCCTGGGCTCTGCACACTGGAGATGCACACCCTCGGTGAGGCTCACGCTGGTCAAAGGCCCCCAAGAGGTCGGTTCGGGCAAGCCGAACAGGTGCGCGAAGAAGGACGCAGAGGCCTGCCGGTCACGGGCGGCGAGGAGGACATGATTGAATTGAACGCTCATTCGAGCCACTCCTGGCGTGGCATCACCCTGTCTCAAGCAGCCGGACATCAGCGCACAACGCTCTTCCTGAGCCTACTGGGTGTGCGCCTGCAGCGCAAGTTTGGCCCTAGACACAGCTCGAGGCTCCAAATTGACCGCAACGAGTCACGTGCCTGATTCAGGAGCAAGCGGCACCAGCGGCTGAAATACGCGACCTTGTGCAGGGGTGGGAGGATCGCGACCCCGATGAGATCAACATCGCTTCTCATCGGGGAAGTGGATGCGCTTCGGTGGAGTGTGAGGCAGGGTTCAGCGACTGAGCAAGGGGACAGCGACCTTGAGGGTTAGAAAAGTGAGGTCGGGACGGCCCAGAGCACCGTCCCTTTCGCATTTTCCGCCGCTCAGGTCAACCCCTTATGTAGTACGTCTGGGTCCATTCCTGATCAGAATGGAGATTGCCAGGCCAGTCCGAGCCGCCAAGTCCGCGTCAACCCCAGGTCCAGCAAGACCGTCGAATAGTCCGGACCGGCTCGGGCGCTCTTCTCGAAAACTGAACGCTATCCAAGGCCACCAAGCCTGCACCATAAGAGCCAGTGCCGAGAGAGTCCGACCTGCTCCACCCCTTTCTCCAGGAGGTTGTTATGTTTGCCCTCGGCCTGGACATCGGAAAAGACTCTCTCTACGCACATTTACGGCTCAACGACGACCTGGAACAGTCACTCCCTAACCTCCCGAACACGCCCACTGGATTCAAGGGCCTGCTGCAGTGGGCCCAACACCACGGTGTGACGCCAACGGAGCTGCACGTGGTGATGGAGGCCACCGGCGTGTACTGGGAGCAGTGCGCGAACGTCCTGTTCAGTGCGGGCTGTACCGTCAGCGTGGTGAATCCCACCAGCATCAAATACTTCGCCCGCGCCACACTCAAACGGGGCAAGACCGACCGCATGGACGCAGCGGTCATTGCCCTGTATGGCGCCATGATGCGGCCGAAACCTTGGTCACCGCCCAGTACAGCGCTGCAGGAACTCAAGCAACTCGTCCGTGAACGCACGGCGTTGTGCGAAGCGCTGACACAGGATCAGAACCGATTGCACGCCTTAGAACGCCGGCAGCATGAAAGCCAGATCGTCGTGGCGTTGCTGAACACGCGCATTGCCCTGCTGAAGCAACAGATCTTGGAGCTCGAAACGGCCATCCGCAGCCTCATCCACGCGAATGACGCGTTGCGTGAGCCCTTTGAGTTGCTGACCAGCGTTCCTGGATTCGGCTTGCTCACGGCAGCATCGGTGTTGGCAGAAACGGAGGGTTTTGCGGTGTTGGAAACCGGCAAGCAAAGATCAGCTCATGCTGGCATTGCTCCCTCTCCGTTTCAGTCGGGTACGAGTGTGAAAGGCCGAGGGCGCATTTCAAAAACGGGCAATGCTCACCTGAGGCGTTCGGCGTACCTTGCGGCCTGGAGTGTCACGCGAAACAAAGGGCACCTGGGTGACTTCTATCGTCGTCTGCGAGCCAATGGAAAGCCACCCAAGGTGGCTTTGATCGCGCTTGGGCATAAATTGTTACGGACAGGACTGGCCGTCGTGAGATCAGGGCAGCCATTGGGCGAAACGTACGTGAAACCAGCTTCACACCAGGTGTGAAGTGGTTCGGCGAACGGGCGACCACTGTAGACAACCTCCAAAAACTACGCTATCTATTCCCGGTAACTTAATATTGAGCAAGCCAAATCTACCCAGTGGCGATCTGAAGTTCAGACCGCTGGATCAACGGCGTGTTGCCAAGCCAGGTGGGCCTTGGACTGATTCGTTCTTCCATTGAGCGCGGGGACAGTGGTGCGGGTGGAGAGTTGAAATGCGGGCATGTCGGGCCAAGAATTCCCGCGCTCGTCGAGGTTTCCTGAAGCCCAACTGACTTCGCTCCTGATCCCGGGGAGGCCGATGGGATTGCCAGGTCAAGGTATGGCAGCGCGCCGTTGAGATGACTTGGATGTGCTCCACAGCGTGGAGCACGGGAACTTCTCGAATGGCCGCCCCGTAGCTCCAGCGCTTGTCGGTATGAATGACGTCTGGGACATCGTAGTGGACGAATAGACATTCTTTGAATGTCTTCGCGGCCTGGGTGTACCGGTGGCGCTGCAACAGGATGTCGAGCACCGCGCCGGATTCTAGGGCGGCCCGCCACACCCCGTGTCTCTTGCCACCCATCTCGGTGCACACCTCGTCCAAGAACCACCGGGAACCCCGGCAGGGTTCCCGGTGGCGGAGCTCCTCGGTGAGGAGCGGCGCGAACTTGATCTTCGACTGGCGGAGGGTGTCGTGACTGACGATCGTGCCGCGCTGGTGCAGCAATTCTTGGACATCGCGCTCGCTCAGAGGAAAGCCGGTGGGAGAGCCAAAGGGCGTGCCGGATGATACTGAGCGGAAAACGGTGTCGGTAGGGCTTGCGGTCGGTCACGGACGGACAGCCTACTGCGGTTAAGCTGCCAGAACCCTGCCGGATGCTTCTGCACCGAGTACGCCCCTGCGGGTGGTTTCGCTGGAGTGCAGCACAGACCGTCGTACCGAGTTGGGAAAGTCTAGTCAGGGCCACGCCCTCCACCCTTGTGGGTCACTCTGCCAGCGCCTGAAGCCGACTGGTGTGCCTGCAGAGCGAACGCTCCTGGGAGCGCGTGCCCACTGCCGTGAGGGGCGTTCCACCACCGATTTACCGCCGTAGGTCGTATGACGTGGTATTCGGCGGCAACCTGCGTCCAGCAGGCTCTTCCACCATCGCTTGATCGGGAGTTTGAGGGATTATCGAGCATCCACCTGTGCGCTCGCGCTGCTTCCGGAACCCTGACCGGAATTCCTGAGGGCACAGTTGCTCGGTGAGCTTTGGGCATAGGTGGATACGTCTTCAGGCAAGGGGACTCGGCGGTTGGCCCATCAAACATTTTCAGGCAGCTGAGAGACAACCAGACCGCCTGTCCGGCAATGATCGCCGCAGAGGAGGAACAGAACCCGGTGTCCCTGACTGACCGGACAACCTGGCTGCAGTGCGTCTAGGCCACCTGCCCTGCTGCAGTCAGACTGCTGACAGAAGAGACACGTATGCTTTAGAGAACTTAAAGAAGACTTTCATGTGTTACCCATGAAGTTTGAGGGAGTGCTTATGGATGATCAGACGGCAGGCCTAAAATCCATTCCTTTCGATGTCAACGATCTGATCCGCGGTGACGACGGCGAGTTCTATCATCTTCCGACTCTGCGCGCCCTGAATGCCGCTGGACGACTGTCGCCGGACAGCATTGGCTACCTCCTCCTGCTTGAACGCAGTTGCGAGCGCACCCGCCTGATAGCCTGACCTCTTTCCGGCCGGTTCCAGTCAATTCTGGAGTCGGTGAGGGCTTGCCAGGATGCCGGCTGTCCTCACCGCCTTCAGCGGCCTTTAAACTCGGTCACGCCCTTGTTCATCTCCAGCTTGCCACTGGCGTGCAGCAGTGGACTGCGTTCTGTGCCGAAGCTGGAATAACGCCCCAGATGACTGATCTTCGCTTCCGCGCCGGTCAGGTCTACGGCGAACAAGGCCACCCAGAACGAGAAGTGGTTGCGTCCGAGGACTGGTGTGCGCACTTCCTGTCCCAGGTCATCTTTAAACACGGCTACCGGCCGGTACCCCGCAAATGATCCGACGCCGTTTTCCACGGCGCTGCACGCTGCAAACACGACATGTGCGACCTCTTCCGGACGGTGAATGACCGCCGTCTCCTTCCCGGCTGTTGTGCTGTCCGCCGAGAGGGTGATGTAGGGCGCGGCTCTGCAAGCGCCCTGGTTGCGGTAGCACACCTTGCCGGTCGTGCTGTCTTTCAGCACATAACGGAGTCTATCGATGCACCTTGCTAGCTCACGCTGGACGAAGCCGTCGCCGTCCTGTGGGCCGAGGGCCACCCGGAGACGATCCTCGTGCAAAGTGACGGCGGCAGCGACTTCACGAGCGAGGTCTTTCAACAGGGCTGCTTGAAGTACGGCCTCTGGGTGCGCTCCAAAGTGTCCCAGCCAGGCGGCACCGGAATCCTGGAAAGACTCAACAAAACCTACAAATATCAATTCGCTTTCCGTCACGACTGGAAGTCCATGGCGGAGGTTCGAGGCGCCATGCCAGACGTTTATCACTGATACAACCACCAACGCCGTCACTCGGCGCCTGGCTACGCCACGCCTTGGTCGACACTCACCTCATCGGCGAACGCTCGCAACGCCGCTTGAAGAATCTCTTGGAGCACTACCCTCCTGACGTGCTGCCCGAAAGTGTACTCGCCGCGTTCCCGACGAAATTCGTTGAGCAGCCTGTCACGTCAACCGCGGACAGAAGCTACGGGAGCTCAGAGCTCCCGCATGGTAGGTTGGCCAAAATTTAGCCGTTCGCCAGGTAAAGCCTTGGAAACAGAATCACCCAGAGGTAAACAGAATTTTTCATCTTCTCATTGGCAGCCGGTTCCGTCTTGGATGGCGATGACCTCACCAGCTGCAATTGGACGATGTGCCTGGCTCGGCGGGATTCGGCGCCGTGACAGTGTGTCTCCATTGTCCGTCAAGTAAACCGCGCGGCCTCAGTTGCAGCCGGCCTCTGCGGACAGTCAAGACAGTCCTGCTCGGCAGCGAAAACCTCTGCTCCGTCATTCGGAAGTGGGGCGCTCTACCTCCTCGCCGCTCAGGATCCTGCTGTCCCGCGCCAACCTGCGGATGCTCTGAGTGCTGGCCTCTACCTCGCGCGCGCTGGCCCGCAACGCTTCTGCGCCTTGAGCGTCCCCCTGATGCTGGCGTTGCTCACTCAGCATTCCCAGTAGGATGACCGCCTCTTCCAAAGTTCTCAGTACGGTGTAGGCTTTCTCCTCAATGGATCCACTGACGTGTGACAACAGGCTGTTCGCCGTATAGGCGTGCCCGGTATGACACCGGAAGCGCGTCACCGTTCCCTCCTTGAGCTCCATCAACGTGCCCCCGCAGTCCGGACAGGTCACCAGCGACGGCGGGCCCAGATGGGTGACCCCCTGGCTCAGGGCGTGGCGTTCACCCGCGATGCTCACTTCGATTTCCAGGCGGCGTTGCTCTTCAGGGCTCATTGAGGATTGACCCGGGTTCCTGAGCAGGTTCTGTACCAGTGTGGTCAGCAAGGCCCCCATCTCATCCAGGGGCACCCTGTGGTCGACGTTGACGGCTCCGAGCGCACTCCGCGGCATCGAGCCGTACTCAGCATCGTCCGGATCCTGAACCACCGTCAGGCCACCCGCCTGCTTGATCGCATGAAGGCCGGAGGTGCCGTCGTCCAGATTCCCGGTCAGCACCACGCCGATCGTCCTGGTTCCGGCGCTCAGGGCCGCCGAGCGGAACAAGGGATCGATCGCTGGTCGGGAACGGTTTTCCTTGGGTCCCCTGGTCAGCGCCACGGTCTGTTTCTTCACCAGCAGATGATGGTCTGGGGGGGCGACGTAGATCAGTCCAGGATGAAGCGACTGACCGTCCCGGGGATGGATGGCGTGCAGTGATCCAGCGGAGCTCAGGATTCTCGGCAGCATGCTGGGGTAGGCCGGTGACGTGTGCTGCACCACCAGAACTGCGGCTGGAAAGTCACCGGGCAGCTGCGCGCAGAGCTTCATCAGGGCGGAGACCCCGCCCGATGAAGCCCCAATGACCACGAGGGGAAAATCAATCATGGGTGACCATCCTTAGAGCGAACAAAATCCATAACGGTGAGGAAAGTCACGTGAGGTTTACTCACGAATCACCGGGGACTTCGGCCAGGCTAACCAGAAGGTGGCGCCCTGATCGACTTTGCCTTCTGCCCAGACGCGGCCCCCGAAGCGTTGAGCGGATCGGCGTACGGTGACCAGACCCACCCCGGTACCTTCATAGACCTTGGACGAATGCAGGCGCCCAAACAACTGGAACAACTGGTTCCTCTGGCGCATGTTGAAGCCGCTGCCGTTGTCCTCGACGCCAATGTGGTACTCAGAGTCGAATTCCCGCACCAGGACATGAATTCGGGCCAAGTCCTTCTCTTTGGTATACTTCAGCGCGTTCGCGATGTACTCGTCGAAGATCAGATAGAGCGCCTGAGTGTCGCCCTGCACAGTGGGTAACGCATCACTGGTGATCTGAATCTGCCGCTCGGCCAGCAACGGTTGAGCATTCTTGCGGATTTCCCGGAACACGCTGTTCAAGTCCACATATCGCAACCGGACGCGCATGGAGCGCATTCGCATGTACCGCTCCGTCGAGGCCATGAGGGCAATCACCTGCTGAACGGCCCGCTCTGTGTTCAGGAGTGGCTGCTTGACCTCATCTGAGGCGTCGCCGAGGGTGCGGCGTGTCAGGCCCAGGAAATTCATGGCCCGGGTGAGCGGCGGGTGAAGTTGTTGAATGAAGACCGTGACGACTTGTTCCAGCTCCTGATTCAACTCCCGAATCCGGGTACTGTGGGCTTGAGCCTCCTGCTGATGGGACTCCGCGTCATTGAGCAGGTGAGTATGCGCGGCTTTGTAAGCCGTGATGTCAGTGATGACCAGGCGGAAGCGTTGGAATTCCCCCGCGGCCTTCTCGGCGTTCAGATCCAGCAGCACCTCGAACACCGTGCCGTCCACATGAAGCAGTTGAACTTCACCGCGGTGACTGAGTCCCTGCTGCGACGCCTGACTGAGCAGCTGATCCAACGACCCCTGGGAAGTAGGCATCAGGAATTGGCCGAAGTGCTTCCCCAGGAGGACTTCGCGGGCGCGTCCAAGCAGTGAGGCGCCAGCAAGATTGACGTCCTGGATGCGGCCTTGTGAGTTCAGTAACAGGTAGGGAGCAGGCGCTTCGCTGAAAAGCGTGCTTCCTTGTTGCTGCCTATCCTGAAGCTGTGCTTCAAGCTCTTCAACAACGCGTTGAAGAGCTTGCTCCTGGGGATCAGGGTGAGGTTGCTCTTGGGACATAGGAATTAAGCCACCTTTTTCGCTTGAGTGTTCAGAAACGCCCTCAGAGTTCAAGTGACGTGTTTCCAGTGTGGCTGCTCACTTCAAATGAGGCAAGCTCATCTTCGGGAAGAGACAAGTGACCGCGAAAAGAGGTGGTCAGGGGAGACCAGGCGCTGAGGCTGATGGCCTGACACAATTTATGAGAAAGCGTCCCCGGTAGGGGACACTTTCTGTTTGTGAAGACCGAAAATGCCGGGGACGCCCCCGACTGTACCAAGCGATCCTGCCCCACCTCCACCCCGCCCTGTGGAACGACGTCCGCAACGCCCGTACGCTGGCCTGGATGGTCAGCGGCTTGTGCTGTCCCAGAGCGTTTCCATTCCCTCCTGGCTGCCGCACATCCACTCCCAGGCCACGGTCGCCCAGAGCACCGAACGTCGCTGCCGACGGTGGCTGGAGAATCCAGCCATCGCCCTGGCAGTGTGTATGGCCCCTGATTACCCGAGCCTTGCGGGATTGGGGCCCGCATTCCTGACGCTGGCGCTGGACACCAGCATCCTGTTCGGACGCTTCTGTCTGATCCGGGTGGCCGTCCTCTACCGGGGACGCGCGGTACCGCTCGTCTCCGTCCTAGAGCATGCCAGTGCTCAGGTCGGCACCGAACAACTCCTGCCTGTCCTCGCCGAGGTCAAAGGCCTGCTGGATTTTCTTGGGCTGCACGATGTTCGACTCCTGGCGGATCGGGGTTTTGCGACACGGCCTTGATGGGCTGGCTCCGCGTCTGCGGATGGCACTTCCGCATCCGCATCAAATCGAGCCTGATTCTGGCCGCTCCAGACGGGCAACGGGTCTGCACCATCGGAAATCAAACTCGCAGCGCGCGAAACGCGCTGCTTCCTAACGTCACGATCACCGGACACCGATTTGGGCCGGTGCATGTGCTCTGGGCCGTCCACGGACGGCCCAGAGCAGTGGCAGGTGGTGAGCGATGAACCCACCAGTCGTGCAACGTTTGCTGAGTACGGCGAGCGCTTCCAAATAGAGGAAGGATTCTTGGATGATAAGAGTGGCCTCTTCGGTCTGGAGGACTCCAAACTGCGTGATGCCGCCAGCCTCGAACGCCTGATCCTGGTGATCTCTGTGGCCACGCTCCTGCTCGTCTCCGAAGGACTCCAGCTCGTGCAGCAGGGTGTGCGCAGAACCATTGATCCCCATTGGAACCGCGCCCTGAGCTATTTGAAACTTGGTTTACGCGGCGTCCACTTCGCGCTGAGCCGGGGGCAGGCAGTACTCAACCGCCTGACGCTCCAAGGAGGCGCCGATCCGGCGCCTCCCGGACGTCGCAAGAAATCGCATGTCAGTTCTGTGGACGCTTTAGAAGGCGGCTGGGTGCTCAGATTTCGCTCTCCCTCATAAATTGTGTCAGGCCGTCAGGGCGCTGAGGTCAATGCGGCCAACCGTTGCTTCACGCCATCCAGTTTTCGGGGAGCCCTCCGGCTGCGGAAAGCCGGCCAATGGCCTGAAGAGAGGGGTGGTCTAGAGGAGCAAGGGTCAGTCCAGATCACGGATGAGTTGAAGAGCGGGGGCTGATGGTTGCGGCGTCCATGATGAACTGAAGCTTTTCGAAAAAGGTGTCTGGAGTCCACCTGGCAGTGGTTCACTGATGGATGTCGTCCGAGATCCCTGTACCGGGGAGTGGAGCAGAGCTGGCCGAGCGTATAGAGCGATTTCGACTGTTGAACTTAGACCTTCAAGCACGGCTGATTGAAGTGGCTTCACGGTGGATGGAGGTTGAGGCCATACAGGCGGAGCGACGATGGAGGCGAGAGCAACAGGCCAAGAAATAAGCGCTCTGCCGTGATCAGTGGGCTTATAAGTGGCCGCCTGAAAGACAGGTTGAGCACCTCAGAGGGCTCACGCACCAGACAGGGCCGAAGTCAAACCAGAACCTCTGCGCGTTCCCCGCAGCGAACAAAAAGAAAGTCGATTGAGGTTCGACAGTAGCGCACGCCGTCAACAGAGGCCAAGGGTGCTCAGAGGCCAGACAAGTTCGTTGGGAGCAGACACTAAACCCTGCAAATCAGCACAAGGCCCATTCACTCCGTGTCAGGGGACGCGAGGGGGTCATCAAGAAGTGGGCAAGTCTGACGCACCCCATAGGGTTCTAGGCCAAGGCATAAAGGTGCTGGGCCGCGATAGCAATGGGGTCTGGGTCGAGTTCGAGGGCGTCCCCCTGCAGCTCACCTCCTGCGTTGACCGCTACGTCGCCTGGAGTGCCGGGGCGTTCTCTCAGTCTCACCAGCTGGTGGAAATTTGGGAAGACGAGGTGGGCCATGTGATCCGGCTCAGCAAACCCCTGCAGCTGGACGCCCCATGGGATGCCCAAGCCTGGATTTGACTCCCAGCCGCGCGTTCTTGCTGGAGAGCAACCCCTTACACTGGGGTATGACCTCTCCCACAGACCATAACCTGCCGAGTGACCCCGATTCCCGAGCGGAACGTATGGCGTCCTCAGCGGCTCGGGAGCACGTCGGCGAAGCCGGCTTTATTCAGCAAGATGTGCTGGAGCACATCATCAACGCGGGCCGGGAACAACTGGTGGTTGTCCAAGCCTTGCGGCGCGTGGTGGCTGCCACCTTGGAGCAGGTGCGGGCCACGCCCCTGGCCGAGATCGGCTCCGTGGCCGCCGTGCACTTGGCCACCCTGGAAGGCATCGTCGCGTCTGGCCGCACGCAGATTCAGACGGCCCATGAGCTGCGGCTGACCATCCAGCAGACCTTGATCCAAGTCCGAGAAACCCCCTTGGAACATGTCAGTGCCCACCTGCTCACCAGCCTCAGCGAGGCCGTGCATGAGCAGGCCCGCAATCTGGAAGAGATTATCGCGGCAGCCTTGGGGCAGGCCAGTTCCTTGACCCAGATTGCCGAACTGGAGCGGATGGGGGCCGAAGCCGTGGAGCGGTTCCGGCAAGCCGAGCATCGCCAGGGGGAACGCGAACTGGCCCATCTGGAACGTCAAGCCGCTGAAACTCTAGAGCAGATCCGCACCCTAGAACAAGATGGCCACACCCACGCCCATCAGAAGCAGTTGTTGGCAAACGCGGCCGAAGAGGCCGAAGTGCACCTTGCCCAGTTGGAACATACCGAGGCCCGAGACCGGGCCGAGATCAGTCGCCTGGAACAGCAACAAGACGCCACCAGCGCCCAGCGGCTGATCTTAGAAACAGCGGCGGAAGAGACGCAGGACACTCTGCAGGCCCTCCAAGCCGCGTCAGCCTCCCAGACGCCAGAGACTGACGCGACATAGCGTGCATCCAACGACACACCTTCCACCCCGAAGGGCTCACTTACCTATAGGGACTCCGTTGACTCTTGAGCTAAAGGATGTCCAGCACGCAAGCACAGCCACCATCTGAATGGCCAAGAACCAGGTGCAGGGTACTCCCTTCCCAGAAGTCAACGGAGTCCCACTAGGCGTGACCGCCTGGGGACTGAACCTCAATCCCGGAAGAGCGTCTAGGAGCAACGACACCCCACCATAGATTCTGCGTCAGGGCAGTTCGAACGCTGCTCCTGCCCTAATGTAGAAAAACTGCCGGATCTTATCCTCCCCTCAAGGCCAAGCGTGCGCCCAGGATGCCTGGCTGAATCAGTCCCTATTGGCATACAGAGCGGCACATGGTTCCTTCGAGGCAATCCTGAGGCCGTGGATCCAGATACGATGCCAGACGGCGCAGGAGCGCAGCAAGTCGCAACTGGATGCCGGGTCGGCTCCCCTGTGCCAGAAAAGTTAGCCGGTCACGCTCCACTTCTTTGAAAAAAACTTCTTCCCGCACTTTGACTTCGTCCTCGTGAGATTGCATCTTGAACCTCCTGCTGCCCAGCCTAGGCAGCAAGCTTTACCATGGGAAACGATTCGCTTCTGGTCGAATCCATAGCCTGAAACATGAGCGTGCGAGCTGTAAGGAGAACCATGGGTGTGATCCATCTGCCATTTACAGCCACCGATCTGGTCAAGACGCGCTTTGCTTTCGGTCACCTCTGGGAAGCAGTCGTGAGCTACCGAGCCCTACAAAATCTAGGTCAGTTCACCAAGTCTATACTCACCTCATGAAACGCGGCACCCTCCTGATGGCCCTGTGCCTCCTGACCTCGGCACTGGCCGGGACAGGGACCACCTCCACCCTGACCGGCATCACCCTTGCTCCTGGAGCCACACGACTCTCTGCACCGGCCACCACAGGCCTTCATGGATACCTGACCCTCCTCGCCAGAGATCAGAAAAGTAGGTGCACCGCTCACGAAGTCTTCGACTGGAATGAAGAAACTCGCGCCGCAATGATCGGGAACGCCCTGAAAACCGGGTTGACCAGCAAAAAACTGACCTATAAGGAAACAGACGTCGATGAAGACGATACGGCAGTAGTACGGGAGTTCCTGTTGACGGGCACCGGTGTTCGCTTTGTGGGCCTCTGGATTACCGACACAGGAGGCAGCATCCTGGCATGGTGCACACTCAAATCCTATTGATAACGTCATAAGTTTCAGAACACCCTTCTAAAGACGCGGGTCTACAAAGAAAAGGACACCGTCTATCTCATAGCTTGCTGAGCGGTTTCAATTGTGGACGTTATCAAACGTAGGGGGTTGAGTCTGGGAAACCGTGCGATGAATACGTCGGTCTTCTTATCCTTACCTGGTGTGGTTGGCGTTCTTCATCCTCAGAACCATAGCTCTCAACCGTTATCGGGCAGCAAGTCAACGGACTATCACTATTGATTCCTGCCTAATTAAGCAACGCCTCTGGGCCATGGAGGAGGCGGTCAGGGAGGCGAATGTACCGGACTCGCTGCCATGCTTGGACGAGGCGAGCTTTGAGTTGGGGCAGGTGTCGCGGGCAGAAATTGCCCAGCATGTGCCGTTTGACGTAGGCCCAAGCAAGGTAGGAGTCAGTGCCGGTGCATCGGGCGGGAAATACTCCACTGTCAGTCGTGTTTCACCTTCCACGAAGGCGCCCAGCGCCTTCGTTTTATGGATGCGGGCGTTATCGAAGAGCAGGGTGACTTGGCCCGGGACGTGGCAAAGCACGTGCTGAACGAAAGCAAGCACCTGTGGCCCCCGGATCGCGCCGGGATGAGTCTGCTGCAACACTTGTCCTCTGGTGGTGATCGCCCCGATGGTGGAGCGTTTGTGCCAGCTGGTCTTGGCGGTCAAGATGGGCGTTTGACCGCAGGGCGCCCACGTGCGGGTCACCGCGGGCTTCAGACTGAAGCCCACTTCATCGGCGAAGACCAGCGTTTCCCCGGCCTCGATCTTTTTTTCCAACTCGGGGACGCGCACGTTCACCCCAGTCTCTACGGCGTCTTCTGAGCGTTCCATCGCCCGTCTATCCGGTTTCTGTGGGGAGAATCCCCACAGATGTACAAGCGACCGACATGATCAACGTCGTACCAGACGTTGATCCGAAGCCCAATCACCTCGCGGACTCGGGGACACGTCCAACGCTCATCCGGGAACCGAGTTGGATCTGGCCCCGCCTGGAGCAGCTCCATGAGCGTAGCGATCTGGTCATCCGTGAGCCGCCGTGGTGGGCCGGGTGCAGGGGTCGCCAAGCCCGCACCGTACTCGGACTGACCCCACTCATCTCCGCAATCTGAGCGGCATTGAGTTCTCCAGCCTCCATGAGCGGCTGAGCGAACAGGCGACGCTCCTCTCACTGTGCCCGTGTCCACTGGGATGGCTGCCAAATCAGCGACATGTCTCAAATTTAACTCGGCGTTGTTCAGCTGTACAGGGATCAATAACTGGCCTTCAGAGCAGATTCTCGGCTCGTGTCAGAGCGGCGTGGAGTGTGGCATCCGCCCCCGCAGAGGCAACTGCTTGCCTTGCTCGTAGACGGCAAGGCAGCCTTTAGCTCGAGCAGCCGTGCGGATGCAGGCAGCCGTTTTCTGCTCGGCTGTGGTTCAGCGGGCCCTGGAGGCAGTTGGAGCCGCCAGTTAACCTGGAGGGGCACGGCGTCTGCTCGTCGGTACAGGCCGCTGAGGTGTTCGCGGTCAGCCGTCCGGAGCTTGAACAGGGCGGCCACGGCTTGACCGTTGGCGGGTTGAAGACCTTCGAGTTTCAAGGCGTCAATGGTGGCAAGGTCTGAAGGGTCGGTCTGGTGGGAGGTCGGGATCTTGTCTTTGGGCATGAAGGGACTTTTCCGCCGGCTCCAGCGCGAGCTCAGCCGGCACACAGTGTCCCTCATGGGACAGGGGGCAGGCGGATGCTTTGGACAGAGGGGGCTGATCACGCTGAAGCACCCGGTGTTTGGCCACCCTGTACCTTGCCCAAAGCAACCCAGACAACAGCTGTTCTTGTTTCTGCTGCCAGAGGGAAGGCTCCTGCAAATGCAGGTGTCAGAAGTGCTGATGGAGAACGGCGCCAGGCCCGCCGCGGCCGAAACCAGCTTGGTCTTAAACGGTAGCTTGAGCCTCCGCTGTTCCCCGCACAAGCCTTCCCTTTTGCAGCACTCGGCCAGGCATGAATCACTTTATCGCCTCGATCGCCCAAAACCCCCGTTCGGGACTTGAACTCTGGCTCAGACGTCATTTCTACGAACAGTTCCCGAGGAGGTGGGCAGGCGAGATCAACGGTCGTTCTTTCAATCTGACCCAGAACTCCAGTCCGTTAGGGCCAGTTGAACTCGCTTCATAGCGGCAAAGCAGGCCAAAAGGGACGCGGATTGCTCACGCTGCCAACTTTGACCCCGACGACACCCTTTCCTGAACAGATGTTTTCGGAGGGCACTGGGGTATGGACCCGTTGAGGCGGAAAGTCATCCCGGGAACCCACGGCTGTGCTAGACCTTCACCCGCTCCCGAACCTGGTCTCCGACCATCCGGTTGCGTCCGGTGCTTTTGGCTAAGTACAACCGCTCATCGGCCTGGCGGAGTACACCCCGTTTTTCGCCCTCCACCTTCACCCAACCGCCCGATACCGTGATGGTCTCGCCCCACAGTCCGGCCCGCTCCGCCACCTGTTGCTCCACTTGAACCCGGAGCCGGTTGGCCACCTCCGCTACGCTGTCCGGGTCACAAGGTGTCAAGACCACGGCAAACTCCTCGCCCCCCAACCGGTAGATGCCGTCGAGAGGCCGCAGGTGGTCACGCAGCACCTGCACCGTTTGAATCAGGACTTGATCCCCCAACTCATGGCCATAGGTGTCATTGATCCGTTTGAACAGATCTAAATCCAGCAGGAGCAGAAAAGCGGGTTGGTGAATCTGGGGGTAATCGTCATCGAAGCGCCGCCGATTGAAGCTTCCCGTCAGAGCATCGAGGTAGGCCAAGCTTTCGAGCCGCTCGACCCGGGTGAGGGACTGCAGGCGGCTGCGAATCACCAAGTGGGCGACCACCAGACCCAGCGCACTCAGACCACCGAAGGTGAGATACACCGCGAGGGCGTCAATCAACGGTTGTTGGGTCACTTGGAAGGCCAGAAACGTGGTGAGATTCGCGCAGCCGAAAATCCCTACGGGCACCCACCACCGCTGATGCAAGCTGAACCCGCTGGGCTGGGGGGTCAACCGGAGCCACCCGCTCCGGTGGGCTGCCAGGAGGGCCACCAGCACGAGATTGAGCACACCCACCCATGCCGTCGGGCCACCCCGGGCCAGACGGTAGAGGGCAATCGGCAAGGCGACAAGCACGCCCGCAAGAAGGCCGTAGCGCCGGGCGGCCAAGGCCACCAAGACGGTACGAAAGTCAAAGAGCAGCCCCGGGCCGATCTGCACGCTGTTGAAGAGCAGGAGCAGGGCGACCGTGACCGTGGTGGCGTAACGAACAGCCAGGCGTGCCCAAGAGTCGCGCAGGCTGGCTTGCCGGTAGG
This sequence comes from Deinococcus sp. QL22, assembly GCF_023370075.1. NCBI lineage: Bacteria > Thermotogati > Deinococcota > Deinococci > Deinococcales > Deinococcaceae > Deinococcus > Deinococcus sp. QL22. The sequence continues at coordinate 275,201 of NZ_CP097152.1, forward strand.
TGAGGCTAATGGCGAACGCGCCCGCGACCAGCAACGCAAAATTAAGCAGCAGGTCGTTTAACATTGGCGCCACGGTCGCATCCCCTGGTATAGCTTGAGCCATATGACCCACCCCTGACTTCCATGAAGATGAGGGCCACAGGATCGACAGAGAGCGTTTATAGGATCAGCAACACGTCCGATTCAGTGAGACACAGCGAACAAACGTCCCAGAGCCAGACCACGTCCTTCTTCTGCGGGTTCACGGAGATGAGGCGGGATGGAATCTTCCCTTTGCATGACCTAGGTACGGCCCCGTCGTCCTGCAGGCCCAGCCTCCTGATGGGATTCCAGAGGTTGCCTGGGCGCTGAGGCGTATCACGGTAGGCTGCCCCATGCCCGACCACTTCAGTTCGCTCAGCGAAGGTCTGCAAAGTGTGACCGAAGCGCTCGCGGCCACGCGCGCCTGCTGAAGTGCTTCAGATCGTCTTGCACCCCGCCCTTCAGGCCCTGGACGCCGGCGCACACCTTCCGGGCCGATGAGATGGACGTGGTGGCCGAAATCAACGCGGCGGTTCCGGGCGGGGTGGATTTCTCTTCGGACTGCGTGGGTCGCCCGGCAATCCTGCGGCAGGCGTTCGAGGGACTGAAAGTAATGGATACGTGCGGTCTGCTTGGCGTTCCTCCGTACGGCACTGAAGTAAGCGTGCCCATGCAAGCGCTGCTGAGCGGACGCCGAATGGTGGGCATCATTGAGGGGACAGCGACCCTCAGACCTTCATTCCCCAGATGATCGAGATGAACCGAGCTGGCCAGTTCCCGTTTGACCGCCTGATCCAGCCGTATACGCTGCAACAGATCAATGAAGCCGCACACGACATGCACAGTGGCAAAACCATCAAACCGATCCTGCGCATGCCTGCCGGGGAACAGCCTGGGCGCTCTCAAGTCAACAGGTAAGGTGGGCAACGTGCCAGCCGCCGCCACATCAAGAAAAAGCCCAAGAGAAATACCCCCAGACGAATCCAGGGGCGGCGCCACGCGGTTTAAAAAGCATTAGGGGAGGGAGGGGAGCCCAGTGGGTCGATCCTACGGGGCGGACAGCTCTTGGCGGCCTGCAGAACCCAAGACTTTTTTTATACCAGCCATCCTGGGCCTCTTCATAACGGCCGTCGAGAACGCCGGCCTCCCCAGCTCTGCACCCTGCCCTCCACTCCAAGGATCAATCTGGCGTGCTTTCGCACCTATTGTCGAGAACTCACTCTTGTTCACCCTAGAAAGAGAGATACCCCTGCCACACGTGCGGTGTTACTTCACTTTGACAATCCAACCTTCCGGAGCAGGCCGGTCTCCATACTGAATCCCCGTCAGTTCGTCATACAATGCCCGGATGACCGGCCCGACTTCCGTTTCGCTGTAAAACACATGGAACCGCTCTCCATGCTGAATGCCGCCAATCGGGGTAATGACAGCCGCCGTTCCACACGCGCCCGCTTCGCTGTAGCTGCCTAGCTCGTCAATCAACACGTCTCCTTGCTCCACCTCTAGTCCCAGCCGATCGCGGGCGATGTCGAGCAGCGAAAATTTGGTGATGCTCTCCAGAATGGACGGTGAGCTGGGCGTCACCAAGCGCCGTCCATCTTTGGTAATGGCAATGAAATTCGCTGCCCCCACCTCCTCGATTTTCGTATGCGTGGCAGGATCGAGATAGATGCAGTCTGCAAAGTGCTGGTTTTTGGCCTCTTGCCCCGGCAGCAGGCTGGCCGCGTAGTTGCCGCCGACTTTTGCGGCCCCCGTGCCGTTCGGTGCGGCGCGGTCATACGAGGACACCATAAAGTTGGCGGGCGTCAATCCCCCCTTGAAGTACGACCCCACAGGAGTGCAGAACACCGAGAACCGGAACTCTGACGCACTCCGCACGCCGATATTGTCGCCGACACCAATCAGGTAGGGCCGCAGGTACAGCGCCCCACCCGAGCCATACGGAGGCACGAACCGTTCATTGGCGAGCACCACCCTACGGCATGCCTCAATAAACATCTCTGCGGGCACGGGCGGCATCAAGAGCCGGGCGCAACTGCGCTGCATCCGGGCGGCATTCTGATCGGGTCGGAACAGGTTGATGGAACCGTCCTGACACCGGTAGGCTTTGAGGCCTTCGAAACACTGCTGCCCGTAGTGCAGGGCCGTGCTGCCCTCGCTGAGGTGCACCAGGTTGTCTTCGGTCAGGGCGCCCTCATCCCAGGCGCCAGCTTGCCAGGACGAGACGTAGCGCAGGTCGGTCTTGATGTACTGGAAGCCGAGGTTGTGCCAGTCGAGGTCAAGTTGGGTCACCTCCCCATTCTGCGTGATTGGACGGCCCACCGGATCGGAAAAGCTTCGAAGTGGGTCAGGATCGGGGAAGGATGAAGTTGCAGAGGCGTTGCCGCTGGGCAACTGCGCCTCCTTCCACAGGGCACGTCTGGATCTCGGCATGGTTGCCCTCTCCGGCCGCATCCGGGCGTCCGCAGCTCAGGTGGTCAGCGCCCTGCACGCCCTGAATATCCAGACCGTGATGTTGACCAGGGACAACGCCCACACTGCCGCCCCCTTGGCCCGGCACCTCGGGATCGACACGGTGATCGCGAACGTCTTGCCGGAAGACAAAGCCGCTCAGGTTCGGACCTTGCAGAGTCAAGGCCGTCAGGTGGTGATGGCGTCAATGACGCGCCTGCCTTGGCACAGGCTGAAGTGGGCATCGCCATCGGCGCGGGAACCGATGTGGCCGTCCAAACCGCCGACGTCATCCTGATGAGCAGCGATCCCGTTATCGTCGCGTCCGCCATTCCCTTTGCCGCGGGAGCCTTGTATCCGGCCTACGGCATCCTGCTGCTGGGCCGGATGAACGCACCGGTTGGGCAAGAAGTACGGCGGATATGAGGGTGGGCTGAGCCACCACCTGACTTGACAACGCTCGTCCGTTAGCTGTTGGAAGCATTACGGCACCCCTTGGTAGCGGCGGACATGGATTCATCTGTGAGAGCCAATCTTCTGTGCCCTTGCCCCAAACGCCGAATTCTGACTTCTGTGCTCAATGAATTCTGTCCTGCAAAAATTTCGGCCTCGAGGCTCGACATCCAACGGGCCTTGGCCAGTCATTCCCTGCATCCACCGGAGGGTTTCTAGAGGATTCGGCACCGATCAATTCAGCTTTGCCGGATAGGTGACCAGTTACAGCCGGGGTTCGCAACCCGAGAAAAGATCACTTCTACTCAGCCCAATGCGTAGGTCTTGGACATTCAATTGAGGTGTCTCGGATCTGTTTCTCAGATGCACCTTCCTGATTGTTGTTTTCTTGTGACTGCTCAGCAGGGGGCCTGGACTGGGTGGAGCAGGTAGAGTAGGGACATCTCCGACGACGCCTGCCCGAACTGCAAAAAATTGGAAGCTCAGCTGGCCAAAGTGCTTGCTGAGTTACAGGAGATCAAAGCGCGTCTGGGGCTAAACAGCACAACCTCGCATCAACCTCCGAGCCAGGACAAGCCCTGGACGCCGAAGAGTGAGCGCCAGAAGACCGGCCGGTCTTCTGGCGCTCAACCGGGTCACCCAGGCAAAACGCTGAAGATAGTCGAGCACCCTGACGAGATCGTCACGCTTCCTGTCACCGGGCACTGTGGTTGTGGTCAAGCCTGGGACACGGTGATCGTCAGCGATGAACTGGCGCGGCAGGTTCTGGACCTGCCAGAGATTCGACTTCATGCCGTGGAGTACCGCGCCCAGGTCAAGGTGTGTCCGAGCTGTCATCACCGCGAGCAGGCTTCTTTTCCAACTCACGTTCCTGGTCAAGTGCAGTATGGCCCCCATCCATGGACTGGCGGTTTACCTCAACGCGGTGCACTTCGTTCCGCTCAAACGTACAGCAAACATTCTGGAAGCCGTCTGTGGAGCAAAGCTCAGTGATGGCACCATTGCTCTCAACCTGAATGTGGCTGCTGGGCGTCTGGCTGCTTTTGAGACTGAACTCAAAGCTGCGCTCCTCAGCGAACCTGTCCTGCACGCGGATGAGACCGGCAGCAAGGTGAATGGGACGTTGGCGTGGATGCATGTGGTGAGCTGCAAGCAGCTCACGTTGTACGGGCATCACCAGCAGCGCGGGTACGCGGCTTTGAAGGACATGGACGTCCTTCCCCGGTTTAGGGGCACCTTGATGCATGACGCCTGGAGCATCTATTTCCAGCTTCCTGGACAACATGCCCTGTGCAACGCCCATCTTCTGAGGGAATGGCGGCACTTGGCAGAAGGGTATGGACAAACTTGGGCAGGGGAACTACGCCGCGCCATGCAACGCGTCTACCACGAGAACAAAGCAGGTACCCTGACCTTGGCGGGAAAAGCAGCGTTCCTGGCGCGGTTCGACGCGTTGGTACAAGCTGGGTTGGCATCCAACCCAGCAGCGGAACCCATCCCTGGACAGCGGGGTCGGGTGAAGCAGACCCGGGGACGCAACCTGGCACTGCGGTGTCAGAGGCATCGCGAAGCAATTCTGCGCTTCCTTGACTATGAAGAGGTGCCGTTTGACAACAATCAAGCGGAGCGGGACATTCGGATGGCGTGCGTGAAACGCAAAGTCTCCGGTGGGTTTCGCTCAGTGAGAGGTGGCATGAATTTCTGCCGCATTCGTAGCTATACTTCCACGCTTCACAAGCAGGGGATGAATATCTGGCACGGCCTGGTCAGTATCTTTCGCAATGACGTCCTTATGCCTACCTTCGTGTGCTAAGTGGTCACAAAATTTACTGCACGGTACGAGTAATCTTCGAGTAATTTTAGTTTTTAGAAGTGACGCAGGAGTTGGTTATGAATAATAACGAATTGGTTGCAAATGTTAGGAGAGAAGCTTTAGCTGGGATTGAGACGCTGCAGCTCCTGAGAAATCTGGCAAGCGGTGAATATAGCCGTTCAAATCCTGTTATCTTTGCAGGAACGTTGTCGCAAGCTTTTAAAATACCTAACGCAGTTACAATGAAGCTAAGTGAATGGAATCAAGCTTTTGGCCCTCTGCACTTCTCGGAGAACGAAGTAGATGAACTGATTACGCCCTATATAGAGACTTATATTTCCTCTGTTACCGTTGATAAGTCTGTGTAATTAACAGCTTACGGTGCTCCCGGCTCCAGCCGGGAGCATTTGCAGTATTGTTGAGGGTGTAAGTTGGTTCCAAAGATTTTTCATCGCAGACAACACCCCATGAGAGCCGACTTCTGCTGACTACTTCCGACTTTTGACCCCTAGAAAGCCAGCGTGAGTCGAAAAGCAGTAGTTATCTTAGCAACCATTGTGATTGTTGGAATTGGCATATTTACTTAATAAATTATTCTCGCCCTTAAAGTTGATTGACCAAGCATATCGTAACTGTCTGGAAAATCCGAGTAGTGGTCAAATGGAGAGAAAGAGATGGTCAGGTTTGATTCACCCTATTGATGAATCGAATATCTACACACAATGTGGTTAAACGAAATCATTTTGAATTGCTGTTAAGTAACCACTCATTACAAAACTTAACTTTGTAACGAGTGGTTACTTAACATCTATTAGTCGGTGTTAGTATAACACTTCTTAAGTATTAGTAATTTGCCGCTAATTTTTAGTGCTAGCCGTTTTACCATAAAATCAAGTAGAAATTCCGGCGTTAGAGTCAATCCATCTTCTAGATCTTCTTCAAAAAAAGTATGAAATAATACGTCTATAGGCTTTGGGTGTCCTGTGATATACCCTAGTTCTACAGACATTTTATAAACTTCTTTATCTGATGCGTCCTTAAGAAAGGATGGATTCGAGAGATGTCTAATCAGCACGAGAGCTCTTTCCCTATCCATAGGACTCCAATCTATTACATTTCAAGAGCGAAAATAAAATTCCTGTACGCGAATTAGATGTAGTTTTCACAACTGCTTTTTTCAAGGTCGATAGGTTCAATATTCAGACCTTTATCGTAGTGATAGTTATATGTCAAAACCTCGTAGTGAAATTTTGGTGAAGCGATCAAAAGATTGTCGTAACTACTTAGCACAACAGGTCGTTGTGTGCTGAGCAGTTACGTTTTCTTTTTAAAAGATTGCTCGAAGAGCCTCTTCCGGAAGACCTGCCCGTCTCGGCTGACGATTTGGCCCGAACCTTGACCTTCTTGCTGCGTTCCGAAGGGGGGCGGCGGAGCAATTCTGGTGCAGCTGCCGTTGGGGGTCTGGCAAGACATGCACAGCCGGCTCCTGGGGCCTCCTCAGGATGAACGCAGCGAGACAGCCGCACATCTGAAAGCGCTGCTGGCGCTGTCTTGACCTCGCATCAGGTGAGTTCCACGGACTGGAAGCCGTCACGAATGGGGCGTCTGGTTTACTGCTGGCGGAGATTGATAGGCGCAACGCCTTCTCTAGAGTTTGGACGTGGCCTGGGAATAGCAAATGTCTTTCCCTCATGGCTATGTTCGGATGACCGGGGGTATGACTGAGATCCAGCCGTCAGAATCTCGCCGCCGAACCCTTCCATGCGCCACTCTGAGGCCATGACCGAAGCCCTGCCACACCCTCCACCGTTCACGCCCGCCTTCTGGCGGGGGATGCGGGCCTTTGCGCCGCTGATCCCCGGTGTCGTGCCGTTCAGTATGGTGGCGGGGATTGCGGCGGTGCAGGCGGGCTTCACGCCCACTCAGTCCATCGCCTTCTCCCTGATCGGCTATGCCGGGGCGGCCCAATTGATCGCCTCACAGATGGTGACCAGCCACGCGCCGACCATTCTGATTCTCCTGAGCACGTTGATTGTCAACCTGCGCTTCGCCATGTACTCCGCCTCCATGCTCCCCCTATTTGTCGGTGTGCCCCTCCCCAGACGCTGGCTCCTCGCCTACGGCATCACCGATCAAGCTTACGCGGTCACCATGGGACGGCCTCTCACCGAACCCCACCCCGTCGCCTATTACGCTGGAGCCGCTGTCCTGATGTGGCTGACCTGGCAGAGTGGCACCGCTGTCGGCGCCCTGCTGGGCGCGCGCATTCCCGCGCATTGGCCGCTGGATTTCGCAGTGCCGCTGAGCTTCATCGCGTTGCTCGTGCCGGTCTTGAAGAGCAAGCCGCAGGTGGTTGCCGCGGCCGTGTCTGCTGTGGTAGCGGTGGCCGCCCATGACCTGCCGTTTCGCCTGAATCTGATTCTGGGGGCGGTGTGCGGCGTGGCCATCGGGTACTGGGTGCAGCGTTCGCAGGCCAAAGCGGCATGAGCATCTGGCTTTTGATTGTCGGCGTGGGTCTGGTCAGCCTGGGTTTGCGTGCGTCGTTTCTCGTGCTCCTGCGGGGCCGAACGCTTCCAGAACATGTCACGTCTTCATTGGGGTTGGTGCCTGCTGCCGTGCTGGCTGCCCTGGTTGCGCCGGAACTCATGCATTCGGCAGCAACAGGCACCTTGGATGTTCTTAACCCCCGTCTGGTGATTGGTCTGATCGCGGCGGCAGTGGCGTGGAGAACGCGGAACGTGTTGTGGACACTGGTGGTTGGCTTGGGTCTGTTGTTCGTTGTTCAGGCCTTCGGCTGGCGGTAGGATTCTGGCAAGTTTGTGTGTTGGGCAGAGCTGTGGGAAGCTTTGTTCGTCACTCCCCTTGAGCCAGACAGCCTGTAAAAGCCTTTGACCCTTCAAGGTCGTATTGCAAATTTGGGCTGGCTCAAGGCCCTTCGATCAGGCGCAACAGTATCTGAGGCCAAGAAGACTGCATACAAAATTTCGCCGACCGAACTGGGGTGTGATCCCCTCTCTGCACGTTCCCCGCCTGGTGCTGCCCTCCAAATTGTCTGACACACTGCCCTCTACATGACCGACGCCTACCTGACTCTCCAAGACTTGAAAGCTCGGGGCTGGACTCCGGGAATGATCAGGGCGCTTCTGGATCCCTACGATCACGAGCGCTGGATCAATAAACGCGGGCATCGGCTGCCCAAGCCGATCAAGCTGTATCTCGGAACACGGGTGGTGCAGATAGAAGCCACCGAAGCCTTTGGCCATGCCAGAGAACGTGCCGGTGCCCACCAAGTGGTGATGCTCAAAGCAGTCCAAACACGTCAAGTCGTGAATACCAGAGCGTTGGCACGGTATGAGGCGCTTTCCCTCCCGAGTACGGGTGCGTCAAGTCGAGCTGGACGGGAAGGCAGCTGACCAGAAAGAACTCTGGCAGATGCATCTGCAGGAGTTCTACGTCTGGCACCTGGCGCAGGAACATTTGTTGTCCGGGCTGACTCAGACCATGCGCAGGGCAGCAGAACGTCGAATGTTTGAGCGCTACCAAGCCGCGGTGTCTCACGCGTACGGCTGGGTTGAGTAAGTCAAGAGATCACCACCACCCCGCCCCGGCGGGCACAGGACGTGTCCCCCATGCCGAAAGTCAAGATTCCCACTTACGAGCAAACCCATCCCCCGGAGCTGGCCACCACCGAAGCGTTGGCCGAGGCCGGCCTGCAACCCGCCCAGGGCCAAGTGGTGGCCGCCCTGTTCTACCTCCGCAGCAAAGACCGCGAACGGCTGACCGCCCTGTACTGCCGAGCAGACGCCGTGCCGCTGCAGGTCAAAGCGGAGCCGCTATGAAGCCCCCCGCTCTCACTGCGTTCGACCTGAAAGAGCGTGGCTGGACGCCCGTCATGATTTGCGAGCTGCTTGACCCACCTGACCGCGAACTGCCCAGTGAAGTACGGGTGGGCAGTCAGGGTCGCCACGTGGGGCAGGGCCGTCAAGCTGTACAACAAAGACCGGGTGATGCACATGGAGACCACCGAAGCGTTCGCAGTGGCCCAGGCGCGTGCCGGTATTCGGCAGGACGGCGCGCAGAGCCCTGGCGACCCGGCAGGCTGACCACGCGGAAGTGGTGGCCCGTTATGCTGCCGTCCCGTTGCCTGTGCCTCAGCCGCATTCAAGAGGGGCGCAGTTCACGGGAGAGTATCTGTGGAAGCACCATCATCCGGAGCTGATTAACTGGCAACGTCAGCACGATTACCTGCTCGACAAGTTGCCGAGAACACTCCAGCGTGAGGCAGAACCCCGGGCTTTTGAGCGCTACTACGACGCTTTCATGGCCCTCTACGGTGATCGGCCCTGGCGCTAGATCGGTGATCCGGTGCCAGCTCCAGCGGTGGCGAGGAGTGGTACTCCGTTGACTCATGGAACGGATGCAACTTAGGGAATGGACACCCAACGGCTCATTCCTGAACCGTTGGAGCAGTTTTGCCAGCTGTTCGACTCGACGTTTACGCGTTCCACACAGTAAGTCACCTTTCAAACGTATCTGCAAGTCTTTCTTCTGGGAATGGAAGGTCACGAAACGGCGACGGGGCTGGCGAATACCGAACCGGGCCAACCGGGCAGCCGACACAAGGACGCACAGCGTCTTCAGTGGTTCTTGCGAGAGAGCACTTGGGATCCGGAAGGGCTCAGTGAGGCGCGGTGCTGGTGGTTGACGAGACAGGCGACCGGAAATACGGCACGCACACCGCGCATGTGGGTCAGCAATATTTGGGGAGTTTGGGCAAGGTCGATTCGGGCATCGTGACCGTTCATGAGCTGTATGACACGTGAAACGCGTATATTCCCTTGAAATTCGTGTCGTATACGCCAGCCCATCATTTTGAACGTAAAACCAGTGATACGGCGTTCAAAACCAAGCCCCAACTTGCGATTGACCTGATTGACGCAGTTCGATGCGATTGGCCGTATCGGGCGGTGGTCGCAGACAATTTCTACGGGCGTAACGAGGTCTTCCAGCACCACCTCATCCGTCAACACATTCCCTTTGTGTTGGCACTGCCGGCCTCGCATACCTGGTGGCATACCGGAGATCAACCGGGGAGCGTAGAGCAACTGGCGCTGCACGCAGCGCCAGAGGCCTGGCAGCCTCTCGTGCGCATCTCTGCCGATGGGCATCAAGAAATCAAATGGGTCGCCGAACGACAGGGCAGCCCCTTTGGGCCGCACCAGACCTTTCGGCGGATTGTCGTCACGCCGGATCCGGTGGAGTTGCCAGAAGATCGCACGAAATATCTGAATTCTCAATCTCCGCGAGGGTGAGCAGGACACCATGGTGTGGCATGCCAAGACGCCGCCAGCGACCCTTTTGGAGATCGCCCTGCTGTATGCCCGGCGTCCTCGAATTGAACAGGCCTACCGCGAGGTGAAGCAGCATTTGGGCTGGACACACTGTCAGGCACGCTCAGACCTGGCCCTCCGACGCCATTGGAACCTCGTCTGCGTCGCGTTCTGTTTCTTGTATTGGGAGGCGGCACAGCCGACGGATGACCCTCTCACGACAGAGCCGCACGACGATCACCCACCTTCAGCGGCGGCTCAGCCGCCGACCTGGAGTGCCGCTCTGCGTCGCGTCCTTTGTTATCTGGAGCCATTCGTCTGGATCTGGAGAGCATGGCGTGCCTTCACGACGGCTGAGCCTCCCAAGACGCCGCTCGCGTTGCTCAGGTCTGTGGGACAGGGACAGCCCCTCTCGCTCTATGTCACCTCAATGCCGTCCACAAGGGCAATCTTCTTCAAGATCAACGGACTAGGGTAGTCCGTTGACTTCGGGTCAATCTTCTTTGCGGCCAAGCCACCAGAAGAGGAGAGAAGACAGGTCACGCCCTATGGGGCGGAGGCCAGATGAGCGCCGATGTCCCACTATGCAGGCGCGGTACGCTTGCAGCGGTTGTACTGTTGATCTATGCCCACATCCCCGTTGACCGCCACCGAACAACGCTTTGTCGCTCAGCTGCTTGCCGAGATGACATTGGATGAAAAAATCGGGCAGCTGACGCAGCCCGAGAAAAACAGCGTGACACCAGAGCAAGTAACGCGACTCGGCCTCGGGTCCGTGCTGAGCGGCGGCGGCGGCAACCCCGACCCCAACACTCCGGCCAACTGGCGGGCAATGGTAATGGCTTTTCAGGAAGCGGCGCTGGCCTCCCGCCTCGGCATTCCACTGCTGTACGGGGTAGACGCTGTACATGGGCACAACAACGTCGTCGGGGCAACGATTTTCCCTCACAACATCGGCCTCGGGGCCACCCGTGATCCGGATTTGGTGCGCCGGATCGGTCGGGCCACTGCGTTGGAAGTAGCGGCAACGGGGGTGCGCTGGAGCTTTGCGCCCGCCGTGAGTATTCCGCAGGATGTGCGTTGGGGACGCAGTTATGAAGGCTACAGCCAAGACCCGGCGCTGGTGTCCGAACTGGCAGTGTCCCTGATCGAGGGGTTCAGGGGCGACGGCTGGGACAGTGAAACCGCCGTACTGCCCTCGGTCAAGCATTTTGTGGCCGACGCCGCCGCGACGTGGGGAAGCTCCAAGCGGGTCAACCGGGAGGCAATGGCCGAGGTGCAGAACGCTGACCAATCCACCGATCAAACCCTAGCGATAGCCCATATGGATCAGAGTTTTACGGAACTGTTGAAGTTGGGTGCGTGGCAAATAGATCAAGGCGACGCTGAGATAGACGAGGCGACGTTGCGGGCGGTGCATCTCCCTCCGTATAGGGCAGCTTTGGAGGCAGGAGCACTGAACGTCATGGCCTCTTACAGCAGTTGGCAAGGCCTGAAAATGCACGCGCATCAGTACCTTCTAACTGACGTTCTGAAGGACGAACTAGGCTTCGAAGGCTTTGTGGTGAGCGATTGGGAAGGCATCGACCAGATTTTTCCCGGCGAGTACGACCGCTGTGTGGTGGCCGCCCTCAATGCGGGCATCGATATGGTCATGGTTCCCTTTGATCTGAACCGATTTATAGACAGTGTGCGCCGCGCTGTGTTGGGCGGGCAAATTCCCCATACTCGCCTAGACGATGCTGTACGCCGGATTCTGACGGCGAAAGTGGCGCTTGGCCTATTTGAGCACCCGCGCACTGATCCGGCCCTGCTGGAGTTGGTGGGTTGCGACGCGCACCGGGCACTGGCCCGCGAAGCAGTAGCGAAATCTCTGGTGATGCTCAAAAACGACGGTGACATTTTGCCGCTGCGCCGGGGCGGGCCTGCGGTGCTGGTGGCCGGGCTAGACGCTGACGATGTGGGCGTGCAGTGCGGCGGCTGGACGGTATCTTGGATGGGTGGGCGCGGGCCGACGACGCCCGGAACCAGCATTTTGGCCGGGCTGAGGCACACGTTGGGGGCCGAACAGGTGCAGTACAGTGCCGACGGGCAACTGGACGCCGAGCCTGAATACGAGGTGGGCGTAGTCGTGGTGGCCGAGGAACCTTACGCCGAGGGTATGGGAGACCGGGCCAGCCTGACTCTCAGCGCCGATCAAGTGGCCCTGTTGGGGCGCGTGCGGGCACGGTGTCAGCGCTTGGTGGTGGTCTTGCTCTCGGGCCGCCCGCTACTTATTACTGAAGAATTGCCACACTGGGACGCTTTTGTTGCGGCTTGGCTCCCCGGTACGGAAGGGCAGGGCGTGGCCGACGTGCTGTGCGGCGACCTCCCATTTACAGGCCGCCTTTCATTCGACTGGCCCCAAAACAGCAGCGATCTGCCGCGCCGCGCCGATTCTGCCGCTCTCTTTCCTATGGAGCCTTGAATCGCTGGAGCCTAAGTAGGAGGAGCGAACAGCAAAAGCACGGGCGAGGCAGAGGCCGGGGCACTGATGAGCGTCCGTCTCATACCGGCCTTTTTGCTGTTCGCTCCTCCCGGATGATTCTCGCAAATCATCGCAATTTGGTATGCCCTTACGGCGGCGTTGATCTGATCTTCAGCCCAACGCACACCGTGATTGATCCACCACTTTGGGGCGTATTTGGGGCGCAATTCCGAATGCGGCGGCTGATGTCAGTAGATGTCATTCAGAACACGACAACCCTTCAGGCGTTGGATGAGAGGTTGGCTCGGATACTGGAGAAACGTCAACGCCCAGGCCTGCTAGCGTCGTTCGGCGGACAAAGGTGGGGTGGGCCTTGCCTGATGCGCTGTGCTGGCGTGCCCAGGACTTCTTTGCAAACTTTGATTCGCGGCGCCCCCAACGTGTTGAGGAGGGTGCACACCTGATTAAGGGAACAGTTTTAGTCCTTAGCTGCCCAGCGCTCGTAGCTGTGGTCAGCGTGCGCTGAAGCACAGTGCAGATCAGCAGTTGCAATTTCAGGCGATGACACTGCTTCTTGCCGCTCGGGTGGGGGCACGGCAGCTGCATGCTGATCCCTTGACATTTCCGGCCCCAAGAACTAATTTAAGGTGTCCTCAATGTAACGTTTTCAGCGATGTTGGTCATCCTGTATGGAGGCCGTCGCGTCCGCCCATGTCGGCAACCGTGCCGATTCTTCTGCATGTTTGAGGAATGGAGCAAGCAGGAACGATTTCCTAGCGACTTGGTAAGAGAAGGCTGGCCCCGCATGAATCTGCAAGGTGCTGTGGTGTGGATTTCTGGTTGAGCATTGATTCCAGTAACACAGGAGAAGCCGTGAGCGAAGGAGGGATAACCGCCGTTCCAACCACCGCTCCACGGGGCGCGGGTATCCGTGAGGTGGCGCGGCAAGCGGGCGTGTCTACAGCCACCGTATCGCGGGTCTTCAACAACGCCGAGTCGGTGAACCCTGAAACGCGCCAACGGGTGATGGAGTTGGCTGCCTCACTGAACTATTCTCCCAGCCCACTGGGACGCAATTTGGTACAGGGCCGCAGTTCCCTGATCGGGTTGCTGGTGCCCAACCTGTCTTTTCCGCTGTACGGTGAAATGATCCGCGCCGTAGAAGACGTACTGAGCGCACACGGCATGAGCGCCCTGCTTGCTTCCAGCCACGACGACGCGGCCACCGAAACGCGGGCAGCACACAACCTGCTGCGGCACGCTGTAGACGGCGGCATCGTCATTAATTCGCAGGCAGGCTTCAGTTTGCCCACCGTGCGCGGCATGAACTGGGTGCAGGTGGCGCCGGAATTGCCGAATTTGCCGCACCGCGTCGAACTGGACAACGAGGAAGGTGGCAGGGTGGCGGCGCGGGAACTGCTGCGCTGCGGGCGGCGGGACTTGGCCTATGTCGGCGCAGAGGGCCGCGAAAGTGCCGACCGGGAGCGCGGTTTTGCGGCAGAACTCGCACAGGTGAGCCTCAGCTACCGCCGCTTTGTGGGCGATTACTCGGAAGCGTCTGGGTTAGTGGCAGCGGGCAGTTTGCTAGATCAGGGCGACCCACTTGACGGCATTTTTGCAGCGGGCGACCTGATGGCGGCGGGCGTGCTGCGTACCCTGCACCTGCGCGGCCTGCGCGTGCCCGCAGACATGGCGGTGGTGGGCTTCGACGACGCCGTGATCGCTTCCTTGCTCTATCCACGCCTGACCAGCATCCGCCAACCGGCCGATCTGATGGGCCAAGCCGCCGCCGAACTGGTGCTGAGCCTGCTGTCGGGCATTCTCCGCCCACCGCAAATTTTCGCGCCCACACTGGTACGGCGAGAATCTACTGGCCCGCCGGATTGACCGAACCGCCCCTCCTCTGCCCGCCGTCCCACTCGCCCGCACTCTCATTTCTGGAGGAAGACTCATGAACAGCACCCGCCGTAACAAGTTGGCCGCCACCTTCACCCTGTCCCTCAGTGCGCTGCTGATTGGCGCGGCGCTCGCCCAAAATCCTAAATCTACCTTTACGGTGGTGCGTGCGACGCAGTGGGGCGCGGCCAACCTCAACCCGTTTACGCCCGGCGATCAGCACCTTTTGCCCACCAACTCGGCCATTTATGAAACGCTGTTCTATGTCAACTCGCTGAACGGCAAGGTGACGCCCGTGCTGGGCACCAAATACGCGTGGAGCAAAGACAGCAAGACCCTGACCGTGACCACCCGCAGCGGCGTCAAATGGACGGATGGGCGGGCGTTTAGCGCCAACGACGCCGCGTTCACCTTCAACTACCTCAAGCAGTATCCGGCGCTCGATACTTCCGGCATCTGGAAAAGCGGCTTGACGGCGGTGAAGGCGAGTAACCCCACCACCCTCATCTTCAGTTTCAGCGCCCCCAATACGCCTGTGTTCCAGTACCTCGCCAACACACCGATGGTGCCGCAACACCTCTGGAAAGACGTGAAAGACCCAGCCACATTCACCAATACCAAGCCTGTAGCGACCGGGCCATTCGTGTTCGAGAGTGCCAGCCAGCAAGCCATTCGGGTGCTGAAAAACACCAACTACTGGATGCCCAATCAGCCGTATGTGGACGCGGTGGTGTGGGTGTCGACCAGCAGCAACGACGCGGGCCTGCTCAAGCTGCTCAGCGGTGATGTGGATTACGGGTACATCGGCATTTCCGACCCTAAAAATTACGCGTCCAAGGGACCCAACAATACCTATTGGTGGCCCACCAACAACATCAATTTCTTGTATTTCAACACGGTTAAGGCTCCGTTTAACGACGCAGGCTTTCGCAAGGCCGTTGCGCAGGCCATCAATACCAAAGATGTGGCCCTGAAAGCCTACGCGGGCGCGGTGCCTGCGGCCAGTCCCAGCGCCGTATTCCCCACCCAGCAGACCGAATGGCTGCCCGCCAGCGCCAAAACGGGGATGCCCGCCTTCAATGCCGCTGCCGCCGACGCCGCGCTGACCGCCGCCGGATACAGGAAGAACGCTCAGGGCGTGCGTCTCGGCAAAGACGGCAAGGTGCTGCCTACCTACAAAATCCTGGTGGGCGCGGGCTGGACAGACTTTATTACGATGGCGCAGGTGGTGGGCGACAACCTGAAAAAAGTGGGCATCAATACCAGCATCGACCAGCAGGCGTGGGGCAGTTATTCGGGTGGCCTACAAAGCGGCAGCTACGATATGGGCATCAGCTGGGGCTGGGGCAACGGCTCTAGCCCATACTACACCTTCAACGCTGCCTTCAACCCAGAATTTAGCGCCCCAGTGGGCAAAACCGCCCCCAGCAACCTGTCTCGTTATACCAATCCGGCCATCACCAAAGCCCTCAAAGACTTCAGCATGACCAGTGACAAGGCCGCCCAGAAAAAGGCCATGACCACTATCGTCAGCACGGTGCTGAAGGATATGCCGTGGGTGCCGCTGACCGACCGCACGCAGTTTTCCTTGTACAACACCAGTCGCTTCACGGGTTTTCCCAGCGCCGCCAACCCCTACAACGACGCTTCACCCGACGACCAGCCCGGCGCACGTTTGATGTACCTGAATGTGAAGCCGAAGTAGGGGAGAAAAGCACAACACTAAGTTTTTGCTTCTCGCCCTGAACGGACAAAACACATCGGGGAGGAGTCGCCAAAAATGACTGGGGGTGAGTGAGCAAAGCTGTTGCCCTTCACCCCCTTCCCTGGCTCCGACTTTAAAAGGTGGTGAACGTGCCGTACCTGCTCAGAAAACTGGTCATTCTGGTGTTTACGCTGTGGATGGCCGCCACCCTCAATTTCATTTTGCCGCGCCTCGTACCCGGCGATCCGGTCAGCGTGATGCTCGCCAAATATCAGGGCCGCCTTGATCCGAGCGCCGTAGACGCCCTAAAAATCGCGTATGGCCTGAACGACCTCGGCAGTCCGGTGGCGCAGTACTTCGCCTATGTGGGCCAATTGCTGCGCGGCGATTTCGGGCGGTCTATCAGCCTGTTTCCTACGCCTGTCGCCGACGTGATCTGGCAGGCGTTGCCGTACACGTTGGGCTTGGTCGGTGTGACTACCGTTTTGTCGTTCCTGCTGGGAAGTGCGTTGGGGCTGTATAGCGGCTGGCGGCGCGGCCATCCAGTGGCCGACGCGCTGCCGCCTATCGCACTGTTCCTGAATTCCATGCCCTACTTTTGGTTCGCGCTGCTGATGCTCTACGTCTTCGCCTTCCAACTGCGCTGGTTTCCGCTGGGCGGCGCACTCGACCCGTTTCCGGGGCCTGCGTTCAGTTCCGGCTGGTGGTCGTCGCTGCTGCGCCACGCCATGTTGCCCGTGTTTACCATCCTCGTTACCTCGGTGGGCGGTTGGCTGCTGACCATGAGAAACAACGTGGTCAGCGTAACCAGCGAGGATTATCTGGCGTTTGCCCGCGCCAAAGGCCTGCCAGAGCGCCAAATCTTGACGCGCTACGTGCTGAGAAATGCCCTGCTGCCCAGCTTTACTTCGTTTGGCATGGCGCTGGGCTTTGTGGTGGGGGGCAGCATCCTGACCGAAATCGTGTTCAGTTATCCGGGGCTGGGCTTTTACTTGTATCAGGCGGTGGTGGGGCTGGATTACCCGCTGATGCAGGCGCTGTTTTTCATCATTGCCCTGACCGTATTGGCCGCCAATTTTGCTGTAGATCTCCTGAATGTCATCCTTGATCCGCGCATCCGTGAAGGCCGGGCATGAACGGGCTGCGAACCCTGATGAGGCAGCCCCGAACCGTAGTGGGCGCAGGCATTTTGCTGGTGCTGCTGCTGATGGGGCTTTTGGCCCCGATCCTCACGCCGTACAGCCCAAATTCGCTGGAATTCAGCGCATACATGCCCCTTTCGGCCCAGCATCCTCTGGGCACCACTGCCATCGGGCAAGATATTTTTTCTCAGTTGCTGTACGGCGCACGCCTGACCCTGTTGGTGGGCGCGGTGGCCGGACTGATTGCCACTATTCTCAGCGTTGCGCTGGGCCTCACCGCTGCGTATGTGGGTGGCTGGGTCGATGAAGCCATCAACGCCCTGATCAACGTGTTTCTGGTGCTGCCGGGGCTGCCACTCGTGATTATCGCGGCGGCCTTTTTGCGCGGCGGCGGCGTGTGGCCGGTCATTCTGGTCATCAGCCTGACCGGGTGGGCGTGGGGCGCACGGGTGCTGCGGGCACAGGCGATGGCCCTGCGCGAGCGCGATTTTGTGCAGGCGGCGGTGGCGTCGGGCGAGGGGCCGGGCCGCATTATTTTTATGGAGATTTTGCCCAACATGACCAGCCTGATCGCCGCCAATTTTTTCGGCGCGGCCCTATATGCGGTTCTCAGCGAAGCGGGCCTGTCGTTTATCGGTGTGGGCGACGTGTCACTGGTGACTTGGGGCACCATGTTGTACTGGGCGCAGGCCAAAGGCGCACTCCTTCAGGGTGCGTGGTGGTGGGTGGCAATGCCAGGGCTGGGTATTGCGCTGCTGGGCACGTCATTCGCCTTACTTAACTTTGCCATTGATCAACTTGGCAACCCGCGCCTCGGCTGGGGCAGCGTCAAATCTTCGCGCCGCACACGGGCTCCTGCACCCGCGCCCAACCCAAATGCGCTGCTGGCCGTGCGTGATCTGGACGTGGGCTACGTGACGCCGCAAGGCACGGTGCGGGCTGTGCGAAAGGTCAGTTTGGACGTGGCCCCCGGTGAATTCGTGGGGCTGGCAGGCGAATCGGGCTGCGGCAAAAGCACGCTGGCCTTTGCCGCCACGCGCCTGCTGAATCCTCCCGGCGAGGTGCTGGGCGGCTCGGTCACGCTGGCCGGACAAGACCTGTTGGTGCTGGCCCCCGAAGCCCTGCGGCAGGTCCGCTGGAAGGAATTCAGCGTGGTGTTTCAGGCGTCTATGAACGTGCTGAACCCGGTGTTGAAAATCCGCGAACAGGTGTACGACGCGATGCAGGCGCACGGCATCACCGATCCGGCTAAACTGGACGCCCGCGCCCGCGAACTGTTCTCGATGGTGGGCATCCAAACAAGGTATCTGGACAGCTACCCACACCAACTGTCGGGCGGCATGAAACAGCGGGTGGTCATTGCGATTGCGCTGGCGCTGGAACCCAAATTAATTGTGATGGACGAGCCGACCACCGCCCTCGACGTGGTGGTGCAGCGCCAAATCTTGCAAGAAATCGCGGAGGTGCGCCGCCGCCTAAGTATCAGCATCGTGTTTATTACGCATGACCTCTCGCTGCTGGTGGAAATGAGCGACCGCGTGGCGATCATGTACGCCGGAGAACTGGTGGAGCAGGCCCCGGCCCACGACCTGTACGCCCATCCTGCCCACCCCTACACCCAGCAACTCATGAAGGCATTTCCGCCCATGACTGGCCCACGCGAGCGGCGTAGCGGCATACCGGGCCGCCCGCCCTCGCTGAGCGAAACATTGCCCGGTTGCCCGTTTTTTGAACGCTGTGCCGTGAGGATGCCGGGGATTTGTGACGTGAAACCGCTGGAAACGTTCCGCGTGGCTGAGGCGCATACGGTGGCCTGCTTCCTATACGATTCGGCAGTGTCGCCCGCCACCAAAGAACTTGCTCTGAGTCACGCTCCGA
The DNA here is from genome assembly GCF_023370075.1 of Deinococcus sp. QL22. Classification (NCBI taxonomy): domain Bacteria; kingdom Thermotogati; phylum Deinococcota; class Deinococci; order Deinococcales; family Deinococcaceae; genus Deinococcus; species Deinococcus sp. QL22. The sequence continues at coordinate 294,357 of NZ_CP097152.1, forward strand.
GTTCGGTCATTCCACAGGAGGTGCGTCTTGAGCCAGTCCCAAACCCCGCTCTCCATTAACTCTCCAGCTTGCGCGCCGGCAAGCGGATCAGCAAGTGGGCCAAACACGCTGGACATCGTCAATCTCCGCAAAGTCTTTGGGGGGCGCGGCAAATCGGGTGGCGTGGTGGCTGTCAATGACGTGAGCTTCAGCATCCGGCGCGGCGAAGTATTGGGCTTGGTGGGCGAATCCGGCAGCGGCAAAAGTACCATCGCCCGCCTGATTGCCCGACTTCATCAGCCCACGTCCGGCGAAATCCGGCTGAACGGGGAAGTGGTGCCGCACAAGTTGGGTGGGCAAGGGCTACGGCAGCTTCGGCGGCGCGTCCAAATGATTTTTCAAGACCCGTATGCCAGCCTAAATCCGCTTCATCCGGTGCGCTACACCCTGGCGCGGCCCCTCAAGATTCACCGACTGGCACGCGGCAACACCGATCTGCAAGTTACCGCATTGCTCGAACGGGTGGGCCTGACTCCAGCACTGACCTACGCGGCCAAACGCCCCTTTGAGTTGTCGGGCGGACAGCGGCAACGGGTAGGCATTGCCCGCGCCCTCGCCGCGCAGCCTGAACTAATTTTGGCCGACGAACCGACCAGCGCCCTCGACGTATCTATTCGGCTGGACGTCATGAACCTGATGCTGGATTTGAAGGATCAAGAAGGCCTGAGCATGCTGTTTATTACGCACGATTTGGCCGGGGCACGCTACATGAGTGACCGCGTGGCCGTGTTGTACGCCGGAACCCTAGTGGAAATCGGCCCCGCCGTGCAGGTCATAGATCAGCCGCAGCACCCCTACACCCAACTGCTGAAAAGTGCCGCACCCAAACCCGACGCGGGCTTGACTCCCGACCACATTGAAGCGCGGGGCGAAGTGCCCGACCTGAGTACCTTGCCGCCCGGTTGTCCCTTCGAGCCGCGTTGTCCGTCTGCCATGCCGGAATGCAAAAACGGCCTGCCCAAGTTGTACGACGTGAGCGAAGGGCATGGGGTGAGGTGCTTGCTGCATGATCCGGCGATCAAGGAGAGGCAGGCAGGCACGGTGGTGGGGTACGCGTTGTAGGCGAACAACCCGATCAAGAGGGGTCAAGCATTGAGCGTAACGGTTGCCTTTCTCTTAGACCCTTCGGCCACGCCCCCTTAGAACGCTCCTCCCCTACTCCAAAGGAACTACCTATGGCCAGCGTCAAAATTGCCTACATCGGCGGCGGCAGCACCCGCGCTCCCGGCACCGTCGCTTCGTTTATTCGGCAGGCCCAGAACTTTGCGGGCTGTGAAATTGCTCTCCATGACCTGAATCCAGAACGGTTGGAACTCGTGCGCCGCCTGTCGGTAAAGATGGCCGAGGCCGAGGGTGCAGAGATAAAAATTACGGCTACCACTGACCGCAAGGCCGCCCTAAGCGACTGTGCTGGGGTGCTGTCCAGCTACCGTCCGGGCGGCTTTGAAGCCCGCTACCAAGACGAACGCATTCCGCTGAAGCATGGATTGATCGGGCAAGAGACGCAGGGCGCGGGCGGGTTTTTTATGGCGCTGCGGGCGATCGCGGTGGCGCGTGAGTTGGTGCAGGACATGGAGCAGGTGTGCCCCGACGCCACGCTGTTCAATTACACCAATCCGGTGAATATCGTGGCTCAGGCGGTGTCCGACCATTCGCCTATCCGGGTGGTGTCATTGTGCGAAGGCCCCATAGTCTTTCCCGGCGAAATTGCCGAACTGGTGGGTTTCGACCCAGCCAAAGTGCGGGCGGTGATGCTGGGCTTAAACCATGCTTGCTGGAGCGCCCACACCCCAGACGGTGGGGCAGAATATGACGGTCAACCGATGCTTCCGCTGCTGGCCCAAAAGCTGGAAGAAGGCATTGCCGACGACTGGACGCGCCGCTGGGTGGAGTTAGCCGTGACTATGAATAGCCTGCCCGCCTCCTACATGAAGTACTACTACTTCGAAGACGAGATGCGCCGGGCGTTGCAGGCCAAGCCGACCACCCGCGCACAAGATATTTTGGCCGACGTGCCCAGCTACTGGCAGCATTATCACGAGCAAGCTTCGGCCACGCGCCCCACGCTGGAGCCTACGCTGTCCCGCGGCGGAATTTTTGAACTGGAAGTGGCCGTGGACGTGATGGACGCTGTGTTCAACGACAAGAACGAGGTGTGGCCCACCAATGTGGTCAACGGCGGAGCCATTCACGATTTCCCCGATGAGCGCGTGGTGGAAGTGCCTTGCATGGTGAACCTTCAGGGCGTGCAGCCCATTGCGGGCTACCGCGTGCCGCCGCCTGTGCGTGGGCTCCTGGGAGCGCTGGGCGAATACCAACAATTGGCCGCCGATGCCGCGTGGGACGGCACCCGGCAGCAAGCCATTCAAGCCCTGACCAGCAATCCTTTGGTTCGCACGTTACCGCTAGCGCAGGCTCTCTACGACGAATTGGCGCAGGCCCACCGCGCCCACCTGCCGGAGCGGTTGTGGTAGTGGAATCTGTGGGGAACCTCCAAGCAGGCGTGACGCTGAAGATACAGGCAGACGCGCAGGCCCTCGCTCACGCTGCCGCCGACCTGATTTGCGCGGCAGTGCAGGCCAAACCCGACCTGAGTATTTTGGTGCCTACAGGCAATACGCCCATGCCCACCTATGCGGAGTTGGCGCGGCGGGTGGAGCGTAGAGAAACAGATTTTAGCCGCGTCACTGCCGTTCAACTCGACGAATATTTGGGTCTGACCGAAGACGATCCGCGCAGCTTATGGGGCTGGATGCAGCGTTCTTTCGTCGCGCCGCTGGGCATTACGCGCACCATTCGGCTGCATGTGCCAGGAGAATTTGACCGGGATGTAGCAGCACTGGGCGGCCTCGATCTGGCCCTCTTGGGTCTTGGCCCCAACGGACATTTGGGTTTCAACGAACCGCCCAGCCCGCCCGACGCGCCCACCCGCGCTGTTACGCTGACGCCGGACAGTCTAGAGAGCAACCGCGTGTACTGGAACGGCCTCGCGGTACCCACCGGGGCCATGACAGCGGGCATGACTCTGATTCTCTCGGCCCGCCAAACGGTGCTGCTGGTGTCGGGCGCACACAAACGTGGGATTCTGCGCCGCACGCTGGAAGGCCAGCAGACACCCGATCTGCCCGCGTCGCTGTTGCGCCGCACCGCCCTGACCGTCATCGCAGATGAGGCGGCGTGGCTGTGAGGGTTTCACCAGGGGAGCGAGGGCATGAAGGCTGCAGCATGAGCGCACCTGATTTGGTACTGGGCATCGACGCGGGCAACACCAAAACCATCGCCCTGATCGCCGATACGTCGGGCCGGGTGCGGGGCTGGGGGCGGGCGGGCAGCAGCAATATTTACGTGTCGCATTCTGGTGCGCTGGCTGCCCTAGAAGCCGCTGTAATGCAGGCCAGCCAGAGTGCGGGGGTGGAGGATATGGGGGAGGGCCGCCTAGAGCGTCAGCCCTTTCTGGCGGTCACTCTCAGCGCGGCCGGAGCCGACTGGCCCGAAGACTTTAACGTGCTGCACGACGAACTGCACCGCTGGAACTGGGCGGAGCGAGGCGAAGTGGTGAACGACGCGGTGGGAGCGCTGCGGGCCGGGTCGCTGGAGGGCGTAGGCGTGGCGGTGGTCTGCGGTACCAGTGCAGGCACCGCCGCCCGTGCTGCTGACGGCCACACTTGGCACAGTAGTTACTGGCAGGAGCCGGAAGGAGCCGAGCAATTGGCCCAACTTGCCCTGCGTGCCGTGTACCGGGCTGACCTCGGCATCGATCCGCCCACCAGTCTGACCGGGCGGGTCTTAGAACATTTTGGCTGCGCCAACGTGAACGCTTTGCTGCATTCTTTTACAGCCAGAGTGCAGCCCCCGTGCGCCCAATTGGGCCGCTTGGCCCGTGTGCTGCTGGATGAGGCCGAAGCGGGTGACCCGGCCAGCCTGCGCCTTGTGCAGCAGCATGGCGCGGCGCTGGGCGATTACGCTTTGGCCGCTGCCCACAAAGTGGGCCTGACTGGAAAATACTTGCTGACCACATCTGGCGGCGTGATGCGCCACACTTCGCCCCTGTTGCGGGAATCGCTGCTGGCCCGCGTGCGCGAACAGCATGAGCAGGTCTATTGGCAGGCCAGCCACCATGAACCCGTGTTCGGAGCGCTGCTGCTGGCGCTGGAATTGGCGGGTGGCACGGTCACTCCGGTGCTGTTTCAGCGGCTAGAAGACACCTGCCCCGACGAATCGTTGTTTTCGACTTGAGGGAATCGTCAACGCCTCCACCACCTTTCACCCTTCATAAGGACGACACATGCCCAGCCTGACTACACCCCTGACCCTCAGCGCCCTGTACATATACCCGATCAAATCGGCGGGGCGCGTTTCGCTGAACAGCGCCCAGATCGGGCCGCGTGGCCTGCACCACGACCGCCGCTGGATGGTCGTTGATGCGGCGCAGCGGCCCCTGACCCAGCGCGAATGTCCGGCCATGCGCCTGATTGAGGTGGCCTTGAATGAGAACGGGCTGGCAGTAACCGCGCCGAGGATGCCACCGCTCGCCGTGCCCTGGCAGCCGTTGGGACAGCGCACCACTGCCGATATGTGGGGCCAACAGTTGGGCGGCATATCGGTTTCGGCAGAGGCTTCGGCGTGGTTCACGGCTTACCTAAGCCAACCCTGCAACCTGATCTTTATGCCCGAACAAGAACAGCGCTGGCAACCGGAGGGCCGCCCTTACCGCTCGCAACTGGGCTTTGCCGATGGGAACCCGTTTCATCTGGTATCGGAGGTGTCGGTGGCCGATCTGAATCTGAGTTTAGGGCGTCCGGTAGACACCCATAATTTTCGGCCCAATCTGGTCGTCAGTGGGGGCAGCGCCTACCAAGAAGACTATTGGCGACTGATCCGAATTGGTGCGCTGACCTTTGAAGTGGTGGAAAGTTGCGCCCGGTGCAGCGTGCTCAATGTGACGGCGGCGGGCACTCGGTCTGCCGAGCCGCTGCGCTCTATGGCCCGGTTGCGCCGAGAAGGGCAAGCCATCATTTTTGGGCAACATTTGGTGCAGCACGCGTTCTACAGCGAACGCACCGGATTCTTGCGGGTCGGTGACGCCCTAGAAGTGGTGGAACTAGGCACGACGCGCAACCCGGTCTACGTCTGAATTCGGAAACCAGATTGGATGTGTCTGAGTTTTCGCTTCAATCTGAGCGAACTCAGCGCCTAAAGCCGTGCTGTCCCGCTTGCAGGGGAAGAGAGCAGCATCGAGATTCCCCGGCGTCTGTCGCGGCCTCTAGACACCTGAGCATTTGCTCAGACATAGTGCGGTCATGGCCATTTCCGCTTCTGCTTTCGGCGCTGCCCCCACACAGCTCGATTATTTTGTGGAAGGGATAGATTGCCCAAACTGTGTGCGGAAGATTGAAGGGGCGCTGGAGCGCACACCGGGAGCCATACATGCCGTTGCCAACCTGAGTTCGTCAATGAAATCCCCACTTTTTATGGGGCACAGCTCCGCTCCTGTCTCACAGGGCACTTGGCTCCTGCCGTGGCGTGGTGAGAATCGTTGCTGGTCATTCACGGGGCCAAAAGCTTCGGCTCATGCGGCTGGTGACAGACCTCGCGCCAAGTCTTT